>CAYXJZ010000018.1:28310-46173 GCA_964465355.1 uncultured bacterium | reverse complement strand
TGACCCGCATCACCCGCTCCCAGGTGGCGTCGTCGACCTCGGCGGTCGGCTCGAAACCGTCCATGATGCCTGCCACGTTGGCCAAGGCGTCGATGTGGCCACCGGTGGCGTCGATGATGGCCTCGACCACCGCGTCGTCGGCGACGTCCCCGGCCACGGTCACCAGGTCGGCAGCAGGCAAGGCGAGCGCCAACTCGCTCAGGCGAGGCGCCGAGATGTCGCTGGCGACGACCCTGGCGCCCTCCTGCAGCAGCCTGACGGCAGTGGCCTTGCCGATCCCCGAGCCGGCCCCCGTCACGATGGCGGTCTTGCCCGCGAAGCGCCCTTGGACGAACGATGTGCTCATGGTCCACCCTCCTGGCAGCCCACCCCGTTCATCCCCATCGTCGCAGACGTCTCGGTGCAGCGCAGGAGCCGTTCGTCCCCCGGATCAGACGGAAACCCAGCCGGACCTGGCGCTAGCCGATGAGCGCCATGCCCCGCTGGAAGTTGAGCGCCATGCGTTGCGCGCGATCCATGAACAAGGCGGCGGCCTTCTCTTGGCACAGCTCGGTGGTCACCTCGGCGAAGAGCTCCAGCCAGCGCTCGAAGTGCCTTGCCTCGATGGGCAAGGGCAGGTGAGCGCGCATCGGGTAGCCGTGGTAGCGGCCACTGACCAACATGACGGATGACCAGAAGGCGCACATCCGTTCCAAGTGCGCGGGCCAGTCCTGCACGTGGTCGGTGAAGACGGGGCCGATCAACGCGTCCTCCCGCACCCGCCGGTAGAAGGCGTGCACCAAGGCCTCGATCATGGCCTCGTCGATGCCGGTCTCGCGCTGCACGGCCTCGGCTGCGGCCAGCTGGATCTCCTTGGCGGTCCTGACAGGAAGCTCCATGTTCCCACGTTGATAACATCCCCACGCTAGGACCGGTGTCCCAGAGCGGACGTGCCAGCCCTACGGCGGCTGGCGTCAGACGCCCGATCGAGGGGACGTGTCGGTCATATGCCCAGAAGGTCTTGGCGATCGCCAAGAAGCTACATTCCGCCCGTGGGGTGCCGTCGTAGGCTCGTGGCATGGATCCCGACGCCGCCCGCCACCTCGCGGTCGACCTCATGCAGCGGCACGGCCTCGGCACCTGGCGTTTCCGTTTCGACCACGCCAAGCGCCGGCTGGGCAGCTGCCACTACACGCAGCGCACCATCACCCTCTCCCGTCCGCTCGTCGTCCTCAACGAAGAACCCATCGTGCGCGACACCGTCTTGCACGAGATCGCCCACGCCCTCACACCTGGCGCCGGCCACGGCCCAGCCTGGCGGCGCATGGCCGTCCAGGTCGGCGCAGAGCCCCAGCGCTGCGCCGAGGCCAGCGACCTCAACATGCCCCCGGCACGCTACTTCCTCGTCTGCGACGGCTGCAGCAAGGCCTTGCCCCGCTACCGCAAACCGCGCCAACGCTACGTCTGCCGCAGCTGTTGGGCGCGTTTCGAGCGAGGAGCAGGCCCCCGTCCAGCCCCGCTGCGGCTCACCACCAACGTTCAAACCACGCTGGGCTTCGATCTCGACAAGGTCTCCGGCACGCCGTAGGCGAAGGCCAGAGCAGACCCAAGGCCAAGGGTGGCCACGGCAACGGCGGCCAGCGGCAGGGTCAGGAGGTCGGCCACCACCCCGACCACCACCGGGCCGCCCAAGGCCCCTGCATCGCCAAGCAGCCGCCAGACCCCAAGGAACTCGCCGACGGCGCCTGGCGGCGCCAGGTCGGAGCCCAGCGTCAGCATGGATCCGGCACCGATGCCATTGCCCAGGCCGATCAGGCTGCCGGCCAGCGCAAGACCGACGAAGCCACCCGACAAGGGGATCAGCGCCATGCCGATCGCCTGCAGCAGGAAGCTGGGCACGATGGCGTGCTTGCGTCCCCAGCGGTCCATGATCTGGCCGGCGACCGGGAACATGACCACGTCGAAGAAGGCGCTCAGCGACACGATCCACCCCACCTGCTGCACGTCGAGGCCCAGGATCCCCGCACCGAAGAGGGGGATCAGGATGCGCCGGCCACTGCGCACGGCCTGGCCCATGAGTTGCGCGAAGCCGGCCGTCAGCAGCAGGCGACCGTGCTCCCTCAGCACAGCCAGCAAGGCAGCGCGGTGCCCACGGTGCTGGTCGCTGCCGGCTATCCGGCCCCCTTCGCCGCGCGGCAGGTAGGCCATGCAGACAGCGAAGGCCGCCACCGCCACCAGGCCGTAGAGCCAGAAGACGACGGCGAAGCCGTGACTGGCAGCCACCCAGCCGCCGGCCACCGGCCCCATCAGCCAGCCGATACGCTGGGCGCCGCCGAAGCCGGCGATGGCGCGGCCACGCTGCGCCATCGGCACGGCCGAGGTCAAGTAGGCATGCCGCGACACACCCCATAGGGCTGAGCCCAGACCGGCCAGCAGGCGCAACAGCAACACCCACCAGACGTCGGCGGCGAAGCCGGTGGCGGTCACCGTGAGCCCAAGGACGGCCACGCCGATGAGCATGACCGGCTTGTGGTCGAGGCGCCGCAGCAGGCCGCCGGCCGGTACGTCGCCCAACAGCATCCCGATGGACTCGGCCGCGAGGACCAGACCGATCAACCAGTAGGGCGCACCGAGGGCGACGAGGTACAGCGGCAGCACCGGTACCAATGTCCCCTCGGCGAAGGAGAGGATCGCCGAGGGGACGTAGACCGAGCGCCACATGGCTCGCAGCCTACGATGCTGTCAGCTTCTGTGGCCTCAGTAGCGGCTGAGCACCTTGGCCAAGCGTTCTGGGGATGGCCGAAGCACTTCGGGTGGTAGGGCGGCCAGCGGCGTGTCGCCGAGTCCCGCCGTCTCGGCCAAGGCTGGTCGGGACGGGTCGTAGTAGATCAGACCGGTGATGAACTCCCCCGCCTCGTTCGCGCGCATGAGCCGGTCGACCGCGCCACGCCGGTCGGTGGGGTCGTAGTCCTCTTCCAGATGGCGCAGCTCCAGCTTGGATCCGTCGTGCAACTCGACGACCCTGTGCTCGCCCGGCACCGTCGGTGCGATGACGATCTCCTCTTGCGGCGGAACCCAGCCCAGGTCCTGCAGGGCCTTCTCGTGGTCCCGACCGTAGGCGTAGCTCTTGCGGCTGTCGTCCTCGTTGTTGAAGGCCACGCAGGGACTGATGATGTCGAGCACGGCCGTGCCACGGTGCGACAGGGCCGCCTTGAGCAGCTCCCTCACCTGCTTGGCGTCACCGGCGAAGGACCTGGCCACGAAACCGCAGCCGGATGTGATGGCCTCCATGCACAGATCGATGGCCGGGTACTCGTTCTCACCGGCGTACTTGAGCTTGAGCCCCTCCTCGGCGGTGGCGGAGAACTGGCCCTTGGTCAGGCCGTACACCCCGTTGTTCTCGATGAGGTAGACCATGCGCAGGTTGCGGCGCAGCAGGTGCTTGTACTGCCCCATGCCGATGGAGCCGGTGTCGCCGTCGCCTGACACGCCGATGGCACGCAGGTGGTGGTTGGCCAGCAGCGCACCGGTGCCCACCGAAGGCATGCGGCCGTGCAGGGCGTTGAAGCCGTGCGACATGCCGAGGAAGTAGGCAGGCGACTTGCTGGAGCAGCCGATGCCAGAGAGCTTGAGGATCTCGTGTGGCTGCAAGGAGAGCTCGAAGGCCACCTGGACGATCTGGTTGGCGATGGAGTTGTGGCCGCAGCCCTTGCACAGCGTGCTTGGCGTACCCAGGTAGTCGGACTTGGCCAGGCCGACGGCGTTGGCCTTGAGCACTTGAGCGCGGTCCATCTCAGGCCTCCTTTGACGTCAGGAAGGGGAACAGGCGGTCACGGACGAAGCCGGCGGTGAAGGGCAGGCCGTCCAAGTAGGCGACGCTGCGCAGCCGCGGCGCCAGGTCAGGGTAGGCGGCCGCCAGCAGGCCGAAGAGCTGCGCGTCATGGTTCATCTCCAGCACCACCACCTGCTCGTGGCCGACGATGAAGTCGCGCACCTCTTCGCTTGGCGGCAGGGCCTTGAGCCGCAGCGAGGAGCAGCGCAGGCCATCGTGCTCCAGCAGGGAGCGGGCCTCCTCCAAGGCGTAGCGGGTGGAGCCGAAGGCGATCACGCCCGTCGTGGCGTCTGCGACCAGGTCGACCGCCGGCTTGGGCACCATGCGCCGCACCGTCTCGAACTTGCGCGCCAAGCGCTCGAAGTTCTGCAGCCAGTCGTCCGAACGCTCTGAGTAGACGGCGTTGGCGTTGTGGCCGGTGCCTCTGGCGAAGTAGGCACTGCGCGGATGGCTGTTGCCTGGCAGGGTGCGCCAGCCGACGCCGTCGCCGGTCTCGTCCTTGTAGCGGGCGAAGCCGCGTTGCTCCACATCATCGGCGCTGAGCACCTTGCCGCGGCGCATGGGGCCGTCAGGGTAGTCGAAGGGGCGCCCCATCCAGGTGTTCATGCCGAGGTCGAGGTCGGAGAGCACGAACACCGGCGTCTGCAGTTCCTCGGCCAGGTCGAAGGAACGCCAGCCGAACTCGAAGCACTCCTCGATGGAGGAGGGGAAGAGCACAACGTGCTTGGCGTCGCCGTGGCCGAGGCCGTAGGCGAAGGCGAGGTCGCCTTGGCTGGTGCGGGTCGGCAGGCCGGTGCTGGGCCCCACCCGCTGCACGTCCCAGATGACAGCCGGCACCTCGGCGTAGTAGGCCAGGCCGGCGAACTCGGCCATCAGCGAGATGCCGGGACCGCTGGTCGCGGTGAGCGAGCGGGCGCCGGCGAAACCAGCGCCGACCACCATGCCGGCAGCGGCGAGCTCGTCCTCCGCCTGCACCACCGTGTAGCTGGGGCGCCCTTCTGCGTCGTTGCGCAACTCCGGCAGGAACTCGCGCAGGGCGTCGACGAAGGAGGTGGACGGCGTGATGGGGTACCAGGCGACCAGGCTGACCCCGCCGAAGACCGAGCCCAAGGCCCCGGCCTCGTTGCCGGTCATGAGCAGCAGGCCGTCTGTGGCCGACATGGGCAGCACCCGGTAACGGTCCTGCTCGGGCAGGTTGGTAGACGCCCACTCGAAGGAGGCCTTGACCACCAGCAGGTTGGGGTCGATCAGCTTGCGGCGGCCGCCGAACTGCACCTCCAGCGCACCCTCCACCACATCGAGCGGCACCCCTAGCAGGTAGGCAAGCGCGCCGACGTAGGTCATGTTGGCCAGGTAGTCGCGCACCTTGCCCTTGGCCTCACTGACGCTCAACAGTTCTTTGACAGGCAGCACGTGCACGCTGACGTCATCGCGCTGCACCGAGGGGTGCAGGTCGTCACGAAGGACGGCGATGCCGCCGGCAGGGAGCTCGCGCAGGTCGGCGTCGACGGTGGCAGGGTTGAAGCCAACCAGCACCTCGCTCACCTTGCGGGCGACGTGTCCGTCCTTGCTGACGCGGATGTGGTACCAGGTGGGCAGACCCTGGATGTTGCTGGGGAACACGTTCTTGCCGTGCACCGGGATGCCCATGCGGAAGAAAGAGCGCAGCAGGGTCAGGTTGGCGGTCTGGGAACCCGTGCCGTTGGCGGTGGCCACGACCAACGAGAAGTCGTTGACCAGCTCCTGACCAGGGAGCTCATCGGCGGGACGAGGGACGCTGATCATGCAGTGCTCTTCTCCTCACACATGCCCGAAACGATCGAGCATGTCTTGGGCCGTCATGCCGTCCGCGCTCAAGCGCCGCGCCTCGGCTTCGGCTCGGATGATCGCCTCAGCCCGTTCGAGGACGGGCAGGATGCGCTCTCGTTCGACCACGACCACGCCGTCGCCGTCGGCGAAGACCAGGTCGCCCGGCTTGACCAGCACCGGCTCGCCATAGGCCGATGCCACGGTGACGGGCACCTGCTCGTCCACCACCCGCCAGCGCCCCAAGCCCTGCAAGGGGGTGACGAAGCGGGCGTAGACGGGGAAGCCGGTGGCGTGGATCGCGTCGCGGTCGCGGAAGCCGCCGTCCACGATGGCCCCGGCGGCACCGGTGCGCTGCATGGACGCCGCGATCAGGTCGCCGAACAGGCAGAAACCACCTGCGTCCGTCCCTGACCACACCGCCACGTCGTGGGGTTGTAGCGAATCGGCGAAGGCCAGCTTGCGTCGATCGGGCCCCTTGAAACGCTCCAGACGTCCGACCACGGTCGCGGCGAAGCCCACCAAGGGCCCGCCGTCACCGGCCAGGGGCCGGATGTCGGGGCGCAAGGCCCGCGGCTCCCAGCCCATCTCGTCATACACGTCGCAGACCACGGCGGTCTGCAGGCGGCGAAAGCGCTCGACCAGGTCGGCGCGACGTGCTGTCTCGTCAGCCATCGGACCGAATCATGGCACGAAACGGTGCATATCGGAGGGCCGGATGCCCCATCACCTGGAAGCGGCTAGCTGAGCTGTGCAGGCAGGGCGATTCAGCCACGCGGCGGGCGGATGGGCGGCACCGGACCAGGCACTGGCGCGTCGACCCAGCCAGGCCGGTCGAGGCTGAGACCACAGCGCGCCACGACCGCCTCGAAGTCCGCCAGGGTGGCGGCGTCCAGGACGGGGGCAGGCGCGCGCACATGCTCGCTGTCGAAGACCCCGCGACGGCGGTAGACGTGCTTGCGCAGGCCCACACCGATGCCGGGCTGGAACTCGAAGCGGATGAGCGGCAGGATGCGGTCGAAGACCTCGCCTGCGCCGGCGACATCGCCGGAAGCGTAGCGGGCGACGATCTCCACCAACAGCTCGGGGAAGGCTAGGCCAGTCATGACCCCGGCGGCACCGGCCACCAACTCCTCGAACACCCACTGCCCCCCCAGGCCGCCGAAGATGCCGATCCGGCCCTCGCTGGCGGCGAGCACCTTGCGCTGCTTGCTCAGCACCGGCGGCTCCTCGGCCTTGAGGTAGGGCGCCACCCCGTCGCGAGCCAGACGGCCGATGAGATCGACGCTGAGGCTGATGCCGAAGGACTCCGGGTAGTCGTGCAAGGCCATGGGCAGGCTGGTGCTGGCCGCGACCGCCCGGAAGTGGGCCTCGAGCGCCGCGTCGGACTGCGGCGCGATGGGCGCGACGAAGACGGCGCTGGCCCCTAGGGCCTCGGCCTCCTGCACCTGCTCGATGCAGCCGGCCGTGCCGAGTGCCCTGACCCCCACCCACACCGGCGCATCACCGGCGGCAGCCACGGCCGCGCTGAGCGCCTCGCGGCGCTCGGCACCGGAGAGCTTGTGGGCCTCGCCCATGAAGCCGAGCACCGCCACCCCCTGCACGCCGGCCGCAAGCTGATGCGCCACCAGGCGCTGCATGCCTTCCCCGTCGACACGGCCGTCGTCGAAGAAGGGCGTTGGCAGGATGGGGTGTACCCCCCAGAAGGCATCGTGATGTGGCATGCCCTAAGCTAGTCCATCCAAGCGCCTAGCAGGGGCCGACCGGAGGCCGAGCCGGAATCAAGTCCTCAGGCAGCCATCTCCTCCTCGACGCCCTCGTCCCCGAAGCCAGCCGCGGCACCCACCTTCTGTCCTGTCCCGATCGCCGCCAACACCCGCTCCCGCAGCTCTCGCAGGAGCTCGGGTTGCTGTGCCAGGAACTCCACCGCCTTCTCCTTGCCTTGCCCCAGGCGCGTGTCGCCGTAAGCGAACCACGAACCGGAACGCTGGACCACGCCAAGGTCGGCGGCCATCCCCAGCAGGTCGCCCAAGCGGTCGATCCCCTTGCCGAACATGATCTCGATCTCGGCCTCCCTGAACGGCGGGGCCACCTTGTTCTTCGTCACCTTCACCCGCACCCGGTTCCCGACGCGCTCACCCCCCACCTTCACGTCCCCCTTGCGACGCACCTCCACGCGCACGCTGGCGTAGAACTTCAGCGCCCTGCCGCCAGGCGTGGTCTCGGGGTTGCCGTACATCACACCGATCTTCTCCCTGATCTGGTTGATGAACAACACCGTCGTCCGCGACTTGCTCATCACCCCCGTCAGCTTGCGCAGGGCCTGCGACATCAACCGCGCCTGCAAGCCGACGTGCGAATCCCCCATCTCCCCCTCGATCTCGGCACGCGGCACCAGGGCGGCCACGCTGTCCACCACCACCACGTCCACCGCACCCGATCGGACGAGCAACTCCACGATCTCGAGCGCCTGCTCACCCGTGTCCGGCTGCGACACCAATAGCTCGTCCACATCCACCCCAAGGGCCCGGGCGTACACGGGATCGAGCGCATGCTCGGCGTCGACGAAGGCGCACACACCGCCGGCAGCCTGTGCCTCGGCCACCACGTGCAGGGAGAGCGTGGTCTTCCCGCCCGACTCGGGGCCGTACACCTCGACCACCCGGCCGCGCGGGAAACCACCCACCCCCAAGGCCACGTCGACACCCAAGGAACCCGTGGACACGACGCCGAAGGAAAGGCCGCCCGGGTCATCACCCAGGCGCATGATCGCGCCACGACCGAACTGCTTCTCGATGCTGAGCAAAGCGCCCTTGAGCGCGCGTTGACGTTCTGGATCCAGGGTCATCTCGGCCTCCTTGGGCGCGCTGTTGGCGCCGCACCACGCAAGCTTACCATAGTATTTACGGTAGATGGTGGGGTTCGCCATAGCATGGCCCAACCGGCGCTAGGTGCGGCCACGAACTCGGCATGAGCCTAGATGCTCCAGGCTGGCGTCGCAGGCCTTAGGAGAAGGCAGACAGAATACCGTGACAGGCCACTGCTAGCATTCCCTCCTCATGCCCAGAGTCCATGCGGCGCTCACAACACCATTCACAGTGCCTGCGCCACCCAGCACACTGAGCCGCGCGCCGAACCAGAACCCCGGCCGTGCCCCGCCAAGGTTCTGGCATGTTTGAGATCGTCACTGCACCAGCGTTGGCGTTTGCCGCGGGCTATCGCGCTTTCCTGCCCCTGCTCTTCACGGGTCTCGCTTCGAAGTACTTCGATCTATTCAGTCTGCCTGCAGGCTGGGCCTGGCTCGAGAACCCCTGGTTCCTTTCAGCCCTCGGCGTGCTTGCTGTCCTGGATTTCCTCGCCGACAAGTTTCCTGGTGTCGATCACATCAACGACATCATCCAGACCTTGATCCGACCCACCTCCGGCGGGATCCTGCTCACCGCCACTACGACCAGCGAGGCCTTGACGATCACGGATCCAGCCACCTTCTTCTCCAGCGGTCAGTGGCTGCCATTCGCCCTCGGGTTTCTCCTAGCCTTGGGCGGGCACGGCGCGAAAGCTTCCGTACGAGCTGGGCTCAATCCTGTCTCTGCCGGCATCGCCGCCCCATTCGTGAGCACCGCCGAAGACGTCACCAGTATCACGCTGACCGTGACAGCGATCCTGCTCCCTGCACTAGCCTTCGTCATCCTCATCGCCATCGTCTGGTTCTACGTCGCCACCTTCCGGCGGCTGCGTCGCCGTCGCGGCCAGATGACCGCCGAGCCACCCCCGACCTCCCCCACCACCTGACATCCGTCATGCGCCCTGCCTGACGCTTGGCTCTACCGAGCCTCAGCGCGTCCGAGCAACATGGGCACATGACCCACCCCGCGACCCACCCAACGACCACCGTCGCCGAGCTGCGCGCCGTCTCGCAGCGCTACGGCAAGGTCAAGGCACTCGACGGCGTCGACTTCCGACTCCAGGCCGGCGAGGTCGTCGCCCTGCTCGGACCCAACGGTGCAGGCAAGACCACGCTGGTTCACCTGCTGCTCGGCCTGCTCAAGCCCCAGCATGGCAGCGCGATGCTCTTCGGCCAGGATCCCTCCGACCTGGCGGCCCGGCGCCGCAGCGGCGCCATGCTGCAGCTCTCCGGGGTGCCGGAGAACCTGACGGTGGCCGAGCATCTGGCCTGCTTCGCCGCCTACTACCCCAACCCACGCCCCATCGCCGAGGTCATGGACCGCACCGGCCTGGATGGCCTAGCACGGCGACCGTACGCCAAGCTCTCCGGCGGCCAACGGCAGCGCCTCCATCTGGCCCTCGCCCTGGTCGGCGACCCGGAGGCCGTCTTCCTCGACGAGCCGACCACCGGCCTGGACGTCACGGCCAAGCGCGGTCTGTGGGACGTGGTACGCCGCCTGGCGAGCGAGGACAGGGCCGTGCTGCTCACCACCCACGACCTCAACGAGGCCGAGACCCTGGCCGACCGCGTGGTGCTGCTGCACCACGGTCAGGTCATCGCCAGCGGCACGCCCAGCGAGGTCTCGGCCATCACGGCTGGCCGCCGCGTGCGGGTGGTCAGCCGCTTGACCGAGGATGAGCTGCTGGCCCTGCCCGGCGTTCGTTCGGTGCAACGCGACGGAGCAGCATGGGAGCTGCTGTGCACCAAGGCCGAGCCGGTGGTGCTGCAGTTGCTGCAACGAGACCAGCAGGCAGGTGAGCTGGAGGTGGGCGGAGCAAGGCTGGAAGAGGCCTTCCTCGCCCTGACCGCCGCCAGCCGACGACCGGACGGCGCCCCTGCCGCGACCGGCACGAAGGAGACACGAGCATGACCCGACCCACCACCACACCGAGCCACCGAGGCCTGTTGCTGCGCGCCCTGACAGCCGAATCCAAGGCCGAGTTCATCAAGAGCCTGCGGATGCCCATCTACAGCGTCTCGGCCATCGGCTTCCCCCTGATGTTCTACCTGATCTTCAGCACCGTCTTCGGCCAGGAGACGGCAGGCAACGTGAGCATGGCGGCCTACATGCTGGCCACCATGGGCACCATCGGCGTCATGTCCACCGCCATGTTCGGCTTCGGCGTGAGCGTGGCAGCCGAGCGTGACCGGGGATGGCTGCGACTCAAGCGCGCCTCCGCCATGCCGCCGGCCGCCTATCTGATCAGCAAGCTGGTCACCGCCCTCATCTTCAGCGCCCTCGTCGTCCTGATCCTGTTCGTCGCCGGCGCCTTGGTGAACGGCGTGCGCATGCCACTGGAATCATGGCTCAAGCTCTTGGCCTTCCTTGTGCCTGGCGCCCTCCCCTTCTGTGCGCTGGGCCTGTGGATCGGCATGGCCTTCAGCGCCAACGCCGCGCCCTTGGTGGTCAACCTCATCTACTTGCCTTCGGCCTTCGCCTCTGGCCTGTGGATGCCCTTGGAGATCCTGCCAGGCTGGCTGCAGTCGGTGGCCGTCTACCTGCCGCCCTACCATCTCGGCCAGCTCGCCCTCTCCACCCTCGGCGCCGACCGCGGCGGCTCGCCATGGCTGCATGCCGGCGTGCTGCTGCTGGCCACGCTCGTCTTCACCGTCCTTGCTTTGCTGGCCCAGCGCCGGGGCAGCGAGCTGCGCTGAGCCGCCCACGCCCCCGCTCCCCGGCAGCGCCTATCCTGAGTGCCGACGCCATGCCTACCTCCAGCCCTGCCACCACCGCCTCCCCGCCCAGGCCACAGCTGGGCTGGGAGGCCTACCTCCACCTGAGCTGGCTGAGCTTCCTCTTCTTCCAGCCCATCTTCGACCCAGGCAACGACGGCTGGGGCTGGCTGGGGGCGGCGCTGCTGCTGCTCGGCTTCCTGCCGCTGTACTTCTGGGGCCTCCTCAGCCCGGCGCGCTACGTGCCGTGGACGGTGGCCGCCATGGCGCTGTTCGGCCTCGCCTTCACCAGCCAGAACAGCGGCGCAGCCACCTTCCTCATCTACGCCTCCGCCCTGGCCGGCTCACGCCTGCCACTCAGGCAGGCCGTGGCCACCATGGGCCTGCTGGTCCTGACCTTGGCGGTGGCCATGTTCGTCTCCCCCGTCCCCTACCCTTACCGCCTCTTCGCCTACCTGCCTTCCATGCTGCTGGTGGTGGCCATCGGCGCAAGCCAGCTCTACGACAGCGCGCAGCGACGCGCCAACCAGGCCTTGCGACGCGCCAATGACGAGATCGAACGGGTGGCCACCATCGCCGAGCGCGAGCGCATCGCCCGCGACCTGCACGACCTCCTCGGCCACACCCTTTCGGTGGTGGCGCTCAAGAGCGAGCTGGCAGCGCGGCTGGCCGATGCCGACCCTGGCCGCGCAGGCAAGGAGATGCGCGAGGTCGAACAGGTAGCAAGGCAGGCCCTGGCCGAGGTGCGCTCGGCGGTGAGCGGCTACCGACAGCGGGGCCTGGCAGCCGAGCTGGTGCAGGCCGAGACGGCCTTGGCGGCAGCAGGCACCGAGTTGCACAGCGACCTGGGCGAGGAGCAGCCGCCGGCCAGGATCGAGGCGGTGCTCTCGCTGGTGCTGCGCGAGGCGCTGACCAACGTGCTGCGGCACGCCGACGCACGACGGGCCGAGGTGCGCCTCGGCCAAGAGGACGGCGGCTGGCGGCTCTGGGTGGAGGACGACGGCCGGGGCGGGCCGCTGCTGCCTGGTCAGGGCCTGGCGGGGCTGCGTGAGCGGGTGGAGGGGGCAGGCGGAAGGCTGGAGCTGGTCGACCGGCCAGGCGTGCGCTTGGGCGTATGGCTGCCGAAGGCGGTGCAGCCGTGATCCGGGTGGTGCTGGCCGAGGACCAGGGCATGGTGCTCGGCGCCCTTGCCGCCCTGCTGGATCTGGAGGATGACCTGCAGGTGGTGGCCAAGGCCGAGGACGGCCACGCTGCCTTGGCCGCGGTGGAGGGCACCCAGCCAGACGTGCTGGTGACCGACATCGAGATGCCCGGCATGAGCGGCCTCGAGCTGGCCGCCGAGGTCCGCAGCAAGTGGCCGGCGGTGCGGGTGATGGTGCTGACCACCTTCGGACGCAGCGGCTACCTGCGTCGCGCCGCCGCTATCGGGGTCAGTGGCTTCCTGCTCAAGGACGCCCCTGCCGGCGACCTGGCCGAGGCCATCCGCCGGGTCCATGCAGGAGGGCGAGCCATCGACCCGCAACTGGCCGCCGAGGCATGGGGCGAGGACGACCCGCTCACCGACCGCGAGCGGCAGGTGCTGCGGCTGGCGGGGGAAGGCCGCTCAGGCGCCGCCATCGCAGAGACGCTTGGCCTCAGCGAGGGAACGGTGCGCAACTACCTCTCCGAGGCCATCGGCAAGCTGGGTGCAGGCAACCGGGTCGAGGCCGCGCGCATGGCGCGCGAGCGCGGCTGGCTCTGACTAGAACAGCGCGCCCACCGCGCCGCCGTCCACCGTCACGGTCTGGCCGGTGACGTAAGAGGCCTGTGCCGAGCAGAGGAAGGCGGCCACCGCAGCGATCTCGGCCGGTTCGGCGAAACGCTTGGCAGGGATGCCGCCGGTCAACCTTGCGCGCGCGTAGTCGTCGGCGTACAGCTCGTTGAGATGCTCGGTGGCGGTGTAGCCGGGCGCCACGGCGTTCACGGTCACGCCATCGCTGGCCACCTCGCTGGCCAAGGTGCGGGCGAAGCCGGTCAGGCCGGCGCGGAAGGCGTTCGACAGCGCCAAGCCCGCGATGGGCTGCTTGACCGAGATGCTGGTCACGAAGAGCAGCCGTCCCCAGCCGGCGGCCCGCATGGCAGGCAGGGCGCTGCGCGCAAGACGCACGGCCGACATCAGCGTCAGGTCGTAGCCCTTGGCCCAGGCGGCGTCGTCGAGCGAGGCGGCCTGCCCGGTGGGCGGACCGCCCGCGTTGGCCACGACGATGGCAGGCTCGCCGACGGCCTTGGTGACCGCAGCCCACAGCGCCTTGAGGGACCTGGCCTGGGCCACGTCCCCCGCCACCGCGTGCACCTCGGCACCGCCCTTCCTCAGCCTGGCGGCCGCAGCCTGCAAGGCCTCCTCGTCACGTGCGTTGATGACCAGGCGCGCGCCTTCGGCCGCCAAGGCCTCGGCGATGGCGAAGCCGATGCCCCTGGATGCGCCGGTGACCAGCGCCGTCTTGCCAGCGATCTTCAGGTCCATGGGCCGCAGCCTACAACCATGTGAACACATGCCGTGTGGTGACCAGCGCCGAGTGGAGGTGCTGGGGCTATCATCACCGTCATGAGATCTCGGCTGCCGGCCAGCCTCTCCCTGCTGCTCGTGGCGGCTTGCCTGGCGGCCTGCTCCACCGAACCCCGCGACCAGCTCTCCGTCTCCACGCGCGCGCTGGCCTTCGGCACCGAGTTCAGCCAGCTCGCCTTCGTCATCGAGCACAGCGGGCAGCAACCCGTCCTGAACTGGCGCGTCGAGAACAGCGCCCAGCGGGTCTCGGTCAACCCCGCCAGCGGCAGCCTCAGGCCAGGCGAGACGGTGCAGGTCACCGTAACCGTTGATCGCCACGGCGTCGGACCCAACTGGTACAGCCAGCTCGTGGTGCGTGGGGGCGGTGAGCGCACGGTCATCGGGGTCACGATGGCGCGTCGCCTGGTGCCGCCGCCGGCCAGCTGCGAACTGGCGCCCGCCTCGCGCTACGCCGCGGTGCGCCCCACGCCATTGCCCTTGGCCCAAGCCGCCTTCGATGCCGCCGGTGTGCAGCCGACCACCGTGATCGTGCGCTGGCAGGAAGGGACGGCCGCCAACGCCATGGCCGAGCTGCGCAGCGCCGAAGGCGCCTACGCCTCGGTGACGGCGCTGCAGTCGATGGGGGCGCTGACCGTGTTGGCCCATCCCGAGCCCTTGGCACTGGCCCGGCGCTTGGCCGCCGACCCGCGCGCCGTCTGGGTGGAACTCGATGGGCCCATGCTGAGCCCTTCGTCCGCCGTGCCCGGCCTGCAGGAGGATCCCGCCTACGGCAGCGGCGATCAATGGTGGCTGTTGGCCTTCGGCTTCGAGGGCGGGCGTCTGGTCGCAGAGGAGGTGGTGGCCGGCGACGTCATCGTGGCGGTGCTCGACTCCGGCCTGCACCTCAGCCACGAGGACCTGGACGGCGCCTGGGTGGCTGGTCGTGACTTCAGCCGCTACCGGGCTGACCTGCCAGGCTCGACCAGCGCCGACGTGACCGACCTGCAGGCCCACGGCACCCACGTGAGCGGCCTGATCGCCGCCACGGAGGGCAACGGGCTCGGCATCCGAGGCATCGCCAGCCATGCCGGCGTGCGGGTGCAGCCAGTGAGGGTCTTCGGCAGCGGCAACGCCAGCTTCACGGTGCTGGCCGCCGCGGTGCGTTGGGCTGCTGGCCTGCCTCTGCCTGGCGACGAGCACACCCCAAACAACCCGACGCCCGTCGACATCATCAACATGTCCCTTGGCTCATCGGTGGGCAGCGCCGTCCTGCACGAGGCCCTGATCGACGCGCGCTGCGCGGGCGTCACCCTGGTGGCCGCTGCTGGCAACGGCGTCTTCCCGCCGCAGGGTGACCACCGCGTCGGCCAGGCGGGCGGCGTCGACTACCCTGCCCGCTACCCCGAGGTGCTGTCGGTCGGCAGCGTGGACGAGGACTTCCGACGCTCGGTGTTCTCCGACTACGGCATCGGCCTGCTCGACGTCATGGCGCCAGGCGGCCGCTCCGTGCCCCTGCGCGGCCATTGCCACCTCGGCC
The DNA here is from genome assembly GCA_964465355.1 of uncultured bacterium. Taxonomy (GTDB): domain Bacteria; phylum Deinococcota; class Deinococci; order Deinococcales; family Trueperaceae; genus JAABTL01. The sequence goes on along the minus strand of CAYXJZ010000018.1, from coordinate 30,875 downwards.
TCGGCGGCCTGCTCAGCCCCGTCTCCTTCGCGGACGACGCCTACGGCTGCATGGCAGGCACATCGATGGCCACCCCCCTGGTCTCCGGGTCGCTTGCCTTGCTGATGGCCATGGATCCGGAGACCTACCGCGGTCAGCCTGAGGCGGTGGAGGCGGCGGCCAGGCGGGCGGCCGCCCTGACACCTGGGCCGCAGCCGGCCGAGTACGGACGCGGCATCCTGTGCCTCGACGCCCTGCTCCGCGACCGGACGGTCTGCAGGCACTGAGCGGCAGCTACAGCAGGGACACACCTACCCGCAGGGCCTGACCAAGTGCCAGGGCCAGCAGCAGCGCCGCCAACGCCCCAGCCAGCGCGTCGACCCGCCGGTCGGCGGGCAGCCCCTGGCGCGCGAAGCCCCACAGCAGGCCGCCCACCGCGCCACCGAGGTGGCCCCACAGGGAGACGTTGGGGATGGCCACCGACAGCACCGCGATCAGACCCATCCAACGCAGGAGGTTGCCGAGCATCTCCCTGTCGCTGCGGCTACGGCGGCGACTGAGGTCGGCCAACAGCGCACCAGCCACGCCGAGCACACCGCCGGATGCCCCGACCAGCACCAGCGCGCTGCCCGCCTGCGCCACGCTGCTGAGGTAGGCGCCCATGGCGGTGCCGAGGGCGAAGGCCATGAGCAGGTAGCCGGGCCCGCGACGAAGCTCCACCAGCCTGCCGAGGTCCCACAGCACCCACAGGTTGAAACCGACGTGGACCAGGTTGGCGTGGACGAAGGCGTAGCTCAGGAAGCGCCACCAGGCCTCGCTCAGCGGCAGGCTGGGCAACCCGAGGACGAAGGCGGCCGCCACCTGGCTGGGCTGGATGAGCACGCGGCCGATCACCATGGCACCCAACTGGCTGTCGAGCAGGTACTGCGCGCAGAAGGCCGCGGCGATGATCACCAACAGGCCGATGGTGACGTTGCTGCGGCCACTGGGGCGCGCCGGCTGGGGCAGCTCCTGGCCGGCTCGGCCCAGCGCCTCGGCGTGGGTCGCCCGCCGACCGACCGGCGCCAGCCTGTAGGCCTCGCCGTGGAAGCGCATGGCCGTCGCCTCGTCCCCCGCCTGCTCGGCGGCTCGCGCGAGCAGCGCCAACATCTCGTCGGCGGGCACCCCTGGCGGGGGCCGCATGAAGGCCTCCTGCACGCGCCGCAGGTGACCCGCCTCGGCATCGAGGCGCGCCTCGGCCAGCACCCAGGCGCGGTAGGCGAGGGGGTCGGCGGTACCACCGTGCGCCAGCTTGTGCAGGGAACTGGTGAGCGCCGATGCCTCCTCCATGCGACCCAAGGCCACCAGCGCCCGAACCCGCGCCAAGGTCCCCAACGCAGCGGCACCGCCCGCCTCCGGCAGGGCCAGAGCCAACACCGCGTCCCATTCGCCTTTCAGGGCCCGTGCCTGGGCCTCCATGACAGCGCCATCCCGCTTCGGCAGCAGCGAAAGGGCGGCATCGGCTTCGCCTTGCTGCAAGGCCGCCTGCGTCAGCAGACGGCCAACGGCGTCGCGCCCTCCTTCGGTCCAATAGAGGAGGTCGCCGAAGCCCTTGGCCATGCGCCAGCGGCCAGAGCGCGCCAGGGCAGGCAGGGCCATCGGGCCGAGCAGCCAGAGGACGGCGGCGGTCACGGCGACCGCCGAGAGCAGCGGCCAGCGGCCGAGGGCGGCGACGTCGGCCAGCACCACGGCGGCGGCGAGGGCGGTGGCGAGCAAGGTCTTCAGCGGCAGCTCGCTCCAGGTCGGTGCCAGCCGGCGGGCCCACGACACCGCGTAGGCGCCGAGCAGGGCCATGGCGAGCAGGAAGAAGTGATCCTGGGTCATGGCGCAGAGCGTACCTGGCCTCACCCACCCTTGCCGGCTCGGTACGATGCGCCGATGATCATCATCCACTCGGCGAAGCAGCACGGGTCAAGGGAGCCCTGAGGATGGGCGGGGTCCTGGTCTCGCTCCTGGTCGTGCTGTTGGCCTACCTCATGGGCGCCGTGCCCACCGGTCTGCTGGTCGCGCGTTGGCGCGGCGTCGACATCCGCAGGGCAGGCTCGGGCAACATCGGCGCCACCAACGTGCTGCGTACGGTCGGCCCCCTTGCCGCACTCGTGGTGGTGCTGGTGGACCCGCTCAAGGGTGTGCTGGCGGTATGGATCCCGACGCTGCTCGGCCTCGACCCATGGTGGGTGGCCGCCGCCGCCCTCGCCGCGGTGCTCGGCAACGGCTTCAACGTCTTCCTCGGCTTCCGGGGCGGCAAGGGCGTGGCCACCAGCCTCGGGGTCTTCGTCATGATCGAGCCGCTGTTCACCCTGGTCGGGCTGATCCTCTTCGCCCTCACCCTGGCCTTCGGTCGCATCGTGTCGCTTGCCTCGCTGGTGGCGATCTGCGCCACACCGATCCTGATGCTGCTGCTCGGCGACGTCGTCCTGCCCAACCTGCTGCTGTCAGCTGCGCTGGCGGTGCTGACGGTGTGGAACCACAGGCAGAACCTGCAGCGCCTGGCAGCGGGTCGTGAACGACGCCTCGGCAGCAAGGAGCCTCTGCCGCCCAACCCCT
>CAYXJZ010000018.1:0-28210 GCA_964465355.1 uncultured bacterium | reverse complement strand
CGGCGGGCTCAGGCAGCGGGCGCCTGGCCGACGCGCTTGGCGCGCTGGATGAGCACGAGGCCGAGCACCACCACCGCCCCACCAGCCAACGTCAGCCAGGATGGCGACTCACCGAGCAGCCACCACGACATGAGCAAGGCGCAGACGGGCACGAGGTAGAGGAAGGACATGACCACCGGCGCCGTGATGCGCGAGAGCGCGATGGCGAACAGGGTGTAGGCGATGGCGGATGGCACCACGCCTAGGTAGGCGGCAGCGCCGAAGGCCTCTACTGGGATGCTCGGCAGGGCCGCGAAGGTGCCAGGCAGGAAGGCGAGCAGCGGCAGGGTGCCGCCCCATGTCAGGAAGGCCGTGACCTCCAGCGGCCGGTAGCGCTGCAGGTAGCGCCGTTGCAGGACGGCGAAGAAGGCGGCCGTGACCGGCGCGAGGAAGACCAGCGCGGCGGCCGCCGGCAGACCGGTCGGGCCACCGTCGCCGACCGTGATCAGAGCCACCCCGGCGAAGGCCACCGCCGACCCGATCCAACCCCATAACGGCATGCGGTCACCCGCCAGCCACCAGGCCACCAGGGCCGTCAGGGCCGGCGCTGCCGCCACGATGAGGCTGGTGGCGCCGGCCGACACATGCACCTCCCCATAGTTGAGACCGAGGTGGTAGACGGTGATGCCCACCATGCCGAGCCCGAGGAAGCCGAGCAGGTCCTTGCGCTCAGGCAGCAGCCGTGCACGGCTGAGCAGCAGCAGGGGGAGGAAGCAGGCCGAGGCCACCAGGTGGCGCAGCAGGGTCAGGTCGGCGGCGGACATGCCATCCAGGGCCAGCTTGATGACCGGGAAGGCAGAGGCCCACAGCAGCACCAGGCCGATGAGCACAACTAGGGTGGATGTCCTCAAGGTTGGGGCTCATCGAGCCCGGCGATGGTCTCGGCGTCGAAGAAGCGGACCTCACCACACCAGTGGCAGACCACCTCGGCGCCGCCCTGCTCGGCGATCATCTCGGCCCGTTCCTCCGGGCTGAACTGGGCGACGGCGCTGAGCGCCCGCTCGTAGCTGCAGCGGCAGCGGAAGCCGAGCGGCATGGCCTCCTTGGTGAGCACCTCGAGCTCGAGGCCCCAGCACAGCTCCTCCATGACCTGCAGCAGGCCGTCGCGATCCAAGGCATCGGTGAAGGAGCCGACGGCGCGCACGTTGGCTTCGAGCAGGGTGATGGCGGCGTCCTCCACCCCAGGCAGGGCCTGCAGCACCACGCCGCCAGCACGTCTCAGCCGGCCGGCCGCGGTGGGGTCACCTTCGGCAGCCGAGAAGCTCACCCCGAGCAGCACCGCAGAGGCGATCTGCTCGGAGCCGAGCAGGAAGGCGGCCACGTCCTCGGCCACCTCGCCCGAGACCAGCGTGACGCTGGAGGCGTACATGTCGCCATCGGGCGCATGCGAGCGGATGACCTCGATCTCGCCATCGCTGCCGACCGCACCGCCGACGTCGAGCTTCCCGTCATCCCGCAGCGGAAGCTCCACATCCGGCCAGCGGGCGTAGCCACGGGTGGTGCCGTCCAGGCCGGCCTCGGCGACCACCTCGCCCAAGGGTCCACCACCCTTGAGCCGCAGCGTCACGCGGTCGCGTGGGTCCTTGAGCAGCACGTGGGACAACAGCAGCGAGGCCGTCAAGGTGCGGCCAAGGGCGGCCCCGGCCGTGGCGGCGGCGCCGTGGCGGCTGAGCGCCTCGCGTACGAGGTCGGTGGTGTCGGCGGCGACGACGCGGAGGGTGCCCCCCGCTGCCAAGCCGCGAAGCAGATGTGCCATCAGACGTCCTCTCGACCGGCGAACCGGTCCTAACCGGCCGAGTCTACGCCTCCCCCGCCCATGGGCCTAGCCTCGGTCACGACCAAGCCCGAAGCGTTCGTCCAGGTAGTTCAGGCTCACCTTGGGGACCAGCTTCGACACGTCGGCGCCCAACTGTGCGATCTCCCTGACCCGCGTGCTCGACAGGTAGGACCAGCGCGTGGCCGTCATGATGAAGAGCGTCTCGAGGCCGGGATGCATCTGCCTGTTGAGGTGCGCCTGCTGCAGCTCGGTGTCGAAGTCCGAGATGGCGCGCAGACCCTTGACGATGACGTTGGCGCCGACGGATCGGCAGAAGTCGACCAGCAGGCCTTCGAACTTCTCCGCCCGCACCTGCGGCAGGTCGGCGGTGGCCTCGCGCAGGATCGCCAGCCTCTCCTCGATGTCGAAGAGGGTGTGGGGCTTGTGCGGGTTGTGCAGCACCGCGACGGTCAGCGAGCCGAAGATGCGGCTGGCCCGCCGGATGACGTCCAGATGCCCGTTGTGCAGCGGATCGAAGCTGCCGGGATAGACCGCGTGCACCATGGCGGGAGCCTACCATCGCAGGAGCAACGCCTTAGGATGGGTCATGCCACGACCGGTCACCTTGTTCACCGGCCAATGGGCCGACCTGCCCCTGACGGACCTGGCGCCTCTGGCCGCCGGCATGGGCTACGACGGGCTTGAGCTCGCCTGCTGGGGCGACCACATGGAGGTGCACCGGGTCTTGGACGAGCCCGGCTACGCCGACGGTCGCCTGGCGCTGCTGCGGCAGCACGGCCTCAGCCTCTACGCCATCTCCAACCATCTGGTCGGCCAGGCCGTCTGTGACCGCATCGACGAGCGGCACCAGTCCATCCTGCCGCCTGCGGTGTGGGGCGATGGCGAGCCGGAGGGTGTGCGCCAGCGCGCTGCCCTCGAGATGATCGCCACCGGCAAGGCCGCCGCCAAGCTGGGGCTGAAGGTGGTCAACGGCTTCACCGGCTCATCCGTCTGGCACGCCATCTACGCCTTCCCACCCACCAGCCAGGCCTACTGGCAGGCGGGTTTCGACGACTTCGCCCGCCGCTGGCGGCCTGTGCTCGACGCCTACGCCGACCTCGGCCTGCGCTTCGCCCTCGAGGTGCACCCCACCGAGATCGCCTTCGACGCCACCACCGCCCAGCGGGCGATCGACGCGGTGGACGGCCATCCGGCCTTCGCCTTCAACTTCGACCCTTCGCACCTGGCCTACCAGGGCGTCGACCCGGTGGCCTTCCTGCGCCGCTTCCCTGACCGCATCGCCCATGTGCACATGAAGGACGTGTGGTGGGAACGCGGTGATGGCAGCACGGGGGTCTTCGGCGGCCACACCAGCTTCGGCGACCCGCGCCGCCACTGGGACTTCCGCAGCCTCGGCCGCGGCGACGTCGACTTCGAGGCCATCATCGTGGCCTTGAACGACATCGGCTACGACGGCCCGCTGTCGGTGGAGTGGGAGGACGCGCGCATGGACAGGGTGCACGGCGCCACCGAGTCGGCGGCCTTCGTGCACGGGCTCGACTTCCCTTCGTCGTCGGTGGCATTCGATGCGGCGTTTGCGGGAAGCGACGAGGGCTCGTAGAGCGATACCCCGCCTGAGGCTGCAGTCCGGTCTCAGGCCGGAGTCACGGCCAGTTCCACCACCTCGGCGAGGTGGGTGACGACCGCGTCGGGCAGGCAGGTCTCCACCGTGGCCTCCGGATGGAAGGCCGTGTATGGCGAGGCCTCGAGGGCGGCGGCCACGCCCTCCCGTATGCCGGGGTGGGCGGCGCGTTCTCTTGGGGCGAGGGCGCGGAACGCCTCAGGCAGATCAGGCGTCAGCCACACGGCCGTAGCACCCGCCTCCTTGGCCCCCAGCACGTCGTGCACCAGCGTGTCGCCGACGAAGAGGTCGAGTGGCCCCGCCGCCTGGAAGATGCCGGCCTGCGGCTTGGCGAAACCCGCCCGGTCCGGGGTGATGACCGCGTCGAAGTAGGCCAGCAGCCCGAGGGCCTCGAGCACAGGCTCCTGGTAGGCGGCGAAGCCGTTGGTGACAACCACCAGCCGGAAACCACGCTCCTTCAGGGCCGCCAGCGTGGCCTGAGCACCAGGCAGGGCGGCGATGGCGTCCTCCACCCCACAGCAGTCGCGCACGCAGGCGGCCACGTCGAAGCGGTCCCGGTAGCCGAAGGCACGCAGCGCATCGCCGTAGATCGCATCCCAGTCGTAGGCTGCCACCCAGTCGCCACTGCGCATGCGGCGCTGCCAGCCGCTCTCGACCTCCGTCTCCATGAGCCGGTCGGCGTCCTCCGTGGCCAGGCCACGCAGGGCAGGGCTGCTGCGCGCCAGCGCCAACAGCCGAGGACGCAGGCAGCGGCTGAAGGGGTTGCGCATGAGCACCCCGTCGAGGTCAAAGCCGATCGTCCTCAAGCGCTCAGCCCTTCAGCGCGCCGACCGTCACGCCACGAAGGAAGTAGCGCTGGAAGGCGAAGAACACCACGATGACGGGGATGGCGGCCAGCATCGCGGCGGCCATGTGCAGGTTGTAGAACAGCGGCACCTGCTCGCGGATCAGCGCCAGCCCCACCTGCAGGGTGCGCAGCTCGTTGGAACGGGTGACCACCAGCGGCCACACGAAGGCGTTCCACTGGGCCACGAAGGTGATGATGCCGAGGAAGGCAAGGCCAGACCGCACCAGCGGCAGCACCACCTCCCAGAAGATGCGGGCCTCCCCTGCCCCGTCCACCCTGGCGGCGTCCAACAGCTCGCTCGGCAGCGTCTGGATGAACTGCTTCATCAGGAAGATGGCGAAGGGACTGGCGATCAGCGGCAGGATCAGGCCCATGTAGGTGTCGACCATGCCGAGGCGCGTCACCACCAGGAACAGCGGCACGAGGATGGCCTCGAAGGGCAGCATCATCGACAGGATGAACAGCCAGAACAGCGCCTTGGAGCCGCGGAAGGGCAGCTTGGCCAAGGCGTAGCCGGCCATGCTGGCGGTGGCCACGGTGACCAGGGTGATCACGCCGGCCTGCAGCAGGGAGTTCAGCGCCCAGCGCTTGAAGTAGGGGTGCGCCCACACCTCCTGGTAGTTGCGCATGGTGGGCGAGGAGGGGAACAGCTCCGGCGGGAAGCGCACGGTCAGCGCCGTGGAGGGCGTCAGCGAGGTGGCGAACATCCAGTACAGCGGGACGATGGCGCCCAGCGACAGCACCACCAGGATGAGCAGGATGACGATGGCGCCAACCGGACTGGGCTTGACCGGGTGCGAGCGGTCGCGCAGGAAGGGATCGAGCCGGGTGTCCTCGCTCATCAGTACTCCACGTTGCGGCCAAGTAGCCGGAACTGCACAGCGGCCAGCACGAAGGTGACGAGGAAGAGCACGATGGCCTGCGCCGAGGCGAGGCCGAGGTTGAAGCGCTGGAAGGCCTCTTGATAGATGCGGTAGACCACCGTGGTGGTGGAGAACTGCGGCCCCCCCTGGGTCATGACGTACACCGCTTCGAAGACCTGGAAGGTGTTGATGGTGCCGGTCACCACCAGGTAGAGCAGCGTGGGTCGGATCAGCGGCAGGATGATGCGGCGGAAGATGGTGGCGCGGCTGGCGCCGTCCATCAGCGCCACCTCGTAGAGGTCACGCGGGATGCGCGCCAAGGCAGCCGACAGCAGCACGATGCTGGAGCCGCCGCCCATGATGATCTGCATGGCCATCAGCGCAGGCAGCGCCGTCTGCTGGTTGCCCAGCCAGGCCACCGGCTCCATGCCGAGGAAGGCGAGGCCGGCGTTCAGCAGGCCGAAGTTCGGATGGAAGATCCACAGCCACACCAGCGAGATGATGATGCTGGAGGTGACCGCCGGCAGGTAGAAGGCGGACTTGAAGAAGGTCTGCAGCCGCCGGTCCATAGGGTCGAGCAGGTAGGCGATGAGCACGGCCTTGGCCAGCCAGAAGGCCACGACCACCACCGTGAAGACGCTGGTGTTGATCAGCGCCCGGCGGAAGATGTCGTCGTTCAGCACGCGCTGGAAGTTGTCCAGCCCCACCCAGGTCATGCGGGTTGGCCGCACCTCCATGAAGGCGAGCACGAAGGCGATGACCACGGGCAGCAGGAAGAAGACGGCGAAGAGCAGCGTCTGAGGCGCGACGAAGATCCAGCCCCAGAGGCTGATCTGCCGCTCACCGACCCCGCCCCGGCCGCGTGGCCGGGGCGGGGGGAGGTTGGGCGCGCCGGCCGTTGCCGGCGCGCCAGGGACCTCAGCTCTCATGCAAGGACCGATCCGCCGTCGGCTCCGCTCGCTGGAGCCAAGCGGGGTTCACCGTCCGAAGACCGCTCGCTGGGCCGCGGCGACGAAGTCGTCCAGTGCCTGCTGTGGGGTCTTGGAACGGCTGAGGGCGGCCTCCATGGCGGCGGTGAAGTGCTCCATGGCAGCGCTGATGTCCAGCTCGGGCGGGCCGAAGTAGGGCACGCCGTGGTCGATGGCGGCTTCATAGACGGCCACCTCGGTGGCCACGTCGGCAGCGTAGTCGCTGACGTTGCTGAAGGTCAGGTCGCTGTTGGCGGAGCGCCGAGCCGTGATGTAGAGCAGGCTCTCCAGCATGGCGATGTTCTCGCGGTTGGTCAGGAAGCGTCCGAACTCCATGACCATGTCGCGCTTCGCCTCGTCGCGCTGGCGGAAGACGATGAAGCCGCCGGAGGTCTCGTAGGCCACCGGGCCCACGGCAGGGTCGTTGGGGAAGGGCGCGACGGCCACCACGATGGGGTCGGACATGCGGCCCTCGTTGAGGTAGCGGTCGATGCGGCCGATCTCGTAGATGCCGCCGTAGCCCATGGCCGCGCGGCCTTGGTGCAGGTTGTCGATGGCGCCGTAGACGTCGAGCGCCTCGCCGCCGCGGGGGGCGTAGCCGTACTCGTAGACCAGGTCGACGACGAGCTGCAAGGCGCGCACGCCTTCAGGCGAGTTGAGCACGAACTCGGTGCCGTCATCGTTCAGCAGGCGGGCGCCGAAGCGCATCAGCCAGGCCAGCATGTTCTCGGTGTCGCGGGCGCCGAAGGTGAGTGCGTAGACGTCGGTGACGCCGTCGCCGTCACGGTCGAAGGTGAGCTGTTCGGCGGCGGCCAGGAACTCCTCGATGGTCCAGTCGCGGGTGGGAAGCGCAGGCAGGGCCACACCGCGTTCTTCGAAGATGGCGGTGTTGAGCAGCATGGTGGAGCCCATGCCGTTGTTGGAGTTGTTCCACGGCCAGATGTAGTGCTGACCATCGATGAGGCCCTTGGCCAGGCCGTAGGAGAGGAAGTCGTCCCAGTCATCTTCGGTCAGGTAGCCGTCGATGGGCTCCAGCAAGCCCTCGCGCGCCCACTCCGGGTTCCAGTCCAGGTCCTTGAGCAGGTCAGGCGGGTTGCCCGCGAAGATGGCGGTGGTCACCTTCTCGCCGAAGCCGGCGTTGGGCACCAGCTCGTAGCGGACGGTGACGTTGGGGTGGAGCGCCATGAACTGCTCGCTCATGTAGCGGGCGTACTCCTCGCCGGTGAGCGCCTGGCCAGGCTGCACGTCTGGCGTGACGATGCGCCATGGGTTGATCCACCAGGTCAGTTCGATCTGGCCTTGGGCCTGGACCGTGGTCGACCAGGCGAAGGCGAGGGCGGTGAGTGCGAGAACGAGACGACGTCGCATGCAAGAGCCTCCTGGGGTTGTGGTGGACCGGCGATGGCCGGTCACGAAGGGTGACGGATCTGATTGTAGTCCACTTGGCTACCACCTTGTCATGGGAAGGTATCCAGAGAACGCACCTCGGACACGCCATGGGCCGGTCGGGGCCGAAGGCGACCCGTCCAGAACGTCTCCCCTGTCCTATCGCGTCGGCGTCAGCCTGGAGTCAACGCCGTCCATCCGACCAAGGCCGTAGGTGTGCCATGCAGGCTCGATCTCGAAACCCAGCTTGCGGTTCAGTCGTTCTCGCGACTTGAGCCTGGTCAGGCTAGTGCCGAGGGCCGGTCTGCGCGAAGGCCCCCGCCAGCTCGATCACGCATGACTCTAGAGCCCAGGCAGGATCACGCCCCGTCTTCATGGCCACGTCGGCGTCCACCGTTCGGCGCACCATCGCGGCCAAGCGCCCCTCATCCAAGCCCCGTGCAGCAGCCAGGGCCTTGCGCGTGGGGTAGGGGGAGGTCTTCAACACCTTGGCTGCAGCATCCGCCTGCGTCTTCGGGTCGTCCATGAGCAGGGCGGCGCAGCGGGCGATCAGGTCGATCTGCCAACACAGGGCGGCCATGACCCGCACCGGCTGCTCGCCCTGCTCCAGCAGGCCACGGGCGATCCGCAGAGCGCGGCCCGTCTCCCCCGCCGCCATGGCGTCGGTCAGGTCGAAGGCCGTGCGCGAGGCCGGGCGGTGCGCCACCTCCCTCACCCGCTCCGGGTCGATGACGCCGTCCAGCAGGCCGAGCTTGATGATCTCGCCGAGGATGCCAGGCAGGTCGTCGCCGAAGAGGTCGATCAAGGTGCCTGCCACATCCCCCTTGACCTCGAGGCCGGCGTCCTTCAGCTCCTGGCGTACCCAGCGCTGCTGCTCTGCGTAGCGAGGCGTCGGTCGCATGACCAGCTCGCCGAGCTCGCGCCAGCGCCGCTGCCTGGCCGGCGTGGCCGAGCTGTCGAGCACCACGACATCGGCCTCGACCGCCGCAGCTAGGACGTCGAGGACGGCGTTGCGCTCGGCCGTATGGCCGGCGCCGCTGAACCATTGGTCGAGGTCGACGAACACGGCGGCTCCACCGAACAGGCCCCCTTGGGAGACGGCTTCGTGCAGGTCCTCGATGCGGCTGCCTTCCTCGATGCGACGCAGGCCGTCGCCCGCCTTGAGGCGCAGCTCTGCCACCGCCGCGCTGGCTGCACGGCGGGCGAGGAAGGGATCGCCTGCGTAGGCCCGGATCATGATCAGAGGCTAACGCTGGCCGCTGCGGCAGCCTGGCTGAGCTGAGGCTCCGCCTTCACGGCTGCCAACATGGCCCGCAGCATGCTGCCCGCGTCGGGGTAGCGGAACTCTGGGTCGCGCGCGAGCGCGCGTTCCACCACCGGCCACAAGGGCTCGGCGATGGGCGGCAGCGCCGCAAGGGGAACACGGTCGTCGCCCACCAACCAGCGCAGCACCTGGCTGCCGAAAGGGGGCTGTCCGCTGAGCGCGTGGTAGAGCAGCGCACCGACGCCGTAGATGTCGGAGCGTTGGTCGGTGCGCACCCCGCGGAACTGCTCAGGGGCCATGTAGTTGGGGGTGCCAAGGCGCTCCTGATCGCCGGTGATGGCCGACAGGGCAAGGTCCTTGGCGAAGCCGAAGTCGGTGAGCAGGGCCTGCTCCCCCTTCAGCAGCACGTTGGCCGGCTTGACGTCGCAGTGGACCACCCCGAGACGGTGCGCGTGTTCCAGCGCCCGCAGCACATCGGCGGTGATCTTCACGGCCCGGCCGACGGGCAGGCTGCCGCTCTCCAGCAGGCTGCCGAGGTCGCGACCCGAGATGTAGGCGTACACCAGGTTGCCGTCCTCGGCTGCAAGCAGCGGCACGATGTTCGGGTGGTCGAGCTTGCGCACCACCTCGGCCTCACGCTCCATCCGGCGAGCGGCTTCGGCCGAGACCCCCACCAGGCGCTTGACCACCACGAGGTCGTCCTCCCGGCGGGCCAGTTCCACCCTGACGAGGCCTTGTTGCGACAGCACCCGAACCGTTTCCAGCATCGACCTGACGCTATCACGTCCGTCCTGGCCGCGCCGGCGCACATGACCGTCGGCGCCATGGCATGCCACCGCAGCGCGTGATGAGGCCGGTCGCGACGCCCCGCGGCAACGGATGCCAGGCCCCCTCAAGGCGCCGCCACCCTGATGGCGCCTTCGTCCAAGGTCGTGCGCCACGGCACGCCGAAGTCGGCGAGGCGGCCGAGCACCGCCGCTGACGGGTGCCCGTAGCGGTTCTGACCCACCGACACCACCGCAAGCCGCGGACCGGCAGCCCGCAGCAGGCCCGCCGAGGTGCTGCTGGCCGAGCCGTGGTGCGGCACCATCAGCAGCGGTGTCGGCGGCACCGCCAACTCCGCCTCGACAGCAGCGGGCAGGTCACCGAGCAGCAGCGCCCAGGTCCGGCCGCGGTAGCTGAGGGACAGGGCAACGGAGTCGTCGTTGCTCACGCCGGATGCCTGGTGGTCTGGATGCAGCACCGTCAACCTGGCACCGCCCACAAGGTAGCTGGCGCCCCGCCTCGCCTCCTCCACCAGCACCCCGCGTCGCGTGGCCGCCTCCATCAGCTCCTGGAAGGCCCGCTGTGCCGGCGCGGGGTGGCCGATCAACAGCCTCCCGACGGGAAAGGCGGCCAGCACGGCGCTCAGGCCCTCGATGTGGTCGGCGTCCGCATGGGTGGCCACCACCAGGGGCAGGGCGGTCACACCAAGGGCGCGCAGGGCTGGCACCACCACCCGAGCGCCCACGTCGAAGTCGGAGAAGGGGCTGCCGCCACCGTCGATCAGCACCCCCTGGCCACGACCCAGCCGCAGCACGGTGGCGTCGCCTTGCCCAACGTCGAGGAAGACGAGGTCGGGCGGCGCCCAGGCCGGCGGCACCAGCACCGTCACCAGCCCCGCACAGGCCACCACCACCGCCACGCGGAAGGGACGCCATGCCCGGTGCAAGCCCAGCAGCAGCGCCGTGGCGGCCAGGGCGTAGGCGACGTGTCCGACGACCGAGACCTCCCCCCACGGGAAGGCGGGCGTGGCAGCCGCCCAGGTGGCCAAGGCGGTCAGTGCAGCTGCGACGGCGCCGGTGAGCTGGTTGATCGCAGCGGCCGCGGCTGGGCTGATCAGACCGGCGAGTCCTGCGGCAAAACCGAGGGGGACCAGCGCGCTGGCCAGCGGCACGCCAAGCAGGTTGGCCAGCGGTGAGATCAGGGGCACGCCACCGAAGTTCGAGGCGATGAGCGGCAGGGTGGCTGCCTGGGCGCTGAAGGTCACCGCCAAGGCGCCCACCAGCCAGCGCTGCGAAGCCGCCTGCCATCCCTGCCGTCTCGTCGACGACGATCCGCCACGGACCAAGCTGCCTGACATGCGGTCGAGTGGCCGGCGGGTGACCACCCAGCTGGCCCCCCTGCGCAGCTGCTCGGCCAGAGGCCCGGCACCCCAACCCATGCCCATCACAGAGAGGTAGGACAGCTGGAAGCCGAGGTCCCCGAGCCACGCCGGTTGCAGCAGCAGGGACGCGGCGGCAGCCAGGCAGAGGTGGCTGAGCCAACCACTGCCACCCAGCCCGTATGCCCTGGCCAGCAGGGCGACCGTCGCCATGATGGTCGAGCGCAGCACGGCGGCCTCGGGTCCGACCACCACCACGTAGGCCCACAGCACCGCCACCACCAGGCTGCTGCGCCACGGTCCGACGCCGCGTACCACCGCCGTCAGGACCGCCGCCAGCACGCCGACGTGCAGGCCGGACAAGGAGAGCACGTGGGCGAGGCCAGAGCCGGAGAAGACCTCGCGCAGTGCGCCGAGGTCGCCGCGGATGCCCAAGGTGAGGGCCTCCATCAGCGCAGCGGCGGGCGGCGACAGGCCAGCGACCACCCCGGACCGCAGCGCCGACCTGGCTCGCAGCCGCAGGGCCGGTGGCGCGATGGGCTTGGCCTCTTCCACCACCATGGCTGCCCCGATGCCGCGTCTTGCATAGAAGGTGCTCGCATCGAAGCCACCCGGGTTGCGTCGCCCAGGCAAGGCCTCCACCCGGCCACGCAACTCGGCCACACCGTTCGCGACGGACGCCCCCCGGAGCAGCAGGCCTCTGCCCGCGATCGCCCCGTGGCTGGCTTCGTCCCCCAGCACGCTCTGCGGCCAGGCCACGCCGTCCTCGACCCTGGCCACCACCGTCCAGACATCCCCCAGCCGCTCGGCCCACAGTGAAGGCGTGCGTGCGGCCAGCTCTGCCCGCAGGCCACCGGCCAAGTAGCCGAGGCAAAGGGCCACCCAGACACCGGCAACGACTGGCCAGGCACGGCGCCAGCTCAGCAGGACGAGCGCCGCCGGCAGGAGCAGCCACGGCCATGCTGGCCAAGGTTGCAGGGCGATGCCCACCGCCACCCCGATCGCCGAACCAAGCGGCCAGGGCAGGTGCAACGGCCTGCGAGGCCCTGACGACCGTACAGCAGCCATGACCTAGCCACCGCCCAGGGTGAGGAGATCTTCCAGCGCCTCCCAGCGCACCGGTCCGATGCCTGGCACGCGCAGCAGGTCCTCGATGCGGTGGAAGGGCCTGGCTTCCACGATGCGCCTAGCCATGACAGGGCCGACACCTGGAAGCTCCATGAGCTGGCGCTCGCTTGCATGGTTGACGTCGACCCGCGCCTGCCCGGTCGGGTCGACGCGGCCGGGCACCACCACTGCAGCCCCATCGCTGAGCGGGCGACTGAGGTTGACCAGGTGAGGATCGGCTGCGGTGCTCAGGCCCCCTGCCATGGCCACCAGGTCCTCCACCCTGCTGCCCCAAGGCAGCAGGTAGCTGCCCGGCTGGGCCACCGCCCCGCTGATCTGCACGCGAAGCTCCGGGCGTTCCACCGTCACCGGCCATGGTCGGGGTGACCACCGACCCCAGCCGCCTGCGACGAGCAGCAGGAGGCAGGCCAGCAGTGCGGCACGGAAGGTGATTCGCTCCGACCACGGCTCCATGGGCCCAAGCTAGGACGAGTCGAGCGCGGCCTTGCGGCCGCGCTCGGTTCATGCCTAGTCGCTCTGGGCTACAGCCTGGACCGCTTGGCCCATGGCCGAGCAGCGAGGCTCAGCTGCTGGCCGCCTGGTAGCGCTCGGCGACCGCGTCCCAGTCCACGACGTTCCAGAAGGCCTTGATGTAGTCGGGACGGCGGTTCTGGTAGTTGAGGTAGTAGGCGTGCTCCCATACGTCGAGGCCGAGGACCGGGACATGACCCTTCATGTAGGGCGAGTCCTGGTTGGCGGTGGAGTAGAGCTCCAGCTCGCCGGAACCGTTGACGACCAGCCAGGCCCAGCCCGAGCCGAAGCGCTTGGTGGCCGCATCGGCCAAGGCGCTCTTGAAGTCGTCGAAGGAGCCGAACTTGGCGTCGATGGCCTTGGCCAGCGCGCCGCCAGGCTGCCCGCCGCCGTCGGGCGAGAGGATCTGCCAGAAGAGGTCGTGGTTGGAGACGCCACCACCGTTGTTCTGCACCACGGTCTTGATGGACTCCGGGAGGCCGTCGATGCCCCGCAGCAGCTCTTCGAGCGACTTCTCCTGCAGGCCTGGGTGGTCCTTCAAGGCCGCGTTCAAGTTGTTCACGTAGGTGGCGTGGTGCTTGTCGTGGTGGATCTCCATCGTGCGCGCATCGATGTGGGGTTCGAGGGCGTCGGCGGGGTAGGGCAAAGGGCTCAGTTCGAAGGCCATGACGGGCTCTCCTCTCGGGGGGACGGCAGTCCTGGATGGCGGCGCAGGCTGCGCCTCGTTCGTCACAGTCTACTATCCGCCAAATCCATGAGAACGTTCGTGTCCCCAGAGGCTAGCCACCGTCACCGACCGGCCGGTAAGGTGGCGTCCATGTCCAAGAAGAAGAACCGGCGCGCAACCACGCCCGCACCCAAGCCCGCGCCGAGCATCAGCGAGCCCGTGGCCGTGTCCAGCTCGCCCGCTGCGACGGACGTCGCCCGCTCGGCCGTCCTGACCACCAAGCCCCGCAAGACGAGCAAGCTGGGGCAGGCCCGTCGCGGCAGGCGCAAGAGCAACAACCTGCCCTGGATCCTCGGCCTGGGCGGTCTGGCCCTGCTCGTGCTGTTCCAGGTCGGCCTGAACCTCTACCGCGACTTCACCGCGCCCGGCGACCGCTTCCGCAGCCAAGGCAACGTGCACGTCGCCCTTGGCACGACCACACCTGCCTACAACAGCGACCCGCCCACTTCCGGTTGGCATACCCCCGACCTCGCACCGTGGGGCAGCTCCTTGGTGGTGCAGCCTGACCAGCGCGTGATCCACAACATGGAGGACGGCGGCGTCATCCTCTGGTACAGGCTGGGCAGCCCGGAGGAGAACGAGGCCAACGTGGCCCTGTTGGAATCCGTGGTCGAGGGGCGTTTTGGCCGCACGGTCATCACACCGCGCGCCGACCTCCAGACCCCCTACGTCCTGACCGCATGGACCCGCATGCAGACCTTCGAGGACATCGACCCGGAGGGCATGCGCGCCTTCATCGCCGCCTACCACGGCATCGACCACCATCCCTGAGCCAGGCACCCAGCCTAGACCGACCCGGCTCCTGACGCCGAGGTCACCTGGTTTTCATGTGAGCGTGTCGTAGCATCGACTCATGAACCCGCAACGCCTCACCATGATCACCATCGCCTTGGCCGTCCTGGTCGTCGCCGGCATCCTGGTCGTCCCCCGCCTCATGGGTCCGGCTGCCGTCACGCTGAACGTCGAGGGTCAACCCGCCGTCGGCAACGCCAGTGCCGCCGCGACCTTGGTCATCTTCGAGGACTTCCGCTGCCCCGCCTGCCAGAACTTCATCCTCAACGTCTTCCCCACCCTGCAGCGCGAGTACGTCGACCAAGGCAACCTGCGGGTGGTGTCGGTCAACTTCCCGGTGCTCGGTCCGGCCTCCGAGCACGCGGCCCGCATCGCCGAGTGCGTCTACCGCCAGAGCAACGAGGCCTTCTGGGAGATGAAGTCGCCGCTGTACCGTGCCCAGGCCGAGCTGGCCGACACCCGCCGCGCGCGTGAGCTTGCCCTGACCTACGCCCCCGGCGTCGACGCCACGCAACTCGATGCCTGCCTGGCCGATGCCAGCAGCCTCGAGGCGGTGCGCACCGACACCACCATGGCCACCGGTCTGAGCGTCAACGCCACCCCGACGCTGTTCGTCAACGGCGTCCGCGTGGCGTCGCCCACCTTGGCTGCCGTGCGCAGCGCCATCGACGACGCCCTTCGGAACTGATGGCCAGCCAGGCGGTGGATGCGGCCGAGTTGCGCCGCTCCTTGCTGATCAGCTTCGCCTGGTTCGTGGCGGTGGTCGCCACCTCCGGATCGCTGTACTTCTCCGAGGTCCTGTACTTCGTGCCATGCATGCTGTGCTGGTGGCAGCGCATCTTCATGTACCCCTTGGTGGTGGTGCTCGGTGTCGGCCTGTTGCGGCGTGACGCCAAGGTCTGGAAGACCGCCCTGCCCCTGTCGCTCATCGGCCTGTCGATCTCCGTCTACCACTACCTCATGGAGCAGGCCGTCATCCCGCCCATCGCCTGTGTCGGCGGTGTGCCGTGCACCCACAAGTACATCGACTGGTTCGGCTTCATCACCATCCCCTTCATGGCGGGGACGGCCTTCCTGCTCATCAGCGCGGCGCTGGTGATGCTGGCGCTCGCCTCCAGGAACGCCCAGCCAACGCCACCACGCTGAGCGTGATGGCCAGGTAGGCCACCGCGAAGGCAGCTGCCAGGCCGATCTGCAAGCTGCCGCCCTGCAGCGTGGCCCAGGCAAGGGCCGCGCCGCCGATGCCGGTGGCCAGGGCGGCGCCGATGTTGTCGGCCAGCTGCAACGAGGAAGACACAGAACCGGTCGCCACGCCGCTCTGCTCCGCCAGGGCGAAGCTCAGCACGGAGCTGGTGGCGTGGGCGAAGCCGATGCCGAGGCCGCAGACCATCCAGCCGAGGAGGGTGACCACCGTGGCCACTGGCACTGGGCCAAGGGGTGAGAACCATTCGGCCCATGGCAGCAGCAAGGCGAGCAGCTGCACGACCAGGCCGAGCGCCAGCACCAACACGCCGCTACGGACCCGCATGAGGCGGCTGCGCTGGAGGTCGGCCATCGCCGCAGCGCCCTGCTCGCGACGCGCCTGCAGCCAGGAGCCCAGTGACCAGCTGATCGCGCCGCTGGCGATGACCATGCCGGTCACCGGCAAGGAAGCACCGTGGACATCGCTGAGCATCAGCGCCAGGTAGGCCTCCATGCCGATGAAGGCAGCGAAGAAGCCGGCTCTGGCGGCCACGAGGGCGCCAAGCCCCGGGCGCAGGCGCAGGGTCCCTGGAGGCAGCAGTGGCCCGAGGCCGCGCCAGGTCATGACGGCGCCTACCGCCACCGAGGCCCACCAGGCAAGCAGACGGAGCGGATCCGTCGGCGCCTCGGCCAGCGCGGTCAGGCCGGCCAACAGCAGACCCACGCCGAGCACGACGGAGGCAGCCGGCAGCAATGGCCGCCAACCTGCCACAGGCGCGGTCGTGACGGCGCGGAGCTCGGGACGGGCAGCGAAGCGAGGCAGCGTCAACGGTGCGATGACCGCCAGCAGCGGCAACAGGCCGAGGAAGACCCAGCGCCAACCGAGTTGATCGGCGATCACCCCTGCGAGGGCGGGGCCGAGCAAGGCGGGCAGCACCCAGGCTGAGGAAAGGTAGGCCATCAGGGTGGGGCGCATGCGGTCGGGGTAGGCGCGGGCCGTCACCACGTAGACGCAGGTGGTCATGGCCGATGCCCCGAAGCCCTGGAGGGCCCTTGCCACGATGAGCACCAGCATGGACGGCGCCAAGCCGGCGAGGAGCAGGCCGAGGCCGAAGCAGACGAGACCTGTGACGAAGGCGGGCAGGACGCCTCGCCTGTCGGCCTGCAGGCCGCCCCACACGGTGCCGAGCAAGGCGAAGAGCAGGTGGGTGGAGAACACCCAGCCGTACAGCGACAGACCGCCGATGTCGGCGGGGATGCGCGGGGCGATGGTCACCACCGCCAGCGCGGCGAAGGCGTTGAGGCTGACCGACAGCAGCATGCCGATGGTCAGCGCCCGGTTGCCGGACGAAAGGGGGCCGGAGGAAGACGGATCGGAGGACGTGGGGTCGGACGACGTGGCGCCGGGCGTCAAGGGTCAGACCTGGCTTCGGGATCGTCCCCGTCACGATGCACCCATCCGGCCGCCCAGGTGAACCACAACCACCACCCCTTGATCGGTCGGTAGCCGAGCAGGACGGTGACGAGGCCCGTGCCCACCAGCACCAGCTCGAGGCCCCTGTAGAAGCCCCGACCCGGCACCGTCGCCAAGGCGACGGCCAGCATCACGAGGGCGGCCAGCCCGTAGGCCAGGCCCATGGCGCCAAGCCAGGTGCCCGAGTCGCGCTCGAACACCACGCCGCAACTCGGACAGGCGCGGTGCAAGGCGTAGATCCCGCGGAAGGCGCCTGCCGCGCCGCAGGCCGGGCAGCGTCCGGCGATGGCCCCGAACATCCGGTCCATCCTGCTCCAGCGCGACGACGCCTGGGCGCTCACGGCTGCACCGATTCGGTGCGGTCGGGCCAAGGCTTGGTGGCTGCGAAGCGCTTGGGGTGCTCTGCGCGGAAGCGTTCGAAGCTGTCCTCACCCAGCACGTGGCCGGCCGCCTCGGCCCACATCAGGTAGGGGGCAAGGTAGGGCCGCGCGTCACGCACCTCGTCGCGGAAGAGGTGGGCGATCAGACCGCCCTCCTCCAGGTAGCCGCTGCCGATGTAGGCGCTGAGCGCCCGCTGCACGTCGTAGGCCACCCTTCGGAAGGTGGGGATCCAGTTGCCGTCCTGCAAGGTGAGCCAGAGGTACTGGGCCCGGCCGTCGCCGTTGAACGGTGTGCCGACGGCGCCCGTGTTCAGCACTTGGATGCGCCCCCAGCGGCGGTGCAGCTGGCGATGGGTGTGGGAGCCGACCAGGATGTCGGAAGGATGCATCTCGATGATCTCGGAGATGACCTCGTCCGGCATGCGGTCCGTGTAGCCCTCGCGGTAGTGGCGGGGGCTGCCGTGGGACAGCAGCAGGCGCGAGGCGCCCGGCAGCTCGATCCGGTGGGTCATGGGCAGGTCGCGCAAGGGGTCGAGTGCGGCGCCATCTTGCAGCTCCCTTGCGCACCAGACGTTGCCTTGCCAGAAGCCGCCGAAGAAGGCCTCTGGCAGCTCAGGGTCGCGGTCCACGAGCATCCGCAGGTAGTCGTCATGGTTGCCCATGAGCAGGCGCGCCCGCAGACCGAGCAGGCGATGCACCACCTCGCTGCCCTGAGGTCCCCGGTTGACCAGGTCGCCGTTGACCACGATCTCGTCGACGGCGTTTCGTTCTGCGTCCTCGAGGACCGCCTCCAGAGCCGGCAAGTTCCCATGGATGTCCGCCAGCACCGCGATCCGCACGTAGCCAGTGTACGCCTGTGGCCTACGTGGTGACGTACCGCGACGTGGGCCATGCCACCCCATCGGCCACCTCGACCGGTTAGCCTCGATCGTGGTGAGCACCCCCGTCCCCCGCGCCCTCGTCATCGCCACCATGCAGCATCGTCTCCAGGCCTTGGAGCGCGCGCTCAAGGAGGTGGGCTGGCAGGTCTCCGCCCACCAGGACCCGCGCAAGGCGCTGGACGAGCTGCGTCATTCGGCCATCGGCCTCGTGGTGTGCGACAGCATGCTTCGCGGCGCCTCCCCGTCGGGCTTCCTGGCCTGGTCGCGGCGCCTTGACCCCAAGCGGCCCTTCCTGGTGGTGGCGTCCGGTGACGAACGGCACGACCTGAACGTGAGCGGGGTGACGCGCGGCCCTGACGGCAGCCTGGCCTTCCCGCCCGATCTAGCATCGCTGCCGCAACCCACGGGTTCAGCCCCTCGCAAGTCGCCCATCACGGAGGTGCGCGACCTGCCGATGGAGGGCTCCACCTCCCTGGTGCCCCTGCCCGACCTGATGGAGATGCTGGCCTTGACGCAGGAGAGTGCCGTCATCGGCCTGCACACCGACGGGCAGTCCCATGGCAGCGTGTGGTTGGACAAGGGCGTGTTGGTGCACGTCGAGGCGCATGGTGACGAAGGCGACAGCGGCGGGGTGCGTGGCCTGGCCATGCTGCTGGCCGGACCCGCCAGCGACTT
This sequence comes from uncultured bacterium, assembly GCA_964465355.1. Classification (GTDB taxonomy): domain Bacteria; phylum Deinococcota; class Deinococci; order Deinococcales; family Trueperaceae; genus JAABTL01. The sequence continues at coordinate 9,553 of CAYXJZ010000018.1, read as the reverse complement.
CCATGTCAACCCATACGCCAGCCCGCCACGCCGCACCGTGCACACGCCGACAGCGGCCGCCCTCACCGAGGCGGCCCGCTTGGTGGACGAGCAGCAGCGCGACAACGCCATCCTGCGGTCGGTGCTGGAGGCCGTGCCAGACGCGCTTGGCTTGGCGGTGGGCTACCCCCTCAACGAGGCGCCTGCCGCCACGCTGCTAGAAGGCGCTGCGGCTTTCGGCGTGGCCACCACGCTGCTCGACCAGGCAAGAGGCTCGGTCGGCAACGCCACCCACCTGGCGGTCGAGGGAGAACGCCATGCCTACGCCGCCCTGCGCTATGGCGAGGGCAGCGTGGCCGTCGGGATGGCCCCCCGCGGCCGATCCCTCGTGCTGATCTCTGCGCTGGCCAAAGCGGTCAAGCGCTCGTCGCGCTGAGGCCCGTCCACCCGCGACCCGGCCCACCCAAGGCCGCCTCTGCCGCCGCCCCCATGACCTCCACCGGCGCTTCCCTGCCCGTCCAGGCCGTGAAGGCAAAGGCGCCTTGGTGCACCAGCATGGGCAGGCCGTTCTGCACCACGAGTCCGGCGGCCATGGCGGCCGCAAGCAGCGGCGTCACCGCCGGTCGGTAGACCAGGTCCACCACCAGACCACGCTCCGGCAACAGGCCGTCAGGCAGGGGCGAGCCGGCCGGTCCACCTTGCATGCCGACGGTGGTGGTCTGCACGAGCAGCTCGCAGCCGGACACGGCCCCCGCCAAGCCCTCGCTGTCCACCACCGTCGCCCTGCCATCTCCCAGGTCGGTCGCCAGGCGCTCGGCCCTGGCGCGGTCGCGGTTGTGCAGGACGATGGTCGCACCCTCACCTGCCAAGGCGGCCACCACCGCGCGCGCCGCCCCGCCCGCACCGAGCACCACCACCTTGGCGCCTGCCCAGTCCCTCCCCGACGCGGCCGAGAGCGCTATGCGGAAACCAGGAAGGTCGGTGTTGTCGCCCAACAGGCGGTCGCCGCGGCGCACCACGGTGTTGACCGCACCCAGGCGCAGCGCCGTGGCTGTCAGCTCGTCCAGCATGGGCAGCACAGCCGACTTGTGCGGCACAGAGAGGTTGACGCCGGCCCAAGGCGGGCGACGCAGGGCGGCCACCGCCTCGGCCAAGCCATCTGGCGGCACGTCCAGCGCCTGGTAGCTCGCCTCCAGCCCGTGGTGAAGGAAGGCCGCCGTCTGCATGGCAGGGCTGACGGAGTGCCCGACCGGGTGGGCCAGCAGGGCGTAGCGTGCGGCGCTCGGTCGAGTGCCGCTCATCGCTTGGCCCTGGCGCCCACCCCCACGCCCAGCTCCGCCTGACTCGACGCCGCCAACTCCTCGGCAGCGCGCCTGACGGCCACAGCGGCCAGACGCATGTCGGCGTCGCCCACGTCGGCGTGGGTCACCAGGCGAACGCGTGTGGCCGTCATGGCGTTGGCCAACAGGCCATGCCTGGCCAGGGCAGCCACGAAGTCATCGGCATCGGCCACGTTCAGGAAGACCATGTTGGTCTGCACCGCCGCCAGGTCGACGGCTACGCCAGGCAGACCGTCGAGGGCGGCAGCCAGTTCGCTCGCCCTGCGATGGTCCTCCGCCAGCCGATCCACCATGCGATGCACCGCCACCAGGCCGGCGGCCGCCAGCACGCCCACCTGGCGCATGCCGCCACCGAGCATCTTGCGGTAGCGATGCGCCTCGGCGATCAGAGGCCTGCTGCCGACCAGCACACTGCCAACCGGCGCAGCAAGACCCTTGGAGAGGCACAGCGACACGCTGTCGAAAGGGGCACAGACGGTGGCGAGTGGCAGCCCCAAGGCCACGGCAGCGTTCCAGGCACGGGCGCCGTCCAGGTGGTAGGGCAGGCCTGCCTCGCGCGCCACCTCGGCGATGGCCTCGCTCACCGCCTGCGGCACCACCGTGCCGCCGGCCCGGTTGTGGGTGTTCTCCAGCGCGATCAGGCCAGTGGGCGCCTGATGCGGGCTGTGGTGGATGGCAGCCCGCACCGCCGCCGGATCGGGCACGCCGCCAGGGGCCGGCACCAGCCGCGGCATCAGGCCGGAGATGGTGGCCATGGAACCCAGCTCGTACTCGTAGATGTGCGCGCCTTCGGCGAGGATGACCTCGACGCCACGCCGGCAGTGCGCCGCCAGCGCCAACTGGTTGCCCATGGTGCCGCTTGGCACGAAGAGGCCGGCCTCCTTGCCCGCCATGGCCGCCACCGTGGCCTCCAGCTCGCGCACGGTCGGGTCCTCGCCGTAGACGTCGTCGCCCACCACGGCCTCGGCCATGGCCATGCGCATCTCGGGGGTGGGTCGGGTGAGGGTGTCGGATCGGAGGTCGACGAGGCGCTGCGCCTCGGGATCGGCGCCCATCAGGCAAGCACCGGGGCATCCTGCCGCAGTTCTTCCAGCCATGAGAGGAAGGCGTCCAGGCCCTGCTGGTAGGCCTGCTCCCTGCGTTCGCGCTTGCCCGGCGCTCCCTTGGCCTTGGCCGCCACCGGTACGAGGCCCCAGTTGGCGTTCATGGGTTGGAAGCCGTCCGGGTTGGCGCTGGACAGGTAGCGCACCAGCCCACCCAACATGGTGGCCTCGGGCGGCACCACGGTGGGCAGCCCCATGGCACGGCGGGCAGCGTTCATCCCAGCCAGCCAACCGGTGGCCGACGACTCGAGGTAGCCCTCCGTGCCGGCCAGCACCCCGGCCACGAACACGTCAGGGCGCTGCCGTAGCGCCAGGTCGGGACCGAGCAGCCGCGGGGCGCAGAGGTAGGTGTTGCGATGCATGACGCCGTAGCGCACCACGTCGGCCTGCTCGAGGCCAGGGATGGTGCGCACCACGGTGAGCTGGTCGCCCCACTTGAGGCCGGTCTGGAACCCCACCAGGCTCCACATGCGGCCCGCGGCGTCCTCCTGCCGCAACTGGGCCACCGCGAAGAAGCGCTTGTCGGTCTCCGGGTGCTCGAGCCCGACGGGCTTGAGCGACCCGAAGCGCGGCGTGTCGTAGCCGCGGCGGGCGATCTCCTCGATGGGCATGCAGCCCTCGAAGAACTCCAGCTTCTCCCAGTCGTGCGGCACGTGGCTGCGGGCCTCGCTGACAGCCTGGTACCAGCGGTCGTATGCCTCGCGGTCCATGGGCAGGTTGAGGTAGTCGGCGGCCTGGCCGTAGCGGCCCTTGCGGTAGGCCACGGTCATGTCGATGGAGTCGGCGTCGATGACCGGCGCCGCAGCGTCGTAGAAACCGAGGAAGCTCTCCCCTACCAGCTCCTGCAGGCGAGCAGCCAAGGTGTCGCTGGTGAGCGGACCGGTGGCCAGCACCACCACCCCATCGGGCAGCTCGGTCACCTCGCCCAGCCGCACGGTGATGCGCGGATGGGCACGGACAGCGGCCGTCACGCGTTCGGAGAAGGCATCTCGGTCAACGGCCAGGGCCCCGCCTGCCGGCACCCTGGTGGCGTGGGCGCTGCCGACCACGATGCCACCGGCCGCCAGCATCTCGGCCTGCATCAAACCCTTGGCGTTGTTGGTGGCCTCGCCACCGAGGCTGTTGCTGCACACCAGCTCGGCGAAGCGATCGGTGCGGTGCGCCGGCGTGGTCCTGACGGGGCGCTGTTCGAGGAGCTCGACGTGGGCGCCTGACTGGGCAGCTGCCAAGGCGGCCTCGCTGCCGGCCATGCCGGCGCCGATGACGGTGACGCGTGGGAGACGCGGGGGCGACATGGGGGGAGTCTAGCGTGCTTCGCGGCTACGCCGCGAAGCCGAGCAGTTGCGAAGCAACTGCTCGCACGTGGTACCCGCTTCCCTAGAAGCGCCCGCTTCGTCAGAAGCGACCGCGTCGCCGCGGGCGCAGCCAGCCGGCCAGGGTGGCGACCAGGCCGATGAGCAGCAGCAGGGCGCCAAGCCCGGCGACCACCAACGGCGCCCACAGCGCGGTCTGCGCGACGGCCTCGGCCATGCCCCCGGTCAGCTGCGTGCCCCACGCGCGCCAGGCACCTGGCACACCGAGGGCACCGACGCCGGCGGGCAGGCCACCGATCGCCTCACGCGAGGTCAAGGTCCAGGTCAGCCACAGGGGCGCGGCGGCACCGATCAGGATGGCCAGGCCAGGCACCAGCACCCGACCAGCGCCACTGGCCGTCAGGCCGGCGACGGCGGCGAGCAGGAAGGCCACGATCCCGAGCACCCAGGTCCAGGCCAGGTAGCGGCCGTGAGCGCTGGCATCCAGGCCTTGGATGAGCCAGCCGGCCCCCTCCACCCTGGCGCGGGCCTCCGGCGTCGCCAAGGCGGCACGCACGGCGGCCAGGCCGTCTCGGTAGGCGCTCTCGCCCAACAGCTCGAGGCTGCGAGCACGTGCCTGGTCGGCAGGCAGCGCAGTGAGGTCGGCGGCCAGCAGGGCGCCGCTCAGCGGGTTGGGGGACAAGGGCTCGATCAGGACGGTACGCGCCTCGCTCAGCCTCGATGCCATCTGCCCGTCATAGGTGCGCAGAGCAGCGGCCATGGCTTGATGGAGGGCGGTGCGCACCGGCCCCTCGATGGCGTTGCTGAGCGCCACCGACAGGTTGGGGTTGCTCACCAAGGTGCGGGCGGCGTCACCGCCTTGCTCGTTCAGGGTCTGGCTCAGGCCGGCCACGACCCGCTCGCCCACCAACCTTGGGCTGGCGCCCTGCACCTGGCTGGCCGGCATGGTGACGAAGACGCCGACGATGGGCTGCACCGGCTGTCCAGGGCTCTGCGCCAACTGGGTGGGCCAGTCGGCGGCCCTCGTGCCGTCGTCGAGACCGAGCGGCAGCATGATGCGGCGGAGCTCGGCCTCGGCCAGGGGGGACAGCACGTCCTGGTCCAAGGCGGCGAGCTGCTCACGCAAGGGGGGGTCGAGCACGGTGTCGAGCCAACCGGACCCCAAGCGCAGTCGGCGGTCGGTGAGCACCCCGGCCAGGCGACCACGGGCCTCCTCGAGGCCGAAGCCGACGATCTCGGTGGGGTCCACCCCCACACCGGTGCCGGGCAACAGCTCCAATGGTCCGCGTCCGTCGTAGCTACGACTGACCGGGTTGAGCAGGGGGGCCCCGCCGCTGGCATCGAGCAGGGCCAGGTCGAGCACGGCGGCCTGGGCCGTCGGTCCAGAAGCAGGTGTCGTGATCCTTGCCATGGTCCCTGCCATGGTCCCGGCCAGCACCGTCAGGGCAAGGAGCAGGGCACTGAACCAGCCGACGTCGACTTGCCATGCAGGACGACCGGTGTAGCGCATGGCGCCATGGTACCCGCCGAACTCGGCCCGAACTGTGAAAGGAGGCCCGTTCCGGAGCCCGCGGCGATGGCGCAGCGCGTCGCCGCCCCGTACCATGGCCCGGTGACGCCTGACACCAGGCTGGTCCTGCTGCCGCTCACTGGGCCTTGGCACCTCCACCACCCCCGCTGGAACGTGGTCAGCGTGCTGGAGGCCCTGGCGGCGCTGTCGCCGGACGTCGTCCTCAGCAGCGCCCTGCCGCCCGACTACGACCGGACGCCCGGCTGGCAGGAGGTGGCTGAGCCGGCCCTGCCGTGGACGGTGGTGCCATGGGCACGGAGCCGTGGCACGCCGCTGGTCGGGCTTGGCGGTCAGCAGGAGGTCGGCGCACAGAGCGAGTTCCGCCGTTACCTTGCTGCCTACCCTGCCGCACGGCAGGTCCTGGCCGAACTGGACCGCGGCCTCGAGCCCTTGCGCGAGCTGCTGCCACAGGCCCTCGACCTGCCGCGCCTCCTCGGCGAGGTCGTTCCCCTGCTCGAGGTGGATTGGCGTGCGCGAGCGACCGCCTTCGGTGAGGGTCCTGGCACCGACTGGCGACAGGCGCGCGCCCGCAGCGTGGTGGCTGCCTTGCAACGACGAGCCAAAGCAGGTGACGAGCCGGCTATACACCAGCCGGCTGGCACCGCCGCCCTGCTGGTCGAACTCGACCTGTGGCCCGCCATGACGGCGGCCTTGGACGAGGCCGGCATCGACTGGGCGCCGGTCGAGGCTCCGCCACCCAGCCCTGCCTCGCGCCGACGTTCGCTGCTCGACCTGGCATGGCGCGACCAGGTGCCGGATGTCGCAGGCCTGCTGGAGCAGCTACGCGAGGCGCCAAGCGCCGAGGCGCTCTTCCTCGAGGCGCAGCTGCTGCTGACCCACGCCGAGCCGGCTGCGGCGCTGGCTGTGATGGAGACGGCTGCCAACCAGGACTTCAGTCAGCCCTACCTGCTTCCTGGCATGCTGTTGGCCCGCCTCGGCCAGCTTCGCGACCTGGCAGGCCAGCGCAGCAAGGCACTGCAGGCCTACCGCGGCGCCTTGGCCCTGAGCTGGGCGCCGGCCGAGGCCATCGAGGCAGCGAAGGCGGGCATGGAGCAGCCGTTCCGTCTGGTGGGTCCCACGGAAGGGGCCGAGGTGTGAGACCGGGTCAGGACGACGTTGATGCCGGTCACGTGGTGGGTCTGTGGCCCGTCATGGAGGCCATGCGTCACCGTCCCGAGCTGCTCAGGCGCGTGGCTTGGCACCCAAGGCTGCCCGCCGATGATCTGCGGCGGCTGCGTCAGGCCGCCGCCCTCGCCGGTGTCGATGCCGACGAGGACGAGGCCATGGTCCAGCGACTCAGGCGCCACCGCCAGGCCTGGGTGGCGGCCACCTTGGACCGGCCAGACGACCGCCTCGACCAGAGCGATCACCTTGTGCTGGTGCGTTGCGCCCAAGCCGGCAACCTCGGTGCCGTCATGCGCACCGCGCTCGGCTTCGACCTGAGGCAGCTGGCGCTGATCGAGCCACGCATCGACCCCTGGTCGCCGCACGTGCTGAGGGCCTCGCAAGGAGCCGCCTTCGCCATGCGGTGGTCGGTGTGGGACTCCTGGGCCGCCTACCGGGCCGACCATCCGCAGCACGACGTCATCGCGCTGCTGCCCCCGGCCGACAGCGCCGCTCTGCCCATCGGCGAGCTGCGGGCCCCGGCCCTGGCCGCCTGGGTGTTCGGACCGGAAGGCGGCTCCCTGCCGCAGGAGGTCACCATGGACGCGCATCCCATGACCATTCCCCAGCACCCCGACCTGGAGTCGCACAACTTGGCCGTGGCGGTTGGCGTGACGCTCTACGCTCGCGCTCTTGCCAGGCGGGGCGAACTCGGGCAAAGGAGCGCCCCGGCCGAGTGGGTCCGTTCGTGAGCCGTGCCTCCGCCCCCCAGCCGGCCGAAGCCGCCGTCCAGACCCGGCTGCCGACCTCCCAGGCCGCCGCCTACGGCGTGGCCGAGATGGGCGCATCGCTCACCTTCGTGGCCGTCAACACCTGGCTGCTCTACGCCTTGGTGAACGTGGCCGGCGTACCCGCCCTCTGGGCCGGCGTCATCTTCGTGGCCGGACGCCTGGTCGACGCCGTCACCGATCCGATCATGGGGGTCCTGGCCGACCGCTGGCGGGCCAGCCTCGGTCGCCTCGTCTTCCTGCGCTGGGGGGCGGTGCCCCTTGGCGCCGCCTTCGCCGCCATCTGGTGGGCGCCGCCCTTGGCGCCCGGTGGGGCCGCCGCATACGGCCTGGTCACCTTCGTGCTCTTCGGCCTGCTCTACAGCGTGGTTCAGGTCCCCACCTTGGCGCTCACGCCGGAGCTGGCGCCCGACTACGACGGTCGCACGGCCCTCACGAGCTGGCGCACGGGCTTCGGCGTCGTGGCGTCGATGCTGGCGGTGGCGGTACCGCCCATCTTGGTCCTTGGCGTGAGCGGTGGCAGCGAGCTGGCAGCCGCGGGGCCGGCCGGCTGGCGCGTCATGGCCTTGACCTTCGGTGCGCTGGCGGCCGCCGCCTACCTGTTCACGGCCTTCGTCGTGCGTGAGCCCAAGGCGCCGACCGTTCGCGCAGCGCCCCCCGGTCCGGCCGCCGCTGCGTCGCCCGGACGGGGTGGCGGTTGGCTGAGCGCCTTCGCAGCGCCGGGCTACCGCGCCATCTGGCTGCTGTTCGTGGTCATCACCGTTGGGATGATGGTGCTCAACTCCATGCTGCCGTTCTTCCTCGAGTCCTCCCTGCGCCTGCCTGGCGGATCGCAGACCGTGGTGCTCGGCCTGCTCTTCGGTGTGGCCGTGCTTGCCTTCCCCGGTTGGTCGGCGCTGAGCCGGCGTTGGGGCAAGCGCACCGCCCTCTGCACGGGGCTGCTGCTGCTGGCGGCCGCTGTGCTCGCCCTCGTGCTGCTCTCGCCTGCAGGTGGCTTGAGTGGCAGCCTCATCGTCACCACGGTGCTCGCAGGGGTGGGGTTGGCTGCGGTGATGATGATGCCGTGGGCCATGCTGCCCGACGTGGTGGAGTTCGACGCCCTTGCGCAGGGCCGTCGTCGCGAAGGACTGCTCTACGCCTTGTTCACCTTCGGCCAGAAGGCGGCCGGTTCCGCCGGCGTCTTCGCCAACGCCATCGTGGCCAGCGCCTTCGGCTACGTCCAGGGCTCGGCCATGCAATCGGAGGCCACCGTGGCCGGGATCAGCCTGATGGCAGGACCGGTGGCCGCCGGCATCTTCGTGGTCGCCGCACTGCTGGTGTGGACCTACCCCATCACCCGTGAACGCCATGCCGCCGCCCAGGCCGCGCTGGCTGAGCAGGCGGCGCAGGCAGAGCGGGCTGCCGCGGCAAGGTAGGATCGCCCACCATGCGCGAGTTGCTGTACGAGGCCGCCAAGCACTACCGCAGAGGCAAGGCGCTGTCCGAGCGGGGTGACGCCCGTGGCGCCACCGCGGCCTTCGAGGACGCCCTGCTCGACCTGCACGCGGTGCGCCCCCAGCGTATGCGCGATGTGCTGCTCGCCCAGGTCTATCTCTCGCGGCACCTGGTCGGCACCGACAAGAAGCAGTCTGCCCAGGATCTGCGCATGGGCTACGCCTACGCCCGAACCACCGCCGAGCCGAGCGTGCGCGCGCTGGCGGAACGACTGTGGCAGCAGGCTGTGGCCACGAACCGACACCGGGCACTAGACTGAGCGGCATGCCGCTATCCCGACTCCTCGAAGCCGCAAGGGCGCAGCGCGCCGACTTCCTCGAACTGCTCAAGACCTTCGTCGAGACGGAGTCCCCCAGTTCAGACGAGGCTGCAGGCGACCGCATGGCCGACCTGCTCGCCTCCACCTTCGCCGCCGATGGCTGGCATGTGGAGCGGCTGCCCAAGGACGGGGTGAGCGACCTCCTGCAACTGAGATGGCCCGGCCTGCCAAGCGGTGACGGCAGCCTGGTGCTGGCCCATTACGACACGGTCTGGCCGCTCGGCACCCTCGGACAGATGCCATGGCGCTTCGACGAGGCCGCCGACCGCGCCTACGGCCCAGGGGCGTACGACATGAAGGGTGGCATCGTCCAGACGCTGCTGGCCGTGCGCCTGCTGCGGCAGCTTGACATGCTCCCGCAGGGCGAGATCACGCTGCTCATCACCCCGGACGAAGAGGTGGGCAGCAACGCCAGTCGATCGCTCATCGAGTCGGAGGCCAGGCGGCACGCCCGCGTCTACGTGGTGGAGCCGCCGCGTGCCGACGGCGCGCTCAAGGTGGGCCGCAAGGGCGTGGCGGACTACAGCCTGTCCTTCACCGGCG
>CAYXJZ010000017.1:0-48512 GCA_964465355.1 uncultured bacterium | reverse complement strand
TGGAAGAGCGCCTGATCGCCGAGTTCCAGGCGGCCAACCCAGGCATCACCATCACCCGCGTCACCAACCCGGCCGACCAGCTGGCCCAGCTCATGCTCACGGCCTTCGCCGCCAACCGCGGGCCCGACATCTTCAACATGGACATCTCCAACGAGTACCCCTACATCGTCAACGGCCGCGTGGCGCCGGTGAACGCGGAGGCCGCCGGCTTCGGCAGCACCGAGGCGCTGCTCGACGCCTACCTGCCCAACATGCTGGCGCCCGTGCACTACGAGGGTGAGCTCTACGGCCTGCCGCTCGAGCTCACGAACTGGTCGATCTTCGTGAACATGAACGTGTTCCGTGACGCCGGCCTCGATCCGCTCACCGACTACCCGAAGACCTGGGAAGAGATGATGGAGGTCGCCGACCGGCTGACCATCCGCGACGGCGAGATCATCACCCGCCGCGGCTTCGACTTCCGCTACCCCTGGTACCTCAACTTCGTGGTGCCCATGGTCGAGCAGCTCGGCGGTCAGCTCGTGGGTGACGACGGCGTCAGCGGCGCCGTCGGCGACGAGGCATGGCTGCAGGTGCTCTCCTACTTCCGCGAGTGGGGCCCACACGGCCGCAACCTCGGCTCGCCCACCTACGCCAACGCCCGCGCCCTGTTCAACTTCGACAACAACGACATCGGCATGATGGAGTCAGGCCAGTACCAGATCGCGCGCATCGGCTCAGACAACCCCGGCTTCCTTCCTGGCGAGGGCTGGATGATCGTGCCCTTCCCGCAATGGGAGAACGCCGTGGCTGAGGTGGCCGAGCCGTACTACGGCCACTACTGGATGGTGAACGCCCAGTCCACCGCCGCCAAGCAGGAGGCCGCATGGCGCTTCCTCGGCTACCTGACGGACCACGCCGAGGAGTACTTCGCGCGCGTCGGCGTGCTGCAGGCCACCCAGGAGCTGGTGGACTCCGACACCTTCCGCAACCACCCATACTCCGACGTGTTCATGAGCGACCTGGCCAAGGCCGAGGTCATCTACTACGCCGAGGACGCGCCGCGCATGCAGCAGCTCCTCAAGGACGCCATCGAGGCCGTGCTGTTGCAGAACCGCGAGCCTGCCGACGTGCTGCGCACCTTGCGCGAAGGCATCGAGCGGACCCTGCGCGGCGAGTACTGAGGATCAGGCGGTGGCTCGGCGTTCTGGACTTCGGATCACCGTCGCCACCAGACGGGCGATGTGGGGCTGGGTGTTCGTCATCCCAGCCCTCGCCTACTTCGCCATCTTCAGCTTCTACCCGATCTACAACGCGCTGGTCCTGAGCTTCCACAGCAAGAGCGTGCTGTCGCTCAGGCCGCCCGTCTTCATCGGCTGGCGCAACTACACCGACCTCATGGGATCGGCGCAGTTCTGGAACTCCTGGAAGGCCACCGGCCTGTTCACGGTCGGCACGGCCGTGCCGCTGGTCATCCTCAGCCTGCTGCTGGCCACCCTGATCGTCTCGCGCCTGCGCCTGCAGCGCTTCTTCCAGATGGCCCTCTACTCGCCCGCCGTCATCCCAGGCGTGGTGGCGGCCGCCGTCTGGCTGCTGCTGCTCGACCCGCGTGGCATCGCCAACCAATGGGTCAACTTCGTGCTTGGCTTCAGCGGGGTGGACCACAAATGGCTGGCCTCGCCCGAGATGGTGCGGGTGTCGACCATCCTGGTCTACCTGTGGGGCAAGCTGGGCTTCTTCACCATCATCTTCATCGCCGGCTTGGGCTCCATCCCCAACAGCGTGCGCGAGGCGGCCAGGGTGGACGGCGCGACGGCATGGCAGCTCTACCGCTGGATCACCCTGCCGCTTCTCCGGCCCACCACGGTGCTCGTATCGATCATGGCGATGATCTTCTGCATGCGCACCTTCAGCACCCAGTATCTCTTCACCCAGGCGGGTGCGCCGCGCGAGCCCATCAACGTGGTGACGCTCGGCATCTACACCACCGCCATCCGCGACCACCAGCTCGGCCTGGCCAGCGCCATGAGCATCATCCTGCTGTTGGTCATGTTCGCCCTCGCGCTGCTGCAGTTCCGCGCATCGAGGGAGGCCTCCTAGATGGTCGGCACCTCGCGGCCGAAGGCGACGAGGCGACGCGGCGACGCAGCGCCGCGGCCCTTGTCCGAACGCATCGGGGGCCTGCTCGGCTGGCTGGTGCTGATCGTAGCGGTCGGCCTGGTGCTGGTGCCGCTCGCCTTCATGTTCATCGCCTCCTTCATGCCGGCGCGCGACATCATGCGCATGCCCTTCGCCTGGTGGCCAGACTCCCTGTTCCTCGACAACTTCTGGCAGGCCATCCGCGGCAACGACGGTAAGTTCATCTTCCCGCGCGCCATCTTCAACTCGGTGCTCGTATCGGGATCGGTGGCCGTGACCACCGTGCTCTTCGCCACCTTGGCCGGCTACGGCCTGACCAAGCTGCGCTTCCGCGGCAGCGGCATCGTCTTCCTGCTCATCCTCTCCACCCTGATGATCCCCTTCGAGACGGTGATGATCCCGCTCTACGTGGTGGTCACCGGCATGGGGCTGCAGGACAGCTACGCCGGCCTCATCATCCCCTTCCTGCTCTCGGCCTTCGGGGTGTTCCTCATGCGCCAGTCGCTGCTCAGCTTCCCCGACGAGCTCATCGACGCCTCGCGCATCGACGGCGCATCCGAGATCGGCATCTTCTTCCGCATCGTGCTGCCCAACATGCTGCCTGTGATGGCGGTGTTGGCGGTGCTCACCTTCGAGGGCCAGTGGGACAACCTCATCTGGCCACTGCTCGTCATCCAGAGCCCTGAGCTCAAGACCATGCCGTTGTACGTGGTGTCCTTCATGGACGAGAAGAGCACCAACGAGGGCGCCATGGTGGCGGTCGCCGCCCTGGCCAGCATCCCCATGCTGGTCATCTTCCTGAGCTTGTCGAGCTTCTTCCTGAAAGGCGCCAACGTCTTCTCGGCTGGCAAGGAGTGAGTCAACTGAAACTCTGCATCTTCGACATGGGTGGCGTGATGGTCGATGGCCACGACGTCGCCCCCAAGATCGCCGAACGCCTTGGCGTGGACGTGGCCGAGCTGCGGCCCATGCTGCGGGCTGCCGGCTTCGACGACCTGCACGACGGGCGCATCTCGCCGCAGCAGTACTGGGCGCGCCTTCGCGAGCAGACCGGGCTGGAGCTGCCTGGCGATCCATGGGGCGACCTCTTCACGCCCGTTCGCCGCCCGGCCATGTACGCCTTGGTCGAGCGGCTGAAGGAGTCCGGGGTGCCGGTGGTGGCTGGCACCAACACCATCGACGTCCACTACGCCATCCACCTGCGCAACGGCGACTACGACGTCTTCGACCGCACCTACGCCTCGAACCTCATGCGCATCTCCAAGCCCGATCCCGCCTTCTGGCAGCACATCCTGCAGGTGGAGGGCGTGCGCCCGGAGGAGGCGGTGTTCGTCGACGACCTGCAGGAGAACGTGGATGGCGCCGCTGCGGTGGGGCTGCATGCGGTGCTGCTCCAGAGCCAGGAACAGGCCATCGGCGAGGTGGAGCGGCTGTTCGGGCTTGGCTCGACCTAGACGGCTCGACCTAGACGGCCGGGCCGCCGCGCTCGTCCAGCTTCACCAGCATCACCCCGCCGAAGATCAGGGCACCGCCAAGCGCCTGCAACGCGGTGGGCAGCTCCCTGAGCAGCAGGAAGGCCCACAGCACCGCGAACAGCATCTCGAACAGGCCGAGGAAGGAAGCCAGCTTGGAACCAAGCCGCCGTGCCGACACGATGCCGGCGGCGTAGGCACAGGCGGTGGACACCAGGCTCAGGGCCAGCAGACCGCCCCACCAAGGGAGCTGGAGGCCGGCCAACTGCACGTCGGCGGTGCTCCAGCGCAGCGGCAGCAGGCCGCTGGCGCCTACCAGCAGCAGGACCAGCGCACCGGTGACGAGGCCGCCAGAGGCCAGTGCAAGCGAAGGCACGCCGTGGCGCTGGTCGGCCGCCATGATGAAGTAGGCGGCCAGACCCACGGCCGAGATCAGCGCCCACAGCACGCCGACCGGGTCGGCGCCGGTGGCGCCGAAGATGTCGAGGATGAGGACCAGCCCGAGGACGGCGACGACCACGCCGACGAGGGTGAGCCGACGCGGCCGCTGGCCATGGCGCAGCCACAACCAGCCCACCACCAGCACGATGGCCTGGTACTGCACCAGCAGCGCCAAGGACACGGGCAGGCGCTCGATGGCCATGAAGTAGGTCAGCTGGCAGCCAGCGACGGCCAGCAGACCGAAGAGCACCACGCTCGGCCAGCCCCGCCGCAAGGTGGACCAGCGGCCGCGTAGCTGCAGGACGGCCGGCAGCGCAAGCACCAAGGCTGCCAGCGCCACCCGCCACGCCACGGCGGCGGCCGGTGTCCAGCCGGTGGCCAACAGGCTCTTCGCCAGCACGCCGGATGCACCGAAGGCGGCCGATGACAGCAAGGCGAGGACCCAGCCGACGGCGACGGGCGAGAGCGGGCGGGAAGGCATCCGCTCATCAGACCATGGCGGTGGGATGCGCGCGTGGTTCGTCGCGGTGGGCCTTGGTGGGGAGAGTCCGACTGGATGAGCTCCGCCAATCTACGGCAAGAGCTCCGCAAATCTACGGTTGAGTACCCGCGAATCTGCGATGACGTGACCGCGTTTCTACCTCGCATGAGGGATATCCAGCGTGCCGGACGGTACGCATGGCGGTAGGATGGCGGCCATGGAAGTGACCGGGATCGCACCACGCCTCATCAAGAGGAACGTTACATCCTTGGTGTTCGAGACGCTGGCGGACACCCCGGTCACCGTCATCCAAGGCGCCAGGCAGGTGGGCAAGAGCACCTTGGCCAAGATGGTCGTGGCGCGGCGTGGCGGCCACATGGTCAGCCTGGACGAGGCTGGCGCCTTGGCGTCGGCGCGGGAGGACCCGGACGGTTTCGTCCTCTCCCCCCCCGGCGAACTCCTCGTCATCGACGAGGCGCAACGGGCACCGGAACTGGTGCGGGCCCTGAAGGCCGCCGTCGACGCAGACCGTCGGCCGGGCCGCTTCCTGGTCACGGGCTCGGCGGACCTGCTGCACGTCGCCGGCGTCAGCGACAGCCTGGCAGGCAGGGCGCAGACGGTCGCCCTGCAAGGGCTCAGCCAGGGGGAGATGCAGGGACACGAGGAGGACTTCGTCTCCAGGGTGGTCGAAGGCGGTGCGGCCTGGATCGCCGACAGGAGCTCCGCCATGGATCGAGGCGACTACGTCGCGATGGTGTGCGCAGGTGGTTACCCGGAGGTCTCGGGCAAGGACGGGCGCTCGCGGCAACGCTGGTTCGACAACTACCTGCAGCGGATCGTCATCCGTGACGCGGCCGAGCTGAGCCGCCTGCAGCACATGGAGCGGCTGGGACGCCTGCTGCGGCTGATCGCCGCCAACAACGCCGGTGAGCTGGTGGGCGCGCACCTGGCCAGGGACGCCGGCATCCCTGAGACCTCGCTGAGCAGCTACCTCGCCACGCTCGAGCACCTCTACCTGGTGCAGCGGCTTCCAGCCTGGGGCCACAACCTGACCAAGCGCGTGGTGAGCCGGCCGAAGATCGCCGTGTCCGACCCGGGCCTGGCTGCGCACCTGACGGGCCGGACGGAACAGGCCCTGGCCAGCGTGACGGGCCCCAACCACTTCGGAGGGCTGCTGGAGGGCTTCGTCGGCTCGGAGTTGAGCAAGCAACGGACCTGGTCGAGGACGCGGTACACGCTGCACCACTTCCGTGACCGGGACGCAGCCGAGGTCGACATCGTGGTGGAGACGGCGTCCGGTGGCGTCATCGGCATCGAGGTCAAGGCCGCCAGGACGGTCATGCGCCAGGACTTCCGGGGCTTGCGCTTCCTGCAGGAACGCAGCGGTGCTGCCTTCCTGTTCGGGCTGGTCCTTCATGCAGGCAGCCAGGCCCTGCCCTTCGGCGAAGGGCTCTGGTCCTTGCCCATCGAGGCGCTGTGGCAGGGCTGAGCGCGGGCGACCCGGCGCGCGAGTCGAGCAGCACCAGACGTGGGGGCACGCGCAACCGTAGGACTTGCCAGGCCGTGGGGCACCCTGTTCGGAGGCCTCAGCCGAAGAAGGTGAAGGCCAAGTAGCCCAGGAACATCCAGGCGCCGACGCCGAGCTTCAGCGCCGCGTCCACGAAGCCGGCAAGGCGCAGCGGGATCGAAGGCAGGCGCATGGCGACGAAGGCGTTGAGCATGTTCAGCAGGCCGAGCAGGAAGATCAGCGGCCCGTGGGCGGCGCCCATGATGAGGAAGTGCGCGCCCACCACGAAGAGGATGGCCAGGATGAGGGTGCGGTCACCGGCGTCCTTGTAGCGGTTCACCACGATGGCGATGAGGCCCATCTCGATGACGATGGCGCCGCCAAGGGCGGCGATCTGCCACCAGGCGGTTGGCCCGAGCGAGGGCAGCAGGGCGCCGGAGACCAGCGGCTCGCCATCCATGGTCCCACCTCAAGGGCTCCCTACCACCTCAAGGGTTCCCTACCAGGTCGATGCGCTGCGACTCCCGGCTGGTGCTGGTCGTCTGCTGGATGAAGCCGCTGACCAGCAGGCCGCTGCGCCGGTCAAAGGTGCGGCGCTGCAGCAGCACGGGACCCTGCGTCACGATGACCACGGTCTGCGGGCCGACCTGTTCGACGAAGGTGCGTTGTTCCGACTGGACGTCGAAGTCGAGCTGCTGGCCCTGCTGCAGGGTGGCGAGGAACTCGGCTGGCATGTAGTAGCCGCCGCCGGCCACCAGCAGCACGCCCATGGGAGACCTGGTCGAGTTCGGGTCGACGCCGGGGATGCTCAAGGACATCTCGCCGCGCAGCGACAGCCAATGGCTGCTGCTGCGCTCCGTGCTCAGCCGAAGCTCGACGGGCCAGGAACCGCCGACCTCGTAGCCGCCCGCGTAGTTGGGGACCTCGAAGGTCCTGGTGCCGCGGTAGTGCAGGCCCTGCAGGTTGCGCAGCGCATCCGGCAGCGGTCTGGCAGGCAGCCAGGGGTGCTCGACCTGCCGTAGCGAGTAGAAGTTCGTGCTGTTGCTGCCGGTGGCGAACTGGGTCGGGCTGCCAGGGTTAGGGTTGTGGGTGGCCTGCGAGTCGAGCAGCAGCAGGCCGCTGCGCAGGTCGTAGACGCGACCGGTGCGGTAACCCTGGATGTCGGAGCTCATCGCCACGCTGTCGAAGGTCTCACCCTCCGCCTCCCATGGCCCGTGCATCACGCGCTCGAGGGGATCCTCCGACAGGGGGATGGCCCGCAGGGCGGCCGGTGAGCGCCGGAAGATGCCGCACTCGTCACCATCGCCCACGATGGTGTCGTTGGCGAACAGCGTCATCCCGCGGGTCCACGGGTCGAAGTTGTAGACGGACACGATCGCCAGGCACACCTCGGTGTCGGCGTAGACGACCTCGAACACCATCATCCCCCCGCCGCCCATCTCCATGCCGAAGGGCGACTCGTTGGCCGTACCCGGCTGTGTGCTGGAGGACATGAGGTAGGTGACGCGGAGGCCGGCAGGCAAGGGCCCTTCCTGGTCGCCTTGGCCCGGCTCGGTGTCCGGCCAGCCCGGCTCGGGGTCAAGCCGGCCCGGCTCGGGGTTGAGCCGGCTGAGGCTGTAGCTGTTGCCGCCGGTGCTGAACGTCAGCGTGTCGCCTTGCAGCCAGGCCTGGAAGGGGAAGCTGTTGCTGCCCGACTGGAAGCTGCCGCTGATCCCCTGGGCGCTGCCTTGGGCAGTGAGGGGGAAAGTCTGGCCCTGGAAGCTGATCTGACCGCTGTACTGCCCACCGCCACCCTGCAGGCTGAGCTGCAGTTGGCCGTCGCCGAAGCTGCCGACCAAGGGATCCTGGGCCAAGGCCAGGCCGCCGGCCAGCATGAGGCAGAGGAGCAGGCGGATGGCGAAGGGGTTGCGCGTCTGATGGGGCATGTGCTTCTCCTGCAGGGAGATTAGCGGCGAGGGGCTAAAGCGCGATTAACCGTGGTGCGATGGTCCGTGGCGCGCTGGTCCGCGGCGCGATGACCGCGATCGCTTGGGCAGCGGTACCCTGGTCTGGCAGGCTCAGGCACGCCAAGCCCGCCGAGCACGAAGGGCCGGCTCCGGGAGGACACCACCATGCTGGATCAGGACAAGGATCAGGGGCAGAAGCACGGCTTCGTCGTCGTCGGCACCGGCGCCATCGCCGCTGCCCACGTGGGCGCCATCGAAAGCCTGCCGAACGCCCGCCTGGTCGGGGTGACCGGCGGCTCGCGCGCACCCGCCCTCGCGGCCAAGCATGGTGTGCGGCACTTCGCCGACCTCGCGGCTGCCCTGGCCGACGAGCAGGTCACGGTCGTCAGCGTCTGCACGCCAAGCGGCGCGCACCTGGAGGCGGCGGTGGCCGCCGCCCAGGCCGGACGCCATGTGATCGTGGAGAAGCCGCTGGAGGTGAGCGTGGGGCGGGCTCAGGCCGTGGTCGACGCCGCCGACGCCGCCGGGGTGAAGCTGGCCACGGTCTTCGGCAGCCGCTTCGCCGACGGCAACCGGCGCCTGCAGCGGGCCGTCAGGGCAGGCGAGCTCGGCCGCCTTCTGCAAGGAGACGCCACCGTCAAGTGGTTCCGCTCGCAGGCCTACTACGACAGCGGCGCATGGCGCGGCACCTGGGCGCTGGACGGTGGGGGCGCGCTGATGAACCAAGCCATCCACCAGATCGACCTGCTGCTGTGGATCATGGGCGATGTGGACGAGGTCTTCGCCTACGCCGGCACCATGGCGCACGAGCGCATCGAGGTGGAGGACACCCTGGTGGCGGTGCTGCGCTACCGCAGCGGCGCCTTGGGGCAGGTCAGTGCGGCCACCTCGCTGTGGCCAGGGCAGCCGAAGGGCCTGGAGGTGTACGGCGAGCGCGCTTCGGTGACCCTGCTGGACGACGCCGTGGTGCGCTGGCAGCAGCACGGGGAGGATGGGGCGACGCGGTCCCTGCTGGAGGAGGATGGCACCGGGACCGGGGTCGGCGCGGCCAAGGGCGCCACCTTCGCCGACCCCATGGCCATGTCCTTCGAGAACCACCGTCGCCAGATCGAGGACTTCCTTGACGCCATCGAGCATGATCGCGCGCCGCTGGTGGACGGGCATGAGGGGCTACGGTCGGTGGCGCTGGTGGAGGCGATCTACCGCTCGGTGCGTGAGGGCAGGCCGGTGCGGGTGGCAGAGGGATAGTCAAGCGTGCTTGACAACTCGTCTTGCACCTATTACCTTATGTCAAGCAGTCTTGACTAAGGAGTCCCCTTGACCCATCCCACTTCCCGAACCCGCGGCTGGCGCCAGTTCGTCGTCGGCCTGATCCTCTACGGACTTGCCGTCATCCTGCAGGTCCTGCTCATCGGTCCCGGCAGACTCCTGCAGTTGGACCCGTTCACCCTCTCGTCGTTCCTCGTCGTCCTTCTTGCGGTGCTGCCCATGGTGCCAGCCGTCTGGGCCATGGTCGGCTGGCTCGAGGCGGTGCGCGGCTTCGACGAGATGCAGCGGAGGATGTTCGGCGAGGCTGGCCTGTTGTCGCTCGGCTTCACCGGCATTGCCACCTTCAGCTACGGCTTCCTCGAGACCTTCCTCGGCTTGCCAAGGCTCAGCCTGTTCGTGGTGTGGCCGCTGATCGCCGTCAGCTTCCTCGTCGCCCTCCCCATCGTGCGGAGGCGTTACCTGTGAACAACCGCCTGCGCGTGCTGCGCGCGGAGCGGCGCTGGTCGCAGGCGGATCTGGCCGAGCGCCTCGGTGTCAGCCGTCAGACGGTGAACGCCATCGAGACGGGCAAGTACGATCCCAGCCTGCCGCTCGCCTTCCGGATCGGCCGTGTGTTCGGCATGGCGATCGAGGCGATCTTCGAAGAGGATGTCCCCGCCGAGGGCTCGGTGAGCACCGGGTAGCGGTGGGCCTCGGTCCCGCGTTTCTACGGTGATGAGGCCGCGAATCTACGACGAAGGCACCGCGTTCCTACCCCTTACTTGCTCAGCAGCATCCTCGTCCCGCCGCTCTCGAACTCCAGCATCGTGCCGGAGAGCATCCCCGAGAAGGTGAACTCCGTCCCACCGCTGAGGAAGACCCCCATGAGCTGCTGGCCGGAGGCCTGGGCCATGACCGGGTAGGTCTGCCCACCGTAGTGCAGCTCGCCTTCGTAGCGGCTGGCATCGCCGCGCAGCGTCAGGCTGATGCCGTCGCCGGTGAAGGTGCCGACGAAGGGATCGCCGCCTGGAGCGAGGGGGTTGGCGCCACCTGGCGCGAAGGGATCCTGGGTGGGCGGTGTGGCGAAGGGGTCGCCGCCGGGGGGCGGTGGGCTGACGGGCGGTTGCGCCAGAGGCGGCACCGTCGGGACCGTCGGGCCGCCAAGGCCAAGGCTGAAGGTGGCCACCATGGCGTCGAAGGCCGGACGCACGGTGGGCAGGCCGGCAGGGGTACTGGCGTAGGCCATGGTGTAGAGCGTGGATCCGTCCACGAAGTAGACGATGGAGCCCGACAGCTCCGTGCTGCCGTAATCGATGGCGGTGGCCTGCATGCCCGCGACGATCAGGTTGCGGGTGCCCAGCATCTGGGCGCCGGGGACCTCGGATGCGAAGCCTTCCCAGACCTCAGCGTTCAGGGCGGCCGGCGACGCCTGCTGCATGTAGGCGATGTCCTCTGGCGCCAAGGGTTGCCCCAGCAGCAGGATGCCGCCATCCTCACCGGGCGCCTCGAAGGTGATCATCAGCCCGCCGCCGCCGTCCATGTCCTCGCCGCCCTGCCAGTTGCTCGGGTAGGCGAAGGAGAAGGTGTAGTCGGGGCTCTGGTAGTGGTACATGTCCGCCTGCGCATGGGCGAAGGCGAGCAACAGGCCAAGCAAGGCCAGTCCTGTGGCGGTCAAGCGACGATGGGGAGCGTGCATCGGCTTCCTCCTCGGGATGAAGGGCATGACGGGGGTCGGGGACGGGACGGCGCGGCTCGGGGTCATTGGCTGCCCACCAGCTGCACGGTGGTGACGGTGATCTTGGAGGAGTCGCGCACCTCGCTGATGCTGGCGACCAGCAGGCCGCTGGCCAGGTCGTAGACGCCGCGCGATGTGTAGCCGTTGCCCTGGGTGACCACGGCGATGCGCCCCTGCTGGTCGGCTTCGACGACCACGCGCAGACCGATGTCAGGGTGTTGGTCGAGGACCTGCCCCGGCTGCAGGCTGGCCAGCGCAGCTGGTGGCACGTAGTAGCCGCTGCCTGCGCTGATGACCACGGCGCCGGTGGACGGTGTCATGGCGATGCCCATCATGCTGAAGGTGTTGGTGGTGCGCATCAGCAGATGGTTCGCCGCGCGCTGCTGCACGTCCATGACGATGTCGATGCCCGTCTCGACCGATGCGTCCCACAGGACGATGCCAGGCAGGGTCTCGACCATGGTGCCTTGGTAGCGCAGTTGCTGCAGCTGCTGCAGCAGGGGCGAGAGGGCCGTGTTCGTCGCCCAGGGCAGGGACACCTGGCGGACGCTGAGCAACTCGTTCACCCCGCTGCTCGAGGCCACTGGCGCGTCGCCTGCGCCCCAGTTCATGGCCCCCGTCCCCTCGCTGTAGGCCAGCATCAGGCCGCTGGCGGTGTCGTAGATCTTCTGGGTGCGGTAGCCACCTTGCAGCGCGGTGGTGATGAAGAGGGCCTGGAACTCCTGGCCGCGGTGGTTGTAAGGGGAGCGCTGGACGCTGGTGGTGCCGTCGTTGCTGTCCGGCATGGCCTGCAGCGTGGCCGGGGGCAGCCAGTACTCGCCGCAGCCGCCCTCCTGGTCGATGAGGGGGCCGCCGCCGGCGTTCGACAAGCTGCGGTCGAGGATGTGGATGCTGTAGTTGCTGACGTTGGCCACGCAGCCGCGCTCGGTCATCTCCGCGACGTTGATGACGATGTAGCCCTGGCCGCCCGTGCCCATCGCCTCAGGGCCGGCCGCGGCGCCGGGATGGCTGGCCACCGCCTGGCTGTAGGTGAGCTGCACGCCCGGGCCGAGGGGGCCGCCTGCAGCCGCCGCCGGGGGCGGAGCGGCCGCGGCCTGGCGCTGCAGCTGGTAGGTCTGTCCGCTGGTGACGAAGATCAGCGTCTCGCCCTGCAGGCCGGCCTGGAAGGGGAAGCGGTCGGCACCGACCTGGAAGCTGCCATCGAGGAGTTGCGCTCCACCCTGGGCAGCGAAGGGGTAGGTCTGGCCCTGGAAGCTGATCTGGCCGCTGTACTGACCGTTGCCGCCCTGCATGACCAGCAGCAACTGGCCGTCGGAGAAGCTGCCGACCAGCGGGTCTTGGGCAAGGGCGGTGCCGGCCGATGCGAGCAGCAGGCCGATGAGCAGGCGTAAGGCGGTGGCCGCGAAGGGGGCATGGGGCATGAGGGCTCCTTGGCGGCCACTGTAGAGGAAGCGGCTTAAACGGGCGTTAGCGGGTGTCACGGCGGGGCTCGGCCAATGCGGTCGGCCCTCAGTAGCCACGCCCTCGCTCATAGACGTTGCGCAGAGCGCGTCCTTCCATGAAGCGGTTCAGGTTGTCGCAGAACAGGTCCGTGAGGCGGGCGTTCTCGCACACGGAGGTGCTCGCGGAGTGCGGGAACACGATGACCCGTTCGTGCTGCCACAGTGGGTGCCCAGCGGGCAGAGGTTCTGGATCCGTGACGTCGAGGACGGCGCCAGCCAACTGCCCGCGGTCCAGAGCCTCGAGCAGGGCCTCGCTGTCGACCAGACCGCCCCGGCCCACGTTGATCAGCGAACTGCCTGGCTTGCACAGGGCTAGCCTTGCTGCACCGAACAGACCTTCTGTCTCAGGTGTCAGGGGGCAGGCGAGCACCACATGGTCGGCTTCGGGCAAGACGCGGTCCAGTTCCCGCCAAGGCACGATGGCGTCGACACCGAGGCTGTCGGGGTCCACGCCGTCGGTGTCACGCTTGACGCCAAGCACGCGCACCCCGAACGGTCGGAGCATGCCGGCGACGGCGCGGCCGATGCCGCCCATGCCCACCATGAGCAGGGTGCTGCCGAGCAGTTCCCCGCCATGGAAGCGCCGCCAGGTCTCTGTGCGCTGCTGAGACCTGGCCTGAAGGTAGTTTTTGGCGATCGAGAGCGTCGCCCAGAGGACGAACTCGGCCAGGGGGCGTCCATGGATGCCCGCGGCCGTGGTGAAGGTGATGTCGGTGGCGTCGAGGCCCGTATGGCGCAAGAAACCGCCGATGCCTGAGCTCGTCGCTTGCACCCACCGCAGTCGCGGGGCGTGCTCGAGGAGGTTGCTTGGTCGCAGGTAGTCGAAGTCGAAGAGCACGGTCGCGCTTCGGAGCAGTTCTTGCCAGGTCGCTTCGTCGTCGGCGCCGCGTTGGAAGGGTCCGCCCGTATGGTCGGCCGCGAAGCGTGGGGGCGGTAGCAGATCAGGTCGGTAGTGGACGTGGATGTCGTCGCGCGCAGCCCGGATCCGCTCCACGAGAGCGTCCTCGAGGTAGCTGGCGATGAGCACGTCGACCCGTTCCGCGGATTGCCCCATCCCCTTGACCTCCTTGAGCCTCCTCGGCTCGACAGCACGACTCAGTGATATGAGCAGGAGATCACTGAACTCGGGTTTCGCTTTCCGGCCAGCATCGTACGCAGCCATCCGATGGCCGTCAAGCCGAGGCGGTACACCATGAGGGCACGCTGGCGCCGGCTGTCCACCGTGGCGAGGCTCCAGATCGCGTCATGGCGCCGCTCGCTCTGTCTTTGGCTGGCACGCCATGCACCACTGCCTCCGTTTCGGGCGCGGAGGCGACCGATGGCGCACGGGGTCGCTAGTATGAAATCCCATTTCGACATGGTACGGTACGCCCACCTCGAGCTTCACCTTGCTGGCCGCAGCCAAGGAGCGAACGCATGAACGTGAGCTACGACTTCGCCGACTACGTCGTCATCGTCACCGGAGCCGCTCGTGGCGTCGGCAGGGCGATGGTGGGCCAGTTCGTCGCGGCCGGCGCCGTCGTCGTCGCGGCTGATCGGGATGGCGAAGGCCTGGCCGAGACCTGTGCCATGCACGGCGCTTCGGTCAGCGCAGTGGTGGCTGACCTGAGCACGGCCGATGGAGCGACCAGCATCGTGGAGGCGGCGACGGCCGGCTTCGGTCGACTCGACGTCTGCGTCAACAACGCAGCCGTGGCGCCGCACGAAGCACTGCTCGATGAGCGGGTCGAGGTCTGGGACACGGTCCATGGCGTCAACGCCCGCGGCACCTTCCTGATGACACAGGCTGCTGGCAGGGCGATGGTCGAGGGCGGACGAGGTGGGCGGATCATCAACTTCTCGTCTGGCGCATCCAGGCGCGGCGGTGCAGGCGCGGTGGCCTATGCCAGCAGCCGGGCTGCGGTGGAGGGCCTCACCAGGGTGGCGGCGATCGAGCTGGCGCCCTTCGGCATCCTGGTGAACTGCGTCAGCCCCGGCTTGATCGACACCCAACCCAAGCCTCTGCCCCCGTCGATGCAGGCCGGCCTGGCAGCACGGGTGCCCACCCTGCCCCTGGCCCGGCCGGGCAGGCCGGAGGAAGTGGGCCACTTGGTGATGTGGCTGGCCAGCGCGGCCTCGAGCTACGTCACCGGCGCCGTGTTGCCGGTCGACGGCGGAGCGGGTGTCGGGGTGAGGTTCGGGTCCCCGGTGGTGGATGAGGACGTGCGCTACGACTGGGTCACCGGTCGGAGGCGCGGATGAACGGGGAGGAAGCCATGGACTTGGATGAGGCGATGGTCGCTGCGATGTTGGCTGCGCAGGGCTTCGAGGTTCCCGCGGAGGACCTGATCGAGATCAGCGGCAAGCTCAACGAGCTGATCCGGCAGGCGCTGTCGTGGGACGAGCATGCACCTTTCGACGAAGAGCCGACGCCGAGCTGGCCAGTGGGCGGGCGCCATGGCTGAGGTGGAGCTGGCTTTCAGCACTGCGGCCGAGCAGGGTCGCAGCTTCCGGGCTGGCGAGCTCTCGCCGGTGGAACTGGTGCGCATCTACCTCCAGCGCATCGAGCGCTACGCCCACCTGAACGCCTACATCACGGTCCGCGCCGAGCAGGCGCTGCGCGCCGCCGAGTCGGCCGAGCAGGAGTTCCGCGCCGGGCGCTTCCGTTCCCCGCTTCACGGTGTGCCGGTGGCCGTGAAGGACCAGATGATGGTCGACGGGGTGCGTATGACAGGCGGCTCCAAGGTCTTGTCTGCCAACGTGGCCGACCGGAACGCCACGGTCGTCGCCAGGCTGGAGGCCGCTGGCGCCATCGTGTTGGGCACCCTGAACACGCACGAGTTCCACTACGGACCCACGCGCGAGTTCCCCTACGGCCTGCCGCGCAACCCATGGGATCCGGAACGCAGCCCAGGCGGCTCTTCCAGCGGTTCGGCTGCCGCCGTGGCCGCCGGCCTCTGCACCATCTCGCTTGGTGGCGACACAGGTGGTTCCATCCGCGGGCCGGCCTCCTTCTGCGGCGTCGTCGGCCTCAAGCCGACCTGGTCGCGGGTGAGCCGAGACGGCGTCATCCCCCTGGCCTGGTCATTGGACTGCGTCGGCCCGCTGGCGCGCTCTGCGGAGGACGTTGCCTTGGCCCTCGAGGTGATCGCGGGTGCCGACCCGCGCGACCCGACCAGCAGCCAGGAACCGGTCGACGCCTATGGTGCCGGCTTGGACGCCGATCTGCGGGGTCTGCGGGTGGCCGTGGTCGATGAGATGGTGGACCCAAGGACGATGAGCGAGGAGGCCGTTGCTGCCACCCACGCGGCGGCCGAGGTGCTGCGCGGCCTCGGTGCGAGCGTCGGGCGGGTGAGCATCCCGCTGCTGCCCGTCACCAGACCACTGACCAGCGTCCTGGTCAACAGCGAGGCCGCCAGCCACCACCGCAAGTGGCTCAGGAGCCGCTACCTCGACTA
Source organism: uncultured bacterium (assembly GCA_964465355.1). Classification (GTDB taxonomy): domain Bacteria; phylum Deinococcota; class Deinococci; order Deinococcales; family Trueperaceae; genus JAABTL01. The sequence continues at coordinate 32,625 of CAYXJZ010000017.1, read as the reverse complement.
CGACGGCAACAGCCGCATCGGCTTCATGGTCGGCGCCCTGTTCCCAGCCGGGCTCTACGTGCAGGCCGAGCGCATGCGCAGCATGGTGCGCAGGCAGGTCATGGCCTGCTTCGATGACCACGACCTGCTCCTCGGCCCCAGCGCGGATGTCGCCCCCCTCATCGGGACGATGATGGGCGGCACCCCTGCCGCACCTGCTCACGGCAGCAAGACCACCATGCCGCAGACGCAGGTCTACAACCTGGTCGGGAACCCAGCCGTCTCGGTGCTGAGCGGCTTCGATCAGGCAGGTCTGCCGCTTGGGGTGCAGATGGCTGCAAGGCACTTCGACGAAGCCAGGCTGTTGCGGGCGGCCAGTGCCTTCGAGAGGAACACGCCTTGGCGCGGGATGGCCAGGCCGCCTCAGGCAGGCTCCCCGACCACGTAGGTCATCGCGCCGCCCTCGATCACGCCGATGTGCGGCCTGAGCAGCAGGATGGCCGTCCGCGGGTATGGCGCGAGGAAGGTCTCGCGGTGGGCCAGGGTGCCGAGGTCGAGGACCTGGCCCAGTTCGGTGCCTTCCTCCACCACCGCGCCGATGGCCGACTCGCCGAGGGTGGGTAGGAAGATGCCCCCACCGCTGGGGCGCAGCACCTTCATGCCGGTCACCGTGACGGGCGGGGCGACCTCGGTCTGCGCCGTCTTCGGGACCAGCACGCCCCTCATCCGCAGGACCCGCTCCATGCCGGCGGTGATCCGGTCGCGCCAGACGAGTTCGCTGCTGCCGCGACCACCCATCTCCACCGCGAGCACCCGCGCGCCGTGGCGTCGTGCGTGCTCGATCAGCCCGCCCGGTGGTGGCGGGATGTCCACCGCGAAGGGTGCGCCGACGGCAGCCGCGAGCGCCTCGTCGCCCTCGAAGCGGTAGGTGAAGGCGTTCAGGCACCAGCTGCCGCCGCCATGCAGGTCGATCACCAGGTCGCTGTCTTCCACCAGCCCTGCCATCACGGCCGCCAAGCGCTGGGTGTGCGAGCCCGTTGGGCTCCCGGGGAAGCAGGTGTTGAGGTCGAGATGGTCGAGTGGCGCGCTCCTTGCATCGGCCGCGGCCGCCAAGGGGTTGGCCGTGTAGACGATCCTGAGGCGCCCACGCAGCGCTTCCACGTCGTGCTTCAACAGCCCTCGGGTGGCCAGCGCCCCCCACGGGCCCTCGTCGCCATGCTGGCCAGAGACGATGGTCGCCCTCGGCCCTTCCTCACCGACGTCGCCGACGGCCAACGTCACCGAGGCGGTGGCGGCGTCGCCAGGGACCTGGGTGGTGGTCCAGCGAATCGCTTCCTGCAGCTTCTTCGGCATGGTCTCTCTCCTCGTGGCGATCCAGGCGGTCGCCTCAGGCCGTGGTGCTGACCCAGCGGCGTTGCTCATGGGAACGGATGATGGCGTCGACGATGCCCCGGCCCGCCGCAGCGTCGGCGAAGGTGCACTCCGGCTGCCCTTCGTCCAGGATCTCGTCGACGAAGTGGCGGACGAGGTTCATGAAGTAGCGTTGCGGCCACGGTGCCCCGGTCGCTCCCTGCGGGTAGGCATCGGCGGCGATCTCGACCCTGCGCAGGGTCGGTGCCTCGGCTGTCGCCAGGTGCAAGGTCTCCAGGATGTCGCCCTCCGCAACCAGGCGGGCCACGGCGGCGGCCTTCGAACCATAGACCCGGATCTCGACCCCGGGCGCCTGGCCGATGGCGATGTGCGAGGTCTGGAGCATGCCGTGGGCGCCCGAGACGAACTCGACCAGGGCAACGGTGGCGTCTTCCAGGGCGATGCGCTGCATGCCTTCGCGCCCCCTGACGAGCCGTTCGGGCACGAAGTTGTGCATGGAGGAGACGAGCGTCTCCACCTCGCCGCCGCATGCGCGCATGAGGTCGACCAGGTGGGAGCCGTACTCCACCACCGAGGAGGGCAGCAGGCCGCCCGTCCCTGGATCGGCCGGCACTTGCCTCAGCGGGTTGCCTGGGTCGAGGAACTGGGCGTTCTGCTCGAGTCCATGGATATGGAAGACCTCTCCGATGGTGCCGTCCTCGATCCAGGCAAGCAGTTGGCGGATGACGGCCGAGTAGCGGAAGGTGAACGCGACCTTGGTCCGTACGCCGCGCGAGGCGGCCTGCCGCGCCAGGTCGAAGGCGGTGTCGGTGTCGTCCGCCAGCGGCTTCTCGCACAGCACGTGCTTGCCGGCCTCGATGGCGGCGCGGCTCAGTGGTGCATGGCTGTCGGTCGCGGTGCAGATGTCGACCATCTGCACGTCAGGGTCTGCGAGCAGCTCGCGGTGATCGCGGTAGACCCGTTCGATGCCGAAGCGCTCGGCCAACGCCCTCGCGCGTTCGGGCACGGTGTCGCAGACAGCCACCAAGCGCGCGCGATCACAGGCGCGGTAGGCAGGCGCGTGCGCGGCAGCGGACCATCCTCCTGCGCCAAGCAGGCCCACACCTAGCCTTGGGATGATGGAACAGGGTTTCAGGATCATGCGCACCATCCTAGGGGCCTTGACATCGATCCGGGGATCATACGTAGCGCCGGATAGCGCGTCTAGCCGCCGTCACCGCAAGCGGCGGCCAGGGTTGACAAGTGGATGGGCGTCCCTTAGCCTGCTAAAACGCGATTTCAAACCGCTCCCTCGGCATGGCTACGCGTTCGGAGGTTCACCTGAAGACCACCTACCGGAATCCCAGAGGCCCGTCGAACCCGCGAACGGTCGCTTTGCCCCAGCCCCTTCTGGCTCAGACGGGGACGAACGCTGCACGAGGAGACCAGATGACGAGGATCAGACCCTTCCGTCGCTTCACCATGTCCTTGATCGCCTTGCTCGCGACCGTCTTGGTCGGGCTCGGCGTCGTCCAGGCACAGACGCTCACCTACGTGATGGCCGGCGGCTGGGACACGCTCGACCCGAACCGCACCACCTTCTTCCGCGTGGGGCGCACCATGATCCACGTGGTCGAGCCCATGCTGTGGCAGGTCGCGCCCGGTGAGTTCCGCCCCGGGCTGGCGACGGCGTGGTCGATCAACGAGGACGCCACGGCCTACACCCTGAAGCTGAAGGAAGGCGTGATCTTCCACGACGGCACACCCTTCAACGCCGAGGCCGTCAAGTTCACCTACGACCGCATCGCCGACCCAGAGACCCGGTCGCTCACGGCCAGGAACATCCTCGGCCCCTACGAGAGCACGGAGATCGTGGGCGAGCACGAGGTGATCATCCACTTCAGCCGGCCCTACGCGCCCTTCCTCAACAGCCTCTCCTATCCCTACCTCGGCATCGTCTCGCCCACCGCCTACGCCCGCGTTGGCTTCGACGAGTGGGGCAACTCCGAAGTGGTGGGCTCCGGCCCCTTCATGCTCGAGTCCTACGAGCCCAACAGCCGCGTGGTGCTGGTGCGCAACCCGGACTACAACTGGGCGCCAGAGCACTTCGGCGTGAGCGGCCCTGCCTTCTTCGAACGGATCGTGTTCGAGTTGGTCACCGAGGCGACCCCCCGGGTCGGCAGCCTGCTGACCGGCGAGGCGCAGTTCATCGAGGACCTGCCCGAGCTCGACCTGCCGATGATCGATGCCGACCCGGCCTTCCAGGTCGCTGCCATCCCCTTCTCGGGTGGCGGCTGGTCGCTGATGTTCAACGCGCAGCGCTACCCGACCAGCGAGCTCGCCGTGCGCCGCGCCGTCCAGCTCGCCTTCGACAAGGAAGGCATGCTCCTGACCGTGTTCAACGGGCTCGGCATCATCGGTTGCGGACCGTTGACCGACAACATGCCCTACTTCGACCAGGCGACCTGCGACATGTACACCTACGATCTCGAGGCAGCGCGCCAGGTGCTGGAGGAGGCCGGTTGGGTCGACGGCAACGGTGATGGCGTGCGGGAGCGCGACGGCGAGGCGCTGGTACTCCAGCACTACTACCAGTCGAACAACCCCAAGCAGGTGCAGATCGCGGAGTTCATGCAGGCCAACCTGGCCGAGATCGGCATCCAGGTCGAGCTGAACGGACTCACGGGCGCGGGCTACCAGGACGCCGTTCGCCGCGGCGACCACCACACCCAGAACTGGCTGCAGACCGGCACCGACCCCGACATCCTGCGCAACCAGTTCCACAGCGCCAACGCCGACGGCGGCCCCAACCAGAACCGCTACGTCAACGAGGAGATGGACCGTCTGATCGAGGCTGCTGCCGCGGCAGCAGACCCGGCCGAACGCGGGGCGCTCTACAGCCAGATCCAGCGGAAGATCCTGGACGAGTCCGTGCAGCTCTTCTTCATCGATCCCTTCGTGCTCTTCGCGCACAGCGCACAGCTGGAGAACCCCTACTTCTACCTGTCGAGCATCTTCCCCTACTTCTACCCGGCCAGCCTGTCCGGCAACTGAGACCGCGTCCCGTGCGCGGCGATCCTCACCTGATCCCGCATCCCCTCCCGCTCGCAAGAGCGGGAGGGGCCCTTCCGTTCACATCACCGAGAGAGGGCGGGTCCGTCACCCCACCCCATGCTTGAGTTCATCGGCCGACGACTGCTGATCGCCATACCCACCATCCTGCTGGTGTCGCTGCTGGTGTTCTCGATGCTGCACATGGTCCCCGGCGACCCGGCGGAGGTCTACCTCGGGAGCGAGCCGAGCACCCCCGAGACCTTGGCCAGGATCAGGGAGGAGATGGGTCTCAACCGGCCCATACACGTCCAGTACCTGTCCTACATGGGCGGCGTCCTGCGTGGCGACTTCGGGCGCTCGCTCCACTACCAGCGCTCCGTCGGCGACCAGATCAGGCGCGCGATCCCTTCGACCCTCGAGCTCACCCTGGCGGCGATGGCGATCGCGGTCGCGATCGGGATCACGCTGGGGGTGACCGCGGCCATCCACCACAACACCTGGATCGACAGCCTGGCGATGGGCTTCGCCCTGATCGGCCTCTCGATGCCGATCTTCTGGTCTTCCCTCGTCCTCATCATGGTGTTCTCGATCCAACTGCAGTGGTTCCCCGCCATCGGCCATGGCGGCATCGAACGCTTGGTGCTGCCCGCCACAGCCCTCGGCGTCATCAGCGCCAGCGTGCTTGCCCGGCTCGTCAGGAGCAGCATGCTGGAGGTGCTCGGTCAGGACTACATCCGTACGGCTGTGGCCAAAGGCAGTTCGAGGCGCAAGGTGGTCTACGGGCACGCCCTGAAGAACGCCATGATCCCGACGGTCACCGTCCTCGGCCTGCAGTTCGGCAACCTCCTGAGCGGGACCGTCATCTCGGAGACGATCTTCTCGCGGCTGGGCATCGGCAAGCTCTACGTCGACTCCCTGCTGCTGAAGGACTTCCCCACGGTCCAGGGGGTCACCCTCTTCGTTGCGGCCGTCTACGTGCTGGTGAACCTGCTGGTGGACATCTCTTACGCCTTCATCGACCCGAGGATCCGTTATGACTGAGGCCCCGATCAGTTCCGTGCAGCAGCTGACCAAGGGCCGGTCACCGCTGCGCGAGTCGCTTGGCCGGCTGGCCAAGAACCCCGGCGCCATGGTCGGCGCCACCGTCCTCATCCTGCTGGTGCTGATGGCCGTCTTCGCCCCCCACCTCACCAGCTACGACCCTGGCCGCATGGTCCCCGCCGCGCGGCTGCAACCGCCTAACGCGGAGCACTGGTTCGGGACCGACTCCTTCGGCAGGGACATCCTCGCCCGCGTGCTCTACGGCGCGCGCGTGTCGCTGCAGATCGGCTTCGTGGCGGTGGCCATCGCCCTGGTCATCGGCGTCACCTTGGGGCTGGTCTCCGGCTACGTCGGCGGGGCGGTGGAGAGCCTGATCATGAGGCTGGTCGACATGACGCTGGCCTTCCCCGGCATCCTCCTTGCGTTGGCCATCATCGCGATCCTTGGCCCGGACCTGTTCAACGCCATGATCGCGGTGGGGATATCGGCCTCACCCACCTATGCGCGTGTGGCGCGTGCCGCGGTCAAGCAGACGAAGCAGCTGCCCTACGTCGAGGCCGCCATCCAGGGCGGTGCCCGCCACTGGCGTGTGGTGCTCGTCCACATCCTGCCGAACGTGGTGGCGCCCCTGGTGGTCGTCTCCACCATCGGCATCGGTCAGGCGATCATCGCCGGTGCCTCGCTGAGCTTCCTCGGGCTCGGCGCGCGGCCACCCACACCGGAGTGGGGCCTGCTGCTCAGCGAGGGAAGGCACTTCCTTCGCCATGCCTGGTGGATCGCGACCTTCCCCGGGATCGCGATCATGGTCACGGTCCTCTCCGTGAACCTCCTCGGCGACGGCCTGCGCGACGCCCTCGACCCAAGGATGCGTTAGGTTGTGAGCCACGAGTACGCCGCAACGAACTCGCAGGTGGCGCCGAGCCGGCGCCCGCTGAGGAGTAGACGTCCATGAGCAACGAGCTTGCCGAACGCGACGAGGCGCCGGGTCGCGACAAGTACCATCTGCAGATCCTGGGTCGGGCCATCACGGTGCTGTCCACCTTCTCGGTGGCGAAGCCGAAGCTCACGCTGGACGAGCTGTCGATCCGCTGCGAGCTGAACAAGGCATCGTTGCTGCGCATCCTCAGGACCTTGGAGCTGAGTGAGATGGTCGTCCGCGAGGACGACGGCTATCGGCTTGGGCCGCAGGTGCTTTCCCTGTCCAACGTGTACTTGAGCAGCCTCTCGCTGCTGTCGGTGGCGCGGTCGCACATGCTTCACCTGGCCGAGGAGGCCATGCAGACCGTCAGTCTCGGCACGCTCGACGACCTCTCGGTGGTCTACATCGCCATCGAGCGCCCGCAGGTGGAGATCGGCATCCTTGGCGAGGTCGGCGGACGCCAGCCCGCCAACGCCACGGCGCTGGGCAAGGCGCTGCTCTCTGGACTCGACGACGGCGTGCTAGAGCAGCGCCTCAAGGGCCGGTCGCTCACGAGGCTCACCCACCGGACCATCACGGACGCAGACGAGCTCATCGCCCAGGTCCAGCAGGCCCGTCGCCAGGGCTACGCCGTCGACGACGAGGAGCGCGGCATCGGGATCCGCTGCGTGGCGGCACCGATCACCGACCTGGACGGCCAGGTGGTGGCCGCCATCAGCCTGGCGGGCCCCATCTTCCACATGACCGAACCCGCGCTGCAACGTCTCAGGCCGCTGCTGGTCAACGTCGCCTCGAGGATCTCCTTCGAGCTTGGTAGTCCGTTGGCGAACCTTGAGGCGAGGAACTCGGCAGAAGCGGGCCGCCAGGCAGGCAACTTCGGCAGCCGTTAGTCGGCCGGAGGGGCCGCCCCTAGGCGCGCGCTTCACCCCGACCTCTGGTTTCGCTCAGTAGTTCTCCGTTTCGCTGGATGGGTACGAGGTGGGTGCGACGCCCACCCACATCAGGTTCTATCTCGGCTATGATGCGAAACGTCGTTTTATCTTTGACCCCGAGGAGGCAGCATGCACGTGACCATCATCGGCTCCGGTGCCATCGGAGGCTTGGCCGGCGCCTACATGACCGAGGCGGGCCACGCCGTCACGCTGGTCGATCGCTGGACTGAGCACGTCCAGGCCATGCGTGATGGCGGCATCCGCATCTACGGCGTGCGAGGCGAGAGGACCGTGCCGGTCGATGCCGTCACCCCCGACCAACTGAAGGGCCCCCTCGAGGCCGTGCTGATCGCGACCAAGTCGCAGCACACCGCCAGCGCCATGGACCTGATCCTGCCGCACGTCGGGCCTGACACCTTCATCGTGTCGTACCAGAACGGCTTCAACGAGCCCCTCATCGTCGAAGCGCTGGAGCGCGCCGGCCTGGGTGGCAAGGAGCGGGTCATGGGGTCCATCCCCAACTACGGCGGCGCCCTGGTGGATCCCGGTCTGCTGGAGTTCGTGCACGAGGGCCCCATCCAGTTGGGGGAGCTGACGGGTGAGTCGACGCCCCGCCTTGCCGAGCTCAAGGGCATGCTCGAGAGCCTGACCGAGGTCCAGCTCTCCTCGAACATCTGGGGCCAGGTCTGGTCCAAGGAGGTCTACTCCGTCCAAGTGGTGTTCTCGGCTTTGGCCGACGCAAGGATCCACGAGACCCTTGGGGTGGAGCGCTACGCGCGCGTCGCCGGCGCGATCGTGCGCGAGGCCTTGGAGATCGCCGAGGCCAACGGCATCGAGGTGGAGGCCTTCGACTTCTTCGATCCGGCCAACTACAAGCCCAAGACGCCGGAGGACAGCAAGAAGCTGATCGCCAACATCGACCACGCCATCTGGCTGCTGAAGAAGGACCAGAAGGAGCGACCCCAGGACTTCAAGAAGAAGGGCTCCGGCATCTGGTGGGACATCGTCTACCGCAAGCGCCAGTCTGAGGTCCGCTCGTCGAACGGCAAGCTCGTCGACTACGGGCGCCAGGCGGGTGCAGACGTGCGCTTGAACGAGAGGCTATACGAGATGATCTACGAGATCGAGGACGGCCGCCGCGAGCTGGGCTTCCACAACTACGATGAGCTCGAGGCCTACGTGGCCGAGCTGGGGAAGGCGCTCCCATGAGCGGCCGAGACGGCAGGCTGGGCGTCGGGGTCCTCGGCGCCCACAACTGGGCGGCCAAGGCCCACCTGCCCGGCTACGCTGCCTACGACCGGGCGCGGCTGGTGGCCATCTGCGACGTAGTGCCCGAGCGGGCGAGGGAGATGGCCGAGCGCTTCGGCATCGAGCGGGTGTACAGCGATCACCGCGAGCTGCTCGCCGACCCTGACGTGCAGATGGTCGACATCTGCACACCGACCGACACCCATGCGCCATTGAGCCAAGCCGTGATCGAGGCAGGGAAGCACGTGCTGAGCGAGAAGCCGTTGGCGCGCGACGCCGCCACGGCCTTCGATCTGGCGCGGCAGGCCGACCGGAGGGGCGTGCGCACCAAGCTGGGCTTCACCTTCCGCTACTCGCCGGCTGTGCGCCAGCTGCGCGCTTGGATCGAGGACGGCACCTTGGGTGAGGTCTTCCATGTGCATGGTTTGGAGCAGAACTCGCAGTTCCTCGATCCCACCTTCCCCTTGAGGCAGATCCCCGAAGGCGCGGATACGAGCAAGCTGATCCCCTCCTCGGTGGTGGGCTACGGCTCCCACCTGGTCGACCTCATGCGCTGGTGCGCAGGTGAGTTCGGCTCGGTGGTGAGCTCGATGCGCAACTTCGTGGCGGAGCGGCATGTGCGCGGCTACGAAGGCATGGTGCGGATGCCCGCCGAGGACGGCACGGTCGGGCTGGTCGAGTTCGCCTCCGGTGCCCACGGGATGCTGCAGACCTCCTACATCGCCGTCGGCAACTACCCTGGTGTCGAACTGCGTGTCTACGGTTCCAAGGCCGCTGCCATCGCCCGCCTGGTCGAGGAGGACGGCATCGCCGAGACGCTGCGCTTCGCCAGCGCCGACCAGGTCGAGTTCCGTCCGGTCGAACTCCCTGCCACCCACTACCCGGAAGGCACGACGCTCCGCACGCCTTGGCCCGAGCTCTACTACCGCAACCTCATCCGACACTTCGTCGACGAGATCCTCGACGGGTCACCGCAGGAGTGCACCTTCTTTGACGGGGCCAAGAGCCAGGAGATCGTCGACGCCCTCATCCGATCGCATGACGACCGCGCCTGGGTCGACCTGCCGACCTGATCCCGAGCCTGCCCGCCACGCGGTGGTGATGAGGTGACGACCATGGCTTCCGAAACGCTCTTCGACGTCCTGACATGGCGGCAGCAGGAACTGCCCAACGATGCCGCCGCCAGCACCATCCCCCTGCGCATCGCCGACGTCGGCCGGCAGGGGCCGCTCGCCACCATCGTGGCCGGGGTCCATGGGGACGAAGGGCCATGGGGCGCCCTCGCCATCCGAGCGCTGCTGCGCCATCCGGTCGAAACCCTGCGCGGCAGGCTGCGCATCATGTTCGCCGCCAACCCGCTGGCGGCCGCGGCCGACGCGCGCAACGCGCCACTCGACCACCTCGACCTGAACCGCGTCTTCCCTGGCCAGCCAGCTGGCTCGCACACCGAGCGCCTGGCCGCCGCCATCGCTGCTGAGCTCGGTGACAGCGACGTGGTGGTCGATCTCCACGGGGGCGGGAGCTGGTGCGTGAACGCCTTCACCTTCCGCTTCCCCGGCTTTGAAGACCTGGCCGCCCTCGCCGGGGCTCCGTTCGTGGTCGACGTGGACCCCAAGCCTGGCGGCCTGACCGAGCACGCTCTACGTCACGGTGCCCGCATCCTTGCCGTTGAGATGGGTGGCCGCTCCCGTGACGAGATGGCCTGGCGCGACCGCATCACGGCCGGCCTCGAGCGTATCCTGCAGCATAGCGGCGTGCTCGACCTGCCCGACCTGCCTGCCGTGCCTGCGGCTCCCGTGACGGTGACGGGGATGCAGGTGCTCCGGCCCGCGACGGGTGGGCTCTTCGTGCCGACCCTGCGCGAGGAGGCCATCGGCACCGACGTGCCCGTCGGCACCGAGCTGGGTGTGCTCCTCGACCTGAACACGTTGGCGCCGCTGGAACGCTTCACGGCGCCTTACGACCGTACGGCGCTGATGCTGCTAAGGCCACATGTGTGCAGGCTCGAGGGCGGCGCGATGACGTACGTGGTGGCGGAGGTCCGGTAGCCGAGGGCGGGCCGAGAACCAGCCGTGCCGAGGCGGCCTTGTTCATCGACGAGCTGTTGGTCGGCCGCTGATCCCTACGGATGGTCTTATGCTTCTCCCCATGCTTCCATCGACGGTGCCCGTGCAGCACCGCGGTCTGCGCCCTTTCGCGGCCCGTGGCATCCTCACGATCCTGCTCCTTGTCCTGCTGACCGCTTGCGGCGGTGGCGGTGGCGTCCCCAACCAGAACCTGACGCTCACACCCGCAACAGCCGCCATGCAGGTGGGCCAGAGCGTGATCCTGACCGCGAACCTGAACGGCAGCCCCACCAGCGCCGTCACCTGGGGTAGCAGCGACGCGGCCGTGGCCCAGGTCAACGCCGGCATGGTGACCGGCGTCGCGCCGGGGACCGCCACGGTGACCGCCACCTTGGCGAGCGCGCCGAGCGTGAAGGCCACGGCCACCATCACGGTGACCGACCCGGACGGCGAGCCGCAGGGCACCGTCATCGGCCTGGCAGGCGGCCAGATGCACTCCTTGGCCGTGCGCTCGGACGGCAGCGTGTGGGCTTGGGGCACGAACCTCCAGGGCCAGTTGGGTGTGGGGCTGACTCCCCCTGCCTCGGACGCGCCATTGAGGGTGCCGCTGGCCGGCACCTACACGGCCGTGGCTGCAGGTGATCACTTCTCCCTCGCTCTGCGTTCGGACGGCACCGTATGGGCCTGGGGCAACAACGGCTTCGGCCAGATCGGCGAGAACGGTGCCGAGGGCTGGCAGGCCACGCCTGTGCAGGTGGCCGGCGTGGAAGAGGCGATCGCCATCGAGGCCACCACCTCCACCGCCTTCGCACTGCTGGATGACGGGACGGTGGTCGCCTGGGGCGCCAACACCAACGGCGCCTTGGGACGCGGCGACTTCATGCCGGTCAGCGATCCGGAGCCGGCAGCGGTGGCGGGCCTCACCCAGGTCACGCAGTTGGCGGCGGGCGGGACTCTGTCAGGCGTCCACGCCTTGGCGCTGCGCTCGGACGGCAGTGTGTGGGCTTGGGGCAGCAACATGTTGGGCGCGCTCGGCCTCAACCCGGAGACCGCGCTGCCAGCTAGTCCGGATGCGGCTGTCGTTCCCGGCCTACCGGCCGACGTGATGCAGGTGGCGGCGGGCAGCAGCTTCTCGCTTGCCCTGCTGGACGACGGCAGCGTGCGCGCTTGGGGCGCTGGAGGTGCGGGCCAACTGGGTGATGGGGAAGGCGACGCCTTCAGTTACACGCCCGTCACCGTCATCGGCCTGGACGACATCGTGATCGTGGAAGTGGCTGCTGGACTGCAGCACGCCCTGGCGCTGCACGAGGACGGCACCGTGAGCGCCTGGGGTTCCGATGCCTTCGGCCAACTGGGCACCGGCTCGGGCACCGGTATCCGAACCGAGCCCCTGCCTGTGGCCGCCCTGCAAGACGTCGAGACCATCGCCGCCGGCATCTACCACTCGCTGGCGCTGGACGACTCGGGCAGCGTGTGGGGCTGGGGATGGAACCTAGGCCTTCAGGTGGGGCTGCCTGCAGAGACCGAGGAGCAGGTGTTTCCGGTGATCGTCTGGGAGTAGGATGCCGCCAGTGCGAGCGTCAACAGCATGACGAGGTGTGCTGCTGTCGGCTTGACGAGCGTGTAGCTTCCGACATCCATCCACGTCATGGATGATTATCATCCATGACGTGGAACCTTTGCCCAGACTGGTCGAGCCGGCCCTGGCCGAGCGCCTCCGCGTCATGCCGGCGGTGGTCGTCACCGGCGCGCGGCAGACGGGCAAGAGCACACTGGTCGCTCAGCGCGTCGCTGGAAGTCGGCGCTACGCCACGCTGGACGACCTGGACGTCCTCGATGCGGCGAGGCGTGACCCAGAGGTGCTGGTGGGCGGCCGTCAGCCGGTCACGCTCGACGAGGTCCAACGCGAGCCGGCTCTGCTGGCCGCGGTCAAGCGGGCCATCGACCAGGACCGAACGGCAGGCCGCTTCCTCCTGACCGGCTCGGCCAACCTGCTGCTCATGCGCCAGGTGGCCGAGTCGCTGGCTGGCCGGGCCAGCTACCTGACGCTGTGGCCGATGACCCGCCGCGAACAGCTTGGCAAGGGTCGCGGCGGCCTGTGGGAGGAACTGCTCGCCACCCGCGACGAGGACTGGCCCGATCTGCTGGTGGCAGGTGGCGGCCGGCAGGAGGACTGGCGTGCTCTGGCCCTTCGCGGCGGCTTCCCGACCCCGGCCACCCAGCTGAACACAGCGCGGGACCGCGCCATCTGGTTCGACGGCTACGTGCGCACTTACCTAGAGCGCGACTTGCAGGATCTGGCAGCGATCACCGCCCTGCCCGACGTCCGGCGGCTGATGCGTGCCTCCTGTCTGCGGCTAGGGCAGATGCTGAACCAGACCGAGCTCGGTCGGGACGTGGCGCTGCCGCAGGCCACGGTGCACCGCTGGCTCAACCTGCTCGAGACCTCCTACGCGCTGGTGCGCCTGCCGGCCTACGCGGTGAACCGCAGCAAGCGCCTGATCAAGACGCCCAAGCTCTACTGGGCTGACACCGGCGTGGCGGCGCACCTGGCCGGCGTGGACGAACCGTCGGGTGCCTACCTGGAGAACCTGGTGCTGCACGACCTGCTGGCCTGGCGCGATGCGCGGCTGGACCGAGCCGAGATCGGCTACTGGCGCACGACAGCCGGGGCAGAGGTGGACCTGGTGGTCGAGAGCGGCGACCGGTTGTTGCCCATCGAGATCAAGGCAGGTGCCCGCCCTCGTCTGACCGAGGCCAGGCACCTGCGGGCGTTCCGTGAGGAGTACGGCGACCGGGCGCGCAGCGGCCTGCTGCTCCACACGGGGACGACGGTGGACTGGTTGGCGCCGGACGTGCTGGCAGCGCCTTGGTGGATGGTGCTGTAGCCAAGGCGAGGCCTAGCCCTGCAACACCTTGGCCCGCACCGCCTCCTTCCACTCCGCATGCTCCGCCTTCAACGCCGCCGCCAACTCTGGTTGGGCGATCAGATCGATGGCCGCGCCTGCCATGGCCTTGGCGGCCGTGATCAGCGCGTCCCAGGCCATGGGCGTGTCGCAGGCGGCGGCGAACGCCAGCGTGTGCGGGCTGGAGCCTGCCTCGTCCAGCGGCAAGGTGTAGGTCACGTGCGGGATCAGCTGGCTGACGTTGCCGCTGTCGGCGCTGGCGAAGCTCTGCGGATCCTCGTCTGGTGCGTCAACGCCCAGCCCACGCAGGTTGCGCAGCATGACCTCGCGTAGACCAGGCACGATGAGACGTTCGGCGAAGACAGGGCTGGACTCGATCTCAACGCTGCAGCCGGTCATCAGCGCTGCACCACGGGCGCAGTCGTGGACGCGGTCGATGACCTGCTGCAGGGTCAGATGCGACATGCCACGCGCCATCATCTGCACCACCGTACGGTCGGGGACGATGTTCACCGCTGCGCCGCCGTCGGCGATGAAGCCGCTGATGCGGGTGTCGCTGGTGATGTGCTGACGCAAGGCGTTGACACCTGCGAAGAGCAGCATGGCGGCGTCACCGGCGTTGATGCCGGTGTGGGGATCGAGGCCGGTGTGGGCCGAGCGGCCGCTGAAGGTGTAGGTCATCATGCCCGCGGCGATGTTGGGCGTGCCCACCCGAACGTCCTTGCCCCCGTGCCACATGAGGGAGACGTCGGCGGGTTCGAACACACCGGCTTCGATCATGTAGATCTTGCCGCCTCCACCCTCCTCGAAGGGGCAGCCCATGACGTAGACGTTGCCCGCCACGTCGTCGGGCAGGGCGTCCTTGACGGCGATGCCGGCGGTGGCGGCAATGGTGCCGATGAGGTTGTGGCTACAGGCGTGGCCGAGGCCGGGCAGGGCGTCGTACTCAGCGAGCATGGCCACGCCGACGCCTTGGCCCATCCGGCCGGGGATGCTGGCGCGAAAGGCGTGATCCAGATCGGCGACGCCGCGCTCCACCGCCAAACCGTGCTTCTGCATGTAGTCGATGAGCTTGCCGGCCGATCGGGGCGTCTCCCAGCCCACCTCGGGATGGGCGTGGATGTCGCGCGCGATGGCGATGGCTTCCTCGCGTAGGGCGTCGATGCGGGCGTAGGCGCGGGCTTGGGCGGCAGCGATGTCCATGGGGCTCCTTGGGACGGGCAGTCACACCATCATGGACCCCTGGAGGTGGGGGTGCCCTCTGGAAGGCGAGGGCGCACGGCCAAGTGCGACCGAACTCAGCCCTTGCTGAACACCCGCTGCGCCCCAGCCTCGTTCAGGATGGTCTGCACCTCGGAAGCGTCGGTCTCCAGGATCAGCAGGCTGGCGCCGCCGCTGACGGCGCCTTGAAGGTACTGGCTCTCCTCGTCATCCAGGCCGTAACCGCCGAAGCCGTCGAAGGCGAAGGGCGCTACGGCGGGTGCGTGGGGCTGGCCGGCGGCGGAGGTGGGCAGCAGGGCCCCCGGCACCAGCGGGATCGCCGGCTCCATGGCCTGCGGCGTGCCACCGTCGATCACCCTGACGACCTGCTCACCAAGGCCGGCCTGCTCGAGTGACTTCTGGGCGCTCGCCAAGTCGGCATCGCTGTCGAAGAGTGCGAAGACATGTGCTGGCATGGTGTCGCTCCTTCCGAGAAGACTCTCTCGTAGGCGTCGAGGCTAGGGCATGGGTGTGAGCGAGGGCTGTGCCGAGAGTGATTCATCCTGATTTAAGCGCTGCCTCCGTAGCATGGCGCCAGCGGCTCGATCATCGCCGCGAAGGAGCAGCCGGCATGAAGTCGACCATCGCTATGGCATCCGTCCTGTTGGCCGTCATCGCGCTGACCCAGCCAGCCTTGGCCCAAGGCGGCGGCCAGAACGCCGGTGGCCAGAACCCTCTCTTCGCCGCCCCCGACATCGGCACCCGCATCACCTTCTACGCTTCCTCCTCCATCACTTCCACCTCCGCCGGCCAGGGCTACACCCAGGTCGACATCGTCTACCGGGACGCCGACGTCTGCGTCGGCAGCATCGGCTCCTACGCGATGGACATCAGCAGCGGCGCCATCACCACCGCGGCGGGCTCCGGTTTCGTCACCCGCGGCGGCAGCTGTGCCGACTACTGGGCACCCCCGGCCATGCTCAGCCAGACCCAGCCCAGCGAGGCAGCCGAGCTCACCGTCACCCGCGGCTCCATGGAGCTGGGCGGCAGCACCTTCCAGGTGGTCGGCTTCCGCAGCACCGCATCCGGCGGCACGTACCAGAGCAGCTATGACCTCGCCTCCGGCTACCTGCTGGTGGCCAGCAGCACCGTCGGCACGCTGCTCACCTACACGGATCTGCGCGACGTTCGCCCCAGCGGCGCGCCCGCCGTCGGCACGCAGCTGCCCGCCCACGTGCAGGGCATGAGCGAGATGCGCTACGACTGCGTGACCGGTACGGAGTTCGGCGGTCAGATGCTGGAGCTGCCATGCGAGCAGCGTGTGCAGGTGGTCGCCAGAGGCCAGCAGTGGTTGCAGCTGCGCTTCGTCATGCGCACCCAGAACACCTTGGTCGGCACCTCCGACGTGACCGAGTCCGACGCGGTGCTGGCCATGAACCAGGTGGCCGGCGTGTTCATGGCGCCGGACCTGCTACGCAGCCTGCGGCCGCAGCAGCTGCTGACCCAGAACCCCGTCACCGGCGAGCGCGTGGTGGTGGCGCAGGTGGACCAGCGCTTCGCGGTGCTGGTGGTGGAGAACCAGGCCGAGAGCGCAAGGCTGGTCTACGACGTGGCCAGCGGCTGGTTGGTCGAGGTGCAGCAGGAGAGGCGGAGTGGGATGGCGAGGCAATTCCTGCGGATGGGGTTGGCGGGGGTGCAGTGATGCGCCTCGTTCAGCTCTCCGCGAAGGAGACACGTTGAACCAAGACCTCTTCACCTTCTGGTCGAAGCTCCCCATGGACATGAAGGTGCATCCGGCTGACGAGGCCGTGCTGGACCGGGTCTCGACCCGCTTCGAGCTTGAGTGCCTACCCACCCCCTTCACCGGACCGCTGCGGACCGCCGGTGTGGTGCTCCTGTTCCTGGCGCCAGGCTTCGACCAGTGGGACATCGGGCACGCGTTGACCGAGGCGGCGCAGGTCTACAACGAACGTAGCCGCAGTGGTGATCACCCCTTCCATCGGCGGAAGAGCATGCACGCTCCCAGCGCTGGCGCCAGAGGATTCTCCGTCCCTTCGGCCTCGACTACGAGCAGGTGAGGCCCCGAGTCGCCTTCATGAACATCGGCTGCTACCACGCCAAGACCTTCGATGACTGGGAGACGCTCGCATCGCTGCCCTCCAGCCGCGTCGCCTTGTCCTGGGCGCAATCGGTGTTGTTCCCCGAGGCCGAGGCAGGCAAGCGAGTCGTGATCTGCATGCGTTCGACGAGGTGGTGGGGGTTGGATGCCGGCGAGTCCGGGGAGCTTTACGGCGAGGCCTTGTACGCGCCGAGAATCACTAGGAGTGGCTACCTCCGGAAGGGGCCGATGCGGGACCAGATCGTCCGCGTCGTCCGGGAGCGTCTGGGGTTCGGTGACTGATCGTCCCCTCGCGTGCTCCTACCCGCCGAGTCTCCGATCACATAGCCACCCAAACGACCAAGAACACCCCGAGGCGCTGCCCGCGGGCATGAGGCCACCTTGTGTGAGACTGGTTGACATCACGCGACACCCCCATGTCGGCCCAATCCGGGTCAACGAGCAAGGACGGCCCGCCCACCATGCCAGAAGTCGAGCTCACGACCACCCCTAGCGAACGGCCAGCCGCAGCCGACCGCTACCTCGCCTCCGCCCTCGCCGCCCTGACCCACGCCCGTGCATCACAAGCCGACGCCATCCGCACCGCTGCCACCTGGGTGGCCGACGCCGTCGCAGCCGACCGCATGCTCTTCGTCACCGGCAGCGGCCACTCGCACATGCTGGCCGAGGAGGTCTTCTACCGCGCCGGCGGCCTGCTGGCCGTCCATCCCATCCTCGACCCGGCGCTGATGCTGCACGAGGCAGCGGTGACCAGCACCGCCGTCGAGCGTCGGTCTGGGATCGCGGACGCCTTGATCGAGGCGGCTGGCGTTGGCGCGGGTGACGTCTTGGTCGTCGTCTCCAACTCCGGCCGCAACGCCTACCCGGTCGAGGCGGCGATGGCAGGCCGGCGGCTTGGTGCCCGCGTTGTCGCGCTCACCTCCTTGCCCCACGCGCGTTCCGTGGCTTCGCGGCATCCAAGCGGGGCCAAGCTGTTCGAGCTCGCCGACCTGGTGCTCGACACAGGCATCGAGCCGGGTGATGCGGCGCTGGCGCTCGGCGGTCTGGAAGCGCCGGTCGGTCCGCTGTCGACGGTGGTCGGCGCGGCGTTGATCAACGCGGTGGTGGTGCAGGCCGTCGAGACGCTGTTGGCACGCGGCCATGTGCCTGATGTGCTGCGCAGCGCCAACGTGGATGCGACGGGTGGTGACGGGCCGGACCTGGGCCGCTGGGCTAGGCGGGTGCCGGCCTTGCGTTGAACGCCTCGGCCGGCTCTCGCACCGGCCTCCCCTCACACCAGCAACTGCACCTTCATCCTCGCCGGATCCTCCCGAGCCACCTGCAGTGCCCGTTCGAACTCCGTCAGCGGTACCCGGTGCGAGACCAACGGCTCCACCTGGATCGCCCCGCCCCTGATCAGGGCAAGGCTCTCGGGGAAGGTCTTGCTCAGGGCGAAGCTACCGACGATGGTCAGGTCCTTGCGGAAGATCTCGAAGGGCGGCAGGCGCACGGTGGTGCCCGGGGGGCACACACCGAAGAGCCACAGGGTGCCGCGGGCGCGAACGAAGGCCAGCGAGGCCTCGACAACGGCCGGGATGCCGGTCACGTCCACCACCACGTCGAAGCCATCCGGTGCGGCCTCTTGCATGCGACCTTCGGCCAGTTCATGAGGCTGGAGGGTGGCGTGCGCGCCGAGCTTCGCGGCCAGCTCCAACCGCCACGGCACGGCGTCGGTCACCGCGACGAAGGCTGCGCCTGCCTGCCGCACCGCCTGCAGCATGAGGCAGCCCATGGGCCCGGCACCTTGCACCAACACGCTGGCGCCCGGCTGGATCCGTACCCGCTTGAGCCCCCAGACCACGCAGGCGAGGGGTTCGACCATGGCCCCCGCGGCGTAGGAGAGGTCGCCGATGGGGAACACGACCCCCTCGGGCACGGCCACGTACTCGGCGAACCCGCCGCCGCGCGTGACGCCGACGACAGAGAGGCTGTGGCACTGGTTCTGCTCGTTGCGCTGGCAGGCGGGGCAGCGGTTGCATGGGATGTTGGGATCGGCGGTGACCCGGTCGCCGACGGAGAAGCGCTGCACATCGGCACCGACGGCGGCGACCTCGCCGCTGAACTCGTGGCCGGGGACCAGCGGGTAGCTCGCCATGTACTCGCCGGCCACGATGTGCAGGTCGGTGCCGCAGATGCCGGCGGCGCGCACCCTGATCAGCACCTCGCCTGGGCCGACGGAAGGCACCTCCATGTCGACCACAGCCACCTGCTCCGGGGCGGTCACGCGCACGGCCTTCATCGCTGGGCCGCGTCCCACGGCACACCTCGCCGACGCGTCCGATGGCACGCCATCGCCCGCACCGCGCTCATTCGTCCACGTGCAGCGACAGCGCGGCGGCGGCCGAGCGGCCGCTGTTCCGGAGGAAGGTGTCGCGCTTCATCACCGCAACGCTGAAGCACAGCGCGTCGACCACCGACAGCTGCGCCGTGCGCAACTGGTTCGACGCCGACTGGAAGGAGAGCTCCAGCACCGAGATGAGCAGGGTGATGTCGGCACGCTTGGTGATGGGTGAATGGGCGTTGGAGGTCACCGCGATGGTGGTGGCGCCGTTGTCCCTCGCTGCGCCGAGCGCCGAGACGATGGCCTCGGTGGCGCCGCTCTGCGACAGGCCGACGATGACGTCGCCCGGCTCGGCCACGGCGGCGTGCATGCGCTGCAGCACGATGTCGTTGTAGGCGCCCACCTGGATGCCGGTGAGCAGGAACTTCTGCACCGCGTCCAGCGCCACGGTCCCCGAGGTGCCCACGCCGAAGAACAGCACCCGTCGCGCCTTGGCGATGGCGTCGGTGGCCCGCGCGAACTCGCTGCGGTCGATGGTCTGCAGCGACTCCTCCAGCGCCTGGATGTTGGCCATGAAGACCTTCTCCAGGATGGTCTCGGACGAGTCCCCCTCCTCCAGGTCGCCTTGGATGCGCTTGACCGGCTCGACCATGGACTGGGCGAGCTGGATCTTGAGGTCGTGGAAGCCGGCGAAGCCGGTGCTGCGGCTGACGCGGATGACGGTGGCCTCGCTGACGCCGCTCTTGGCAGCGATCGCGCTGACCGTCGAGTAGGGGACGGACTCGCTGTTCTCCAGGATGTAGTCGACGACCTGGCGCTCAGCCGGGTTGAGCGACTGCCTGCTGCTCCTCAGTCGCAGCAGCGCAGAGGTACCAGGGGTTGCCTTGGGGGTAGCGCCTTGCTCAGCCGTCATGGCTCACCTTCCATGCGCCGGGGGTCCTCCATCGAGCGCCGCTCCATCGAGCGCCCCTCAATCGAGCGCCCCCATCGACAGGCCTTCCGCCAGGAAGCGCTGGGCGAGGACGGCCAGCACGATCACCGGCAGCATAATGGTTGTGGCAGCGGCGTAGAGGCCGCCCCAGTCCACCGTCTCGAAGCCCACGAAGTTGTACGCGGCCAGCGGCAGCGTCATGGTGTTCCTTCCCCCTAGGATGAGGACGAAGACGAAGTTGTTCCATGAGTCGATGAAGCCGAGCACGGCCACCGCCACGATGCCGGGCTTCACCAGCGGCAGGGCGATCTGGAAGAAGGTGCGCATGCGGCTGGCGCCGTCGATCATGGCGGCGTGCTCGAGGTCGCGCGGCACGTCCTCGAAGAAGCTGACCATCACCCAGATGGTGACAGGCAAGGCGATGGAGACGTGGGTGAGGACGATGCCGAGCGGCGTGTCGAGCAGGTGGAACTGGCGGAAGAGGGCGTAGAGGGGCAGCGCCAGCGCCATGTGCGGGATCATCTTGGCCGCCAGCACCAGCAGGCCGATGCCCGACTGCTTGTACCTGGCCATGCTGTAGGCGGCCATCAGGCCGATGACAAGGCTGAGCGCCACCGCCGCCATGGCGATGAGGGTGCTGTTGAGGAAGTACTTGAGGAAGTCGGCCTGCACCAGGACGTTGCGGAAGTTGTCCAGCGTGGGCGTGAAGAGCCACTTGGGCGGGTAGGCGAGCACGTCGCCCCGCGACTTCAGCGACTGCAGCAGCATCCACAGGAAGGGGAAGGCGCTGATGGCCAGCAGCGGGATGACGGCCAGCAGGTAGGGCAGGTTCGCCAGGCTGGCGCGGGTCTTGGTTGTCACAAGCGTCGCCTCCCTTCGGCCTAGAGCCTGCGCCGGTAGCGGATGAAGAGCCAGCTCAGCACCATCGTCAGCAGCGCGAAGACGAAGATGATGGCCGAGCCGTAGCCGAGTTGCATGTAGGAGAAGGTGCGCAGGTAGGCGTAGACGGAGAGCGTCTCAGAGGCGCGCAGAGGGCCGCCCTGGGTCATGACGAAGATCTTGTCGAAGGTCTTCATGGCGTCGATGGTGGTGAACATGATGGCGATGGTCAGCGCCGGTCGCAGCAGCGGCAGGGTGATGTACCAGAAGGTCTGCCAGCGGCCTGCGCCGTCGATGGTGGCGGCCTCGAAGGGCTCGTTGGGCAGCGCCCGAAGGCCGGCGAGGACGATGAGCATGACCAGCGGCGTCCGCTGCCACACGTCCACCAGCGCGATGGATGGGATGACCGTCTGAGGCGAGGCCAGCCACAGGCTGGGCGCCAGCCCGACGGAGCGCAGCAGGTAGTTGATGACGCCGAGCTCCGGATGGAACATGGTCAGCCACACCAGGCCGACGGCCACCGGCGTAGCGAACATGGGCAGCAGGAAGAGCACCCGCAGCCACGCCACCCCGCGGAAGTCCCGCTTGAGGACCACCGCCGTGGCCACCCCTAGCACCGTGGCGCCGCTGACGCTGAGCAGCACGAACTGCCCCGTCTTCCACAGGGCCGCCCAGAAGGAGGCGTCGCGGAACAGCCTCTCGAAGTTCCTGAGCCCGATGAAGCGGGTCTCCAACATGATGTTGAAGGACTGCAGGCTCATGTCGACCAGGTGGTAGATCGGGTAGACCACCACCAGCAGCATCACCAGGATCGCGGGCAGCGGGAAGAGGTAGGGCAGCGCGGCGTCGACGCGGTTCCAGATCCCCTGGTCCCTGCGGCGTCGCGAAGCGCCTGGCAGCGTGTGGCTTCGGTCCATCTGCACTCAGTCTCTCCCAGGATGAGGGTCCTGCAAGGGGGTCCCCGCGATGCGGGCGCCCCCGCGGTGCGGGGGTCCCGGTGTCATCCGGAACCCCCCGCATAGCGGGGGCGCCCGCATAGCGGGGGCGCCCGCCGATCGATCAAGGACCTAGGCGCCCAGCGGGGCTGCGGATCTGCTACTCGCCCGCCCGCTCCCGCTCCAGGATGTCCTCCAGCTCCTGCTGGGTCTGCCTGGCGGCCGCGGCCGCGTCCTGCCCGAGGATCGAGGCCTGGATCATCTGCGAGATGGCGGCTTCGGCTTCCCTTGTGGTGACGATGGAGGGCGGCGCGGTCTTGGTGTCCATGCCGTGGGCGGCGTTGTAGGCCAGGACATCGGCCCACTGCGGGCGGCCGATGGCCTCGACGACGGCCGGGTGGTCCCAGGCGCTGGAGCGGCCGAGGTCCTGGCCGACCAGCAGGTACTCGACGGCGGCCTCGGCGTTGGTCATGTACTGCACGAACAGCCAGGAGGCCTCGGCCTGCCGCGACTGCCCGGAGATGCAGATCTCCCAGCCGCCGATGCGCGGCTGGCGAATGCCGGTCGGCCCCGCCGGGGTGGGGGTGTAGCCCACCGAGCCGGCGACCCTCGAGGTCTCGGCGTCCTCGAACAGCGAGATGAAGGCGCTGCTATCCAGCTTCATGGCTGCGCGGCCTTCGGAGAACAGCGTGGTGGTCTCGAACCAGCCGTGGTTCACGGCGCCGGCCGGACCCCAGTTGCGCAGCAGGCGGCCGTACATGTCGGCGGCGGCGATGGCTTCGGCGCTGTCGAGGGTGGGCTGGCCGTCCAGCTCCCACTGACCGCCGTAGGAGAAGAGGATGGGCGCGTAGACGCTGGTGCCTGTGCCGCGCAGGACGATGCCGTACACCTCGCCGTCGGTGGCCTCGAAGACGGCCTGTGCCGCAGCCTCGACCTCTTCCCAGGTCTCCGGCACGGCCAGCCCCAGCTCCTCGAAGATGTCGGCGCGGTAGAAGAACACGGTGGAGGTCATGGCGAAGGGCAGGCCGTAGAGGGTGCCGTCGGCCGTCCGTCCCTTGTCGACCGCGCCGCTGCCGAAGTCGGCGAAGTGGTAGTCGGGCGCCGTCAGCGAGCTGTCGCCGAGGAAGCGCTCCATCGGCAGGGCCCAGCCTGCGCTGGCGTACTGTTCGCCTTCCTGCGAGATCTGGCAGTTGTACACGTCGATGCTCGAGTTGCCGCCGAGGAACTCGGTGTAGCGGCGCAGGCGGTGCTGCTCCTCGGCGAAGGTCTCGACCTCGACCCGGATGCCGGTGGCGGCCGTGAAGCCGTCGATCCTGGCGATCATGGCGTCGCTCATGGGGTGCTGCGAGAGGACGACGCGCAGCGTGCTGCCATCGAACTGCCGCCAGTCGAACTGAGCCTGCGCGGTGGCCCAGCTGGCGGCCAGCGCGATGAGGCCGATGACCAGGATCGTCAGGTCGTGTCTCTTGCTTGCTTGGGATCGGACCATCGAATGACCTCCGTTGGCATGGTGCGTACGATCTGCTGTGCGAACGTTCGCCGACGACTCGTTCAAGGTTCACCCTCCAGCGCCCAAGAGGCCATGGGCACCCTTTGTCTGGTCGACCGTATGGCTGCGCCATCGGTTTGCCTCTTCTAGCCGTAGGGAGTATCATAACACAACATGGCGTCGATAAGAAGTACCACTACATCTGCTCCGGGGGGCGGCGCTGCCGGCGAAGCGCCCCTGTACTACGAGACGCACATGCACACGCCGCTCTGCCACCATGCCGTCGGCGAGCCGGAGGCCTACGCAGCGGTGGCGGCGGCCAGAGGCCTGAACGGCATCATCGTCACCTGCCATAACCCGCTGCCTGACGGCCTCGAGGGCTCGACCCGCATGCGGCTGGACCAGTTCGACGAGTACCTCGGCATGGTGCAGCGTGCGCGCGAGGCCATGGCGGGCAGGGCCGACGTGCGGCTTGGCATGGAGTGCGACTACCTGCCGGGCATGGAGGGCTGGCTGCAGACGCAGCTGGCCTCGGCGCCCTTCGACTACGTCCTCGGCTCGGTCCACCCCCACCTGAGCGCTTACAAGAAGGCCTACTGGTCGGACGACGCCGAGACCTACCAGCGAACCTACTTCGGGCACCTGGCGGACGCCGCCGAGACAGGGCTGTTCGATGCCCTTGCCCATCCTGACCTGGTGAAGAACGTGACGTCGGGTTCCTGGAGGCTGGAGCGGATCATCGACCATGTGCGCGCCTGCTTGGACCGCATCGCGGCCAGCGGATGTGCGCTGGAGCTCAACACCTCCGGCCTGAACAAGACGGTGGCCGAGATGAACCCGGGCCATGAACTGCTGCGCGAGGCGCGGCTGCGTGACATCCCCATCGTCATCGGCGGCGACGCACACAAGCCCGAAAGGGTGGGCGACCGCTTCGAAGAGGCGCTGGACACCCTGGAGCGCGTGGGGTACCGGAAGGTGAGCCTGTTCCTCGGGCGGGAGCGGCGCGAGCACGACATCGAGGCGGTGCGGCGGAGCCTACGGGGGCCGCTGGTGGCCGACCTCAGAGAGGCCTGAGCGGGCCCGGTCTCCGCGACCGCCTGACCCCATGAGGTCACGGCCATGCGGATGGACTAGGGTACGCGCATGCCCACCCACGCAGGCCTGCGCATCTACCGCGACTTCCCTCGGCCCGACCCCGCCTTGGTGGAGGCCTTCCGAGGCATCCCTGCCTCCGTCATCTCCGATGACATGAACCGCTTCTTCTGCGTCGACGCGCAGATCGAGCCCATGAACGCCGCCCCACTGCTCGGCACGGCCTTCACCCTCAGGTCCAGCACAGCCGACAACCTCATGATCCACGCCGCCCTCGAACTGGCCAAGCCTGGGGACGTCATCGTGGTGGATGTCCAGGGCGACCTTGGCAACGCCGTGGTCGGCGAGCTCGTGCTGCGCTACGCCATGAGCCGGGGCATCGGCGGCTTCCTCGTCGACGGCGCGGTCCGTGACGTGGGCGCCATCCGCACGCTGCCGATCCCCGTCTACGCAAGGGGTGTCACGCCCAAGGGCCCGTACAAGGACGGGCCGGGCGAGATCAACGTGCCGGTGGTCTGCGGCGGTGTGCCGGTGAACCCTGGCGACATCGTGGTGGGGGACGAGGACGGCGTGGTCATCGTGCGCAGGCAGGACGCCGCCGAGGTGCTGAGGCTGGCGCAGGCCAGGGTGGAGGAGGAAGCCGCCTCGCTCGCCGCCATCGAGGCGGGGACCGCCGACAAGTCATGGGCGGAGGCGGTGCTGAAGGCGAAGGGCTATCGCTTCTTCGACTTCGTGGACAACGACTGAGTGGGCCTTCGCGCGGTGCCGGTTCCGGAACCGGCACCGCGCGAAGGCACGACGCAGCGGATGCCCTAGGTCGAGACCAGGCCCCAATCCGCCAGCGCCTCGGCCAACCCGGCCGCCGTCAGGAAGACATGCCCGCGCATGCCCAATCGCACGGCAGCCTCCACGTTCTCCAGCCGGTCATCCACGAAGGCGGCCTCGGCCGCAGGCACGCCGGCGGCCGCCAGCGCCACCTGGTAAATCCGCTCAGAGGGCTTGGCGTGCCCCACCTCGCTGGCGTTGATCACGGCATCGAAGGCACCATCCAGCCCTAGGGCGGTCAGGTCGCGGGGCAGGCGCGAGGTGGCGTTGGTCACCAGCACCAGGGTCGCCCTGCTGCGTGCAGCCTGCAGGAGGCTGAGCACCTCCTTGTCGACTTGACCCGGCGAAGCGAACCACTGCTCTACCGCGCGATGGGCATGGCTTTGGGGATGGAGGCTGGCGAGACGCGAGGCCACGGCGGCGGCCCAGGCTTCGTGGCTGATGCGCCCGGTGATGGCAGGCAGGACCATGTCTTGATGGAAGGCGGTCGCGGGCAAGGCGCCAGACGGCAGCTCCGCGGCGTGCTCGATGTCCGATGCGTGCGTCTTGGGCCAGTGCCGGACGACGCCATCGAGGTCGGTGAGGAGGGCGCGGACGCGCGCCGGGCCGGTGACGTCCATGATGGTTCGGCATGGTAACGCTTCGGTCCCTGTCGTTGCGGACGGCATGCTGGCGCGCAGCCTCCGTCACGCCCTCCTTCAGGCCCAGCCCGTAGGCTGGGACCTGCATGAGCCATCTCATCTTCGTCCTGGCAGGCGCCCTCGTGGCAGGCAGCGGTTGGCTGCTGTGGCAGGGGCGTGTGCCGCCCAACCGCATCATGGGCTTCCGATTGCCCCGCACCTTGCGTGACCAGCAAGCCTGGTACCAGGCCAACGCTGCCCTTGGGCGCGCCATGACCTTCGGAGGCGTGCTGTTGGTCGTGGCCGCCTTCGCCGCCTTCCTGGTGGACCGCAGCGGTGGTAGCGAGACCCTCCGCATCCTGCAGATCGCCGTGCTGGTGGTCACCGTCTTGGTGGGCTCCTTGTTGGGCTTCTTGGCCATCGGGCCGGAAGACGAGAAGCGCGGAGCTGCTTAGGTGGCGTGGCTGACCCGGCTCTGCCTACTGCTCGCCGCGCTGCTCGTCCTCGCCCCGGCCCAGGCGCAGCGCTCGCCCGTAGGACCCATCCACGGCCCCGTCCCCGTGATCTCGGTCAGCGACGGTGACACCTTGGTGGTGATGTCCAACGTGGGGCCGAGAAAGGTGCGCCTCATCGGCGTCGACGCGCCCGAGGTCGGCCAACCAGGCCCCGGGGCTGCCGCCTTCGGCGCCATGGCCACCGAGTTCCTGGCCAGCTTGCTGCCAGCCGACCGCTTGGTGTGGCTGGAGCTGGACCTTGACTTGGAGGACGCCTACGGCAGGCTGCTTGCCTACGTCTACGTGGCGGATCCCCATGGTGGCTGGCTCCTGGGTGAGGTGCCGGTACGGCAGCTCAACCTGGCCTTGGCCGAGGCCGGTTGGGCATGGGTGATGACCGTGCTGCCGAACGCACGTTACGAGGACCTCTACGAACAGGCCGTTGACCTGGCGCAGGCGGGCGGGTTGGGCATGTGGTCCACGGTCGGCGAAGCCGCCGACACAGGGCCGACCGGCGCGGCCCTGCCTGACACCCCGATCGTCATCTGGTGCGCTCTCTACAACCCGGACACGCCCAACGACGAGGCCGGCGAGTGGGTGTCGTTGTTGCTGCGCGAGCCTATGGACACGCGTGGCTACTACCTGCACGACGCGGGCTCTGGGCAGAACTTCCACCTCCCGCCGGGCGAGCAGCCGGCAGGTGAGTTGCGCGTCCACAACCCCGGCCAGGGCGTGTGGAACAACGGCGGCGACACCATCTACCTCATGCGCGGTGTCCGCACTGTGGACGCCTGGGACTACAGCGACCGACTCGCCCCGCAGGGTGAAGTCGTCTGTCGCGACCAAGGATAGGAGGCCAGCCATGCCGCCCCGCCGTCCCCTCGACCTCGCCAAGGACCTCCTCGACCGCTTCGACCACGGCCTGCGGGTGACCGAGTACCTGGTCGGCATCCTGCCGGACGACGTGTGGCAGGCGCCGCCGCTGCATGGCGAAGGCCGCAGCATCGCCGCCACCGTGTCGCACATGCAGGGCCTGCGCAGCAACTTCGCCAAGATGGCTGGTGCCGAGCAGCCGGGGGCGATCCTTGACCGTGGCGGTGGGACCCGCGACGAGGCACTGGCGGCGCTGGCCCAGAGCCGCGAGGCCTTGCACGCCGTCTTCGCTGGTGCGCTGGAGCGCGGCGAAGGACGGATCAAGGGCCTGCCCCGCCGCACCGTCGACGCGATGACCTACCTGCTGCAGCACGATGCCCATCACCGTGGGCAGATCACCCGGCAAGCGCGGGAGCTGGGCTTCAGCCAGAGCCAGGACCAGGTCATGCGCCTGTGGGGCTGGAAGAAGCTGCCTTGATCGCGCAGACCCCGCGCCTCGTCGTTCGCCGCTTCACGACGGATGACGCGGCCTTCGTCCTGCGCCAACTCAACGAGCCGTCATGGATCGCGAACATCGGCGACCGTGGTGTGAGGTCGATCGAGGACGCGGCACAGTACATCCACGCCAAGCTCTTGGCTCCCTACGATCAGCACGGCTTCGGCATGTACCTGGTGGAGGCGAAGGACGGCGGGGATCCCGTCGGGATGTGCGGGCTGGTCAAGCGCGAGGTGCTGCCTGAGCCCGACATCGGCTTCTCGCTTCTAGAGGGCGAATGGGGCAAGGGCTACGCGGAGGAGGCGGCGCGGGCCATGGTGGCCCACGCCTTCGTCGACATCGGACTCGAACGTCTCCTCGGCATCGTGAAGCCAGCGAACGAGCGCTCTGGGCGCCTCCTGCAGAAGCTGGGCTTCGAGACCACAGGCACCATCAGCATCGACGGGCAGGAACTGCGGTTGTACGCTACCCGGCCGCCTGAGCCCGGCCAGCCCAACGACCTGCCGTAGGGGGAGCGCCCGAGCTCAGGCCTCCACCACCCCACCCTCCTGGAACTGCGCCCGGTGCAGCGCCGCGTAGGCCCCGTCCGCCGCGATGAGCTGATCGTGCGTGCCCTGCTCGACGATGCGCCCCTGCTCCATGACCAGGATCAGGTCGGCGTTGCGGATGGTCGAGAGCCGGTGGGCGATGACGAAGCTGGTGCGGTTGCTGCGCAGGGCCAGCATGGCCTCCTGCAGCAACAGCTCGGTGCGGGTGTCGACGGAGCTGGTGGCCTCGTCGAGGATGAGCAGCACCGGGTTGGCCAGGAAGGCGCGGGCGATGGTGATGAGCTGCTTCTCGCCTGCGCTGATGACGCCGCCCTCGTCGTCGACGATGGTGTCGTAACCCTCCGGCAGGCTGTGCACGAAGCGGTCGACGTAGGTGGCGCGGGCCGCCTCGATGATCTCGTCCTCGCTGGCGTCCGGCCGGCCGTAGGCGATGTTCTCGCGGATGCTTCCGCGGAACAGCCAGGTGTCTTGCAGCACCATGCCGATCTTGCTGCGCAGGTCGTCGCGGCTGATGTGGGTGATGTCGATGCCGTCGAGCGTGATGCGGCCGGCGTCCAGCTCGTAGAAGCGCATGACCAGGTTCACCAGGGTGGTCTTGCCTGCGCCGGTGGGGCCGACGATGGCCACGGTCTGACCAGGCTCCACCGTGAGCGACAGACCGTCGATGACGGGCCGGTCGTCCTCATAGCGGAAGGAGACGTCCTCGAAGGCCACCCGGCCGCGGGGCACGCCAGGCAACCGCTGCCGCGCCGTCTCCGGCACCTCTTCGTCGGCGTCGAGCAGCTCGAACACGCGCTCGGCCGAGGCTGCGCCTGACTGCAGCAGGTTCACCATCGAGGCCAGCTGCGTCACCGGCTGGGTGAACTGGCGCGAGTACTGGATGAAGGCCTGCACGTCGCCGAGGCTGATGGTGCCGCTGGCCACGCGCAGCCCGCCGAGCACGGCGATGGCGGCGTAGTTGAGGTTGCCGACGAACATGGTGATGGGCATGATCAGGCCGGAGAGGAACTGGGCCTTGAAGCCTGCTTGGTACAGCGCCTCGTTCTCCTGCTCGAAGGCGGCTTGCACCTCGCGTTGACGACCGAAGACCTTGACCAGGTCGTGGCCGCTGTAGGCCTCCTCGACGCTGGCGTTGAGGGTGCCTGTGCGGCGCCACTGGGCGACGAACTGCGTGCGCGAGCGGCTCATGACCAGGCCGGCGATGACGATGGTGAGGGGGATGGTCACCAGCGCCACCCAGGCGAGGAAGGGTGAGATCAGGAACATCATGACGACGACGAACACCACCGTGAGCAGCGAGCTGAGCACCTGGCTCATGGTCTGCTGCAGGCTCTGCGAGATGTTGTCGATGTCGTTGGTGACGCGGCTGAGCAGCTCGCCGCGGGGTTGACGGTCGAAGTACCTCAGCGGCAGGCGGTTCAGCTTGTCCTCGACCTGCGCCCGCATGCGCAGCACGGTGCCCTGCACCACGTCGTTGAGCAGCCAGCCCTGCACCAATTGCAGCAGGCCCGATCCGAGGTAGATGGCCAGCACCCACAGCAGCACCGCGCCGACGGCGGTGAAGTCGACACCCTGGCCGGGGATGAAGTCGATGCCGGAGAGCAGGTCGGCGAACTGTCCCTGGCCGGCTGCACGTGCGCCGGCGATGGCCTGCTCGCGGCCGATGCCGGCAGGCAGCTGTCGGCCGATCACACCGGCGAAGAGCAGGTCGGTGCCACGGCCGAGCACGCGCGGTCCGATGGCCGCCAGGGCCACCGAGATGACGCCAGCGATGATGACGAGCAGCACCCGCATGCGCTGCGGGGCCAGCGTGCCGATGAGCCGGCGCATGGTCGGCCCGAAGCTCATGGCCTTCTGGCCGACCATGCCGCCGCCCATCATGCCCATGGGGCTGCGCACGCGCTCGGTCTCGCGCATGGTGTGTGTCGAGCCGCGACGCGGCTCGACACCCGCGGAACCGCGTTGCGGTTCCGCCCCGTCGCGCGGGGGCCGGCTCATGCCGCCACCAACTGCTGCGAGGCCACGATCTCGCCATAGACCGGGGAAGTGGCCAGCAACTGCTCATGGCTGCCGCTGGCGACGATGGCGCCGTCCTCCAGCACCAGGATCAGGTCGGCGTCCATGATGGTGGCCACCCGTTGGGCCACGATCACCACCGTGGCCTCGCGCGTGACCGGCCTCAGCGCCTTGCGCAAGCGCGCGTCGGTGGCCACGTCGAGGGCGGAGAAGGAGTCGTCGAAGAGGTAGATCTCGGGCTTGCGGATGAGCGCCCTTGCGATGGCCAGCCGCTGCCGTTGGCCGCCGGAGACGTTGCTGCCGCCTTGGGCGATGGGCGCATCCAGCCCTTCAGGCATGGCTGCGACGAAGTCCTTGGCCTGGGCGATCTCCAGCGCCGCCCACATCTCCTCCTCGCTGGCCTCGGGGTTGCCGTAGCGCAGGTTGCTGGCCACGGTCCCCGTGAAGAGGTAGGCCTTCTGCGGCACGATGCCGATCCTCGACCATAGGGCCTCTGGCTCGTAGTCACGCACGTCGACGCCGTCCACCCGAACCACGCCTTCGGTGGCGTCGAAGAGGCGGGGGATGAGCTTGAGCAAGGTGGTCTTGCCTGCGCCGGTTGGGCCGATGATGGCGACCGTCTGACCGGGCCTGGCGGCGAAGTCGATGTCATGCAGCACCGGGTGGCTGGCGCCCGGGTAGCGGAAGCCGACGCCCTCGAGGGCCAGGTGGCCCTGCTGCGGCGCTGAGCTGACGCCGTCCACGGGGGGCGCGACCGAGGTCGGGGTGCCGAGCACCTCCTGGATGCGCTCGGCCGACACCGCGGCGCGTGGCAACACCATGAGCATGAAGGTGGACATCATCACCGCCATGAGGATCTGCAGAAGGTAGGTCAGGAAGGCGGTCATGGAGCCGATCTCCATCAAGCCGGCGTCCACCCGGATGCCGCCGAACCAGATGACCGCCACGCTGGAGAGGTTGATGACCAGCATGACCACCGGGAACATCAGCGCCATCAGCCGTCCGACGAAGAGGGCGACGTCCGTCAGCTCCTGGTTGGCCTGGCCGAAGCGGGCCTCCTCGTGCCCCTCGCGCACGAAGGCGCGGATGACGCGGATGCCGCCGATCTGTTCCCTGAGCACCTCGTTGACGCGGTCGATGCGCTTCTGCATGAGGCGGAAGCCAGGCACCATGCGGATGATGATCAGGCCGACGCCGATGACCAGCACAGGCACCGCAACGGCCACCAGCCAGGCGAGGCCGGCGTCCTGGCGGATGGCCATGACCACGCCGCCGACCATCATGATCGGCGCCATGATCAGCATCGTGAAGGCCATCATCAGCAGCATCTGCACCTGCTGCACGTCGTTGGTGGTGCGGGTCAGCAACGATGGCGCGCCGAAGAGCGCCACCTCGCGGCTGGAGAAGGTGCTGGTGCGGTGGAAGACGGCGGAGCGCAGGTCGCGCCCGAAGGCCATGGCCGTGCGCGCGCCGAAGAAGACCGCGGCGACGGTGCAGAGCACCTGCAGCAGCGAGATGGCCAGCATCCAGCCGCCCTGGCTGAGGATGTAGGGGATGTCGCCAGGGATGACGCCGCGGTCGATGATGTCGGCGTTGAGGCTGGGCAGCAGCAACGAGGCGATGGTGCCCACCAGCTGCAGCGCCACGATGATCCAGATGGCGCCGCGGTAGGGGCGGGTGTAGGTCAGGAGCAGCTTGCCGAGCATCAGCGTACGTCCTCCTTGGTGTGGTGGTCCTTCAGCAGCAGCCCGACGATCTCGGGCACGGTCAGACGCTCCTCCGGGCTGGTGAAGGGGCGGCGACTGACGAAGAGCAGGCCGACGAGGGCAGCGGTAGCGCGTTCGGGCGGCAGCCTCAGCGCCGGGGCGTGGGGCTCGAGCAAGGCGGTCACGCTGCTGGTCAAGGCTGCGTTCCAGGCCACCAAGGTGGCCGGTGGGGTGCCTTTGGGTCCAGGGGGGCCAGCGTGTCGGTCGTGACGGTGCGGCAGCGTGCGCAGCACCATGCCGAAGGCGATGAGGTCGTCGATGGCGGCCACGATCACGCTGGCCGCCTCGGCCAACCGGGCCTCCAGCGGCGCGTCGGGGGAGATGGCCGCCAGGCTCGCGCGAAGGGGCTCAGGGTCCATGTGCTGGTCGATGGCGGCGCGCACCATGGCGGCCTTGTCGGGGAACACCGTGAACAGGGTGCCTTCGGCCACGCCAGCCGCCTCGGCCATCTCCTTGGTGGTCACGGCTGCGCCACGGGCGAGGAGCGGCGGGACGATGGCTCGGGCGATGGCGCTGCGGCGGGCATC
>CAYXJZ010000016.1:28196-49212 GCA_964465355.1 uncultured bacterium | reverse complement strand
GCAGGTCGATGATCCAGTCGGGCCGGACCTCGGCGATGATCTCCTGGTACATGACCATGTCGCCGGGGGAGCCGGCCACCCGCCGGCCCAGCCACGAGGTCTTGCGCCAGCCGAGGTTGCGCCAGAACGGGATGCGGGCAACGGCATCGCCCCCCCGATCACTGGCCGTCGTCATGAGCGCTCGCTCACAGGTCCACCTTCCAAGGGCTGGCCACGGCGTCCGGCGGCGGAGCCCTGAGCGGGATGGGTCTCAGATCTGGCTTGCAAGATAGATCGAACGCTGGCGGACGGGGGCCAGCCGCTGATGACGGCTGGCCCCTCGGTCCAGTACTTCAAGAAGGTTCGCTGAGCCTCAACGGAACGGGGCCGTTCCTCAACGGAAGGGCATGCCGAAGAGCAGGCCGCCATCGTAGTACTGCGCGTTCAGACCACGCGGGATGTCGAACACCGAGCCGGAGCCAAGGTTGCGGTCGTAGATCTCGCCGTAGTTGCCGACCTGGCTGATGGCCAGGTAGAAGGCGTCAGCGCGAAGACCGAGGCCCTGCACGTTGTCGGGATCGGTGCCGAGCAGGCGCTGCACCTCGGGGTTGGGCCAGAGGCGGGCGGCGTCGGCGTTGGCCTGGGTGATGCCGAACTCCTCGGCGTTGAGCAGTGCGAAGACCGTCCACTTGACGACGTCGAACCACTGGTCGTCACCGTGCAACACGGCGGGGCCGAGCGGCTCCTTGGAGATGGTCTCCTCCATGATGACGTGGTCGTTGGGGACACGCAGGCTGAGCTGGAAGGAGGCGAGACCCGACTTGTCGGTCGTCCAGCCGTCGCATTGGCCGTCGTCGTAGGCGGCCACCAACTGCGGCGCCTGCTCGAAGATGACCGGGGTGTACTGCACGTCGAGCGCACCGAGCACGTCGGCGAGGTTGAGCTCGGTGGTCGTGCCGGACTGCACGCAGATCGCGCGACCTTCGAAGTCGGCCAGGCTGCTGATGCCGGAGTCGCGGCGCACCATGAAGCCTTGACCGTCGTAGAAGGTAGTGGGCGCGAAGTTCAGGCCGATGGTGGTGTCACGGCTGCTGGTCCAGGTGGTGTTGCGGATCAGCACGTCCACCTCGCCCGACTGCACCGCGGTGAAGCGCTCGCCGGCGGTCAACGGGCGGTACTCGACGGCGTTGGCATCACCGAGGACGGCGGCGGCGATGGCCTTGCAGAAGTCGACGTCGAAGCCGGAGAACTCGCCGTCAGCATCGACCACGCCGAAGCCCGTGAGGGTGGCGTTGACACCGCAGCGAAGGGCGCCACGGGACTGGATCTCTTGCAGCTTGCCTTGAGCAAGGGCGGTACCGGTCATGAACACGGCGATGACGAGGAGGAGTGGAAGGGTTCTACGCATGGATCCACCTTTCGACAGGAGCCTACAGACGCCCGTTGGGATGAGAGAACGATGGGAGTCTTCCTGGCATGCTACTTGGCCCAGGGTGGACTTGTAAAGCTGACCCCAGTGCATGAACATGCGTCCAGGAGGCTACAACCCCGTCGCGCAACAGGTACACATGCGAAGGACCCCGGGTCTCCCCGGGGTCCAGGCAAAGGCAAACGTCGATCGGATCCGGCCATCAGGCCGCAGGTCCACGGCAAGCCCAGACCCTCAGGCCCGGGCTTGCTTGGCCTCCAGCTTGGATTTGATGCGCTTGAGCACCGTGACTTCTTCCAAGGCGCGCTGGTCGAGCACGCTGCGGATGTCCTTGATCTGACGCCCGATGTTGGGGATGACCAACTGCTCGAGGGCGTTCACCCTGCGGCTGGTCTTCTTGATCTCCTCACCGATGCGCCGCAGGCGGGTCTCGGTGGCGGCCACATGGATGATGGCCTCGGTCAGCTGGCGGAACTGCGCCGCCGAGTCCAGGGTGCGCCCGCCTGCGCCCACCGGCGAGAAGGGCAGCTCGCCATCCTCGAAGCGGGGCGGCTGCACCTGCGGCACCTTCACGCCGAAGAGGTTCTCGACCTGGATCTCGACGTCGAGCTGCGAGCCGCCGGCCAAGGCAAGGCTCTTCACCGCTTCCGGCCCGTCCCATGCGTTGGCCAGGAACAAGGAGAGGTAGGCTTCCTGGCTGGCCTTGGTCATCGCCTTGCGGGCAGCCAGCGAGGTCTTGACCAAGGCGAAGAACTCCCCGATCAGCGCGTCGCGCTTGCGCTTGAGCAGGTCGGCCCCGCGGATGGCCAGCTTGAGCTGGTCCCGCCGCTGCAGCAGGTTCGAGCGGGTGGGCGCGATGTTCTCGGCCACGGCCCGCTCCTAGCTCGGCCGGCCGGCCGCGCCCCAGAGCTCGTCCATCTTGGCACCGTAGTACTTGTCGATCTGATCGTTCGACAGGCGCGTGAGCTCGCTCTTGGGCAGACGAGAGAGGATGGTCCAGGCGATGGTCAGCGACTCGTCGATGCTGCGGTTGGCGCTGCCCTGGTTGACGAAGGTCTTCTCGAACTCCTCGGCGAACTTCAGGTAGAGCTTGTCGTTCTCGGACAGGGCGTCTTCCCCGGTGATGGCCACCAGGCGCCGCAGGTCCAAGCCGTTGGCGTAGGCAGCCTGAAGCTGGTCGGCCACGTTCTTGTGGTCCTTGCGGGTCTTGCCATCACCGATGCCGTTGTTCATCAGCCGCGACAGCGAGGGGCCGGGGTTGATGGGCGGGTAGATGCCCTTGTTGTGCAGGTCGCGGGCCAGGTAGATCTGGCCTTCGGTGATGTAGCCGGTGAGGTCGGGGATGGGGTGGGTCACGTCGTCGTCCGGCATGCTCAGGATGGGCAGCTGGGTGACCGAGCCCTTCTTGCCGTGCACCACGCCGGCGCGCTCGTAGATCGAGGCAAGGTCGGTGTACATGTAGCCGGGGTAGCCGCGGCGGCCGGGGATCTCCTCACGGGCCCCGCCGATCTCGCGCAGCGCCTCGCAGTAGTTGGTCATGTCGGTGAGGATGACCAGCACGTGGTAGTCGTGCTCGAAGGCCAGGTACTCGGCCGCCGTCAAGGCCATCTTGGGGGTGAGCAGCCGTTCCACCGCAGGGTCGTCGGCCTTGTTCAGGAACAGCACCGAACGCGCCAGTGCGCCGGTGCGCTCGAACTCCTGGGTGAAGAAGGTCAACTCGCGCTGGGTGACGCCCATGGCGGCGAAGACCAC
This sequence comes from uncultured bacterium, assembly GCA_964465355.1. Lineage (GTDB taxonomy): Bacteria > Deinococcota > Deinococci > Deinococcales > Trueperaceae > JAABTL01. Next base: position 46,052 of record CAYXJZ010000016.1, on the reverse strand, counting down.
CGCGAACTCGCTGTCCTCCCCCACCACGGTCGCCTGACGGGCGATCTGGGCGGCCAGCTCGTTGGCCGGAAGACCGGAGCCGGAGAAGATGGGCAGCTTCTGGCCACGCACCAGGGTGATGAGCGTGTCGATGGTGGAGATGCCGGTCTGGATGAACTCCTCTGGCTTCTCACGGGCCACCGGGTTGATCGGCGCGCCGCCGATGGGCAGGCGCTGCTCGGCGATGACCGGCGGCAGCCCGTCGATGGGGTTGCCGATGCCGTTGAAGCGGCGACCGATCATGTCCTTGGACACGCCTAGCCGGGCGACGTCCTCGACCAGGTTGACGGTGGTGCTGGAGAGGTCGATGCCGGAGGTCTCCTCGAAGACCTGCAGCACCGTGTACTCCTTCGACACCTCGATGACCTGACCGCCGCGCTCGCGGCCCTGGCCGTCGCGGATGCGGACGATGGCGTTGTAGGAGAGGTCGGGGGCGTTCTGCAGGTAGAGCAGCGGCCCGGAGACGTAGCTGACCTCGGTGTATTCCTTCTTGAGCAGGTTCTTGGTCGTCATGATGCTCCCGGACTCAGGCCGACACGGCGAAGGCGCCGTCCAGCGAAGCGATGACCTCGTCACGGTAGGCGTTGAACTCGCCCTCTGCGACGTAGCGCGATCGGTTGATCTTCTCGACGACCGGCTGCGCCAGGATCTCGTCCACGGTGGAGCCGGCGTCGAGGGCGGCTTGGGCCACGTCGTAGAACTTCAGCATCATGCGCAGCATGCCGGTGGCCTTGCTCATGGAGCAGGAGGCGTCGATGGGGTCGTAGCCGTTCTGCTGCAGGAAGTCCTGCCGCAGGATGCGGCCGGCCTCGATGATGAGGCGCTCCTGGTCCTGCAAGGCGTCGGGGCCGACGAGCTGCACCACTTCCTGCAGGTCGCTCTCGCGCTGCAGCAGGGTCACGGCGCGCTCCACCAGCTCGGGGTAGTCGGGCGCGACGTTCTCCCGATACCAGGGCGTGAGGATGCCAGTGAACAGCGAGTACGACCGGTTCCAGTTGATGGCCGGGAAGTGACGGCGGCGGGCCAGGCCGGCGTCCAGCGCCCAGAAGCAGCCGGTGATGCGCAGGGTGGCCTGGGTGACGGGCTCGGAGAAGTCGCCGCCGGCGGGGCTGACGGCGCCGATGATCGACACGGCGCCTTCGTCACCGGCCATGGTGGTCACGCGGCCGCCGCGCTCGTAGAAGGCGGCAAGGCGCGAGGACAGGTAGGGCGGGTAGCCCTCCTCGGCTGGCATCTCCTCGAGGCGGGAGCTGATCTCACGCAGGGCCTCGGCCCAGCGGCTGGTGGAGTCGGCCATCAGCGACACACCGTAGCCCTGGTCGCGGAAGTACTCGGCCAGGGTGATGCCGGTGTAGATGGAGGCCTCGCGGGCGGCCACCGGCATGTTGGAGGTGTTGGCGATGAGCACCGTGCGCTGCATGAGCGGGTTGCCGGTCTTGGGGTCTTCCAGCTCGGGGAACTCGATCAGCACGTCGGTCATCTCGTTGCCGCGCTCGCCGCAACCCACGTAGACCACGATGTCGGCGTTGCCGAACTTGGCCACCGACTGCTGGGTGACGGTCTTACCCGAGCCGAAGGGCCCGGGGATGGCCGCCGTGCCGCCCATCGCCAGGGGGAAGAGCACGTCGAGGATGCGCATGCCGGTCAAGAAGGGGGTGACAGGGTCGAGCTTCTTGGCGACCGGGCGTGGCTGACGCACGGGCCAGGGGTGGTACATGCGGATCTCGGTGCCGTCCTCCAGCGTGGCGACGACCTGGTCGATGGTGTAGGAGCCCGCCTCGGCGATGGTCTTGATCTTGCCGGAGACGCGCGGGGGCACCAGGATCTTGTGGGTGAAGGTGAACTCGGGCACGGTGCCGATGGACTGGCCGCCTTGCACCTCGTCGCCGACCTTGGCGGTGGGGCTGAAGGCCCAGGTCGCCTCGCGCGAGAGCGAGTTCACCACGATGCCGCGGTCGATGTAGGTGCCAGAGGCCGCCTGGATCTTGTCAAGCGGACGTTGGATCCCGTCGAAGATGCCGTTCAGCATGCCGGGCCCGAGCTCTACGGCCAGGGGCAGGCCGGTGGAGACCACCGGTTCGCCCACCCTGAGGCCGGCGGTGTCCTCGTAGACCTGGACGAAGGCTGTGTCGCCGTCGAGCCGGATGATCTCGCCGATCAGGTTCTCATTGCCCACGCGCACGATGTCGAACATGCGGGAGCCCATCATCCCCTCGGCGATGACCGCCGGTCCGGAGATGCGTTGGATCTTGCCTTCGATGGCCATGAAGCCTCCAGTGTTCCTTTTGTCAAACGCGGCGCTGCGCGCCGCGCACTCAGTCAAGCTTGATATCGAACCCGATCGCGCTGCGGACCAGGTCTTTCATGTAGGCGGTGGCGTCGCTGTCGTGGTCGAACGCCGCTGACAGGCCCGGCATGGGCAGCAGCACAGGCAGGTCGCGCCCACGCATGACGCGCTCGGTGGCTTTGAGCGGGTCGGCCAACAGGCCCTCGTCCACCACCACCAACCCGTAGTCGTCGCTGAGGATGGCCTGCTCGAGGGCGTGACCGATGCTCTCGCTGTCGGTCTCCAGCGTCTCAACGCCGGCCAGGCGGAAGCCGATGGCGGTCTCTGCGTCGGTGACGACCAGCATCCTAGGCATCGCCCATCTCCTTGGCCAGCGCCTCGCGCGGCACGCCGTAGTACTTGCCCCTGGCCAGCAGCCGCAGCTGAGCGGTCTCCTGCTCCTTGCGCAGCAGGTACTGGGTCACCAGGCCGATGTCCAACGGGTCGGTGGCGAGGCGCCCGGCCTGCACGTCCTGGGCGCTGCGCAGCCGGGACTCGACCTCGCCGAGGCTGGTCGCATCCGCCAGCTCGGTGAAGGGGGGTCGCAACTGCGGCAGGGGCGTGCCTTGGGGTTGCCCAGCCAACTCGGTGAAGAGCTGCAGGCCGACGGCCCTGCCGCCCGGGACGAAGAAACGACGTGGGTCGCCCTCGCGTCCACGCAGCTTGAGGGCGGTGCGCAGGTTGGCCGCGTCGACCTCGTTGGCCACGTAGCGCTGGAAGGCGGGAGGCGCGCCGAGCTCTTCGGCGTCCGCGATCAAGCCTTGGTAGAAGGCCTGATCGAGCGCCACCTCGAAGACCAGCAGGTCCTGGTCGGAAGCGTAGGCGGCAGCTGCCTTGCGGAAGGCCTCGGTCAGTCGGTGACCGGACAGCGCCAGCACCTGAGCGGCGGAGGGCAGGTCGGGGGCTTCGGCCATGGCCTTGAGCACCGGCATGTCCAGCTCGCCGGCAGGCAGCACCGCAGCAAGGACGTCTTCCCCATCGCGCCCTGCATGGCGGGCGCGGACGACGGACTTGAGGTTGGCCAGGTCGTAGCGCCTGAGCAGCAGGGCGATCAGCTCGCGCGGTCGACCGTCTGCCTGACGCAACAGGCCGCGGGTGGTGCGGACGAAGCTGCGCGCCAGCGCGGTGTCGACGGCCGACAAGCCGCTGCCTTCGGCCTGGGCCTCCTCGAGGTCACGCCCGTATGTGGTCTGGGCAAGGGCGGTGGTGAAGCCGGCGAACCCAGGGCTGTCGAGCTGCTCGGCCATGAAGCCGGGCGGCAACAACCTGGAGCGCAGGCCGCGCACACGCGCGTTGAGGTAGCCGTAGTCCGCGCTCATGGCCTCAGGCCTCCGTGACGTCGCCGAAGAGCAGGCTGGAGACGCGCGAGGCCAGCTCGCCTTCCAAGGCCTCCAAGCGCTGGCTGAGGGTGTTCTCCACCACGCTGCGATCCTTGGAGGTCAGGCGTACGCCACCGCTCACGGCCTCGGAGGCGACGACCTTGGCTTCGACGCCGATGGCCTTGGCGACCTCGCCTGCCAGGCCGACGTCCGAAGGGGCCACCTGCACGGTGGCGACCGCGCTGGCGCCGCCAAGGGCGTCCACCGCCTCGGTCATGAGGGACTTGAGCAGCTCGGTGTAGCGGCTGGGATCGGCCGCCATCGCGGAGAGCTGCTCCTTGGCCGCATCGAACACCGATGCCACGGCCGCGTGCTGGGCACGCAGCTTCACCGCGGAGGCCTCGAGGCGCGCGGCGCTCTGCGCCCGAACCAGGGTGGCCTCTCGCTGGGTCTCGGCGGTCCTGCGGCGCTGAGCCAACAGTTGCTCGGCCTCGCGCTGGGCTTCGTCAGCGATCTCCGAGGCGCGTTGCCGCGCCTCGGAAAGGATGCCTTCGATCTCAGCACCGGCCTCGCGATCGAGCAAAGCCGATAGGTCAGACACGATACTCAACCGATGTGGCCGTTGAGGAAGAACGCGATGACGAATCCGAAGATGATCAGCGTCTCGGGGATGACCAGGTAGATCAGGATCTGACCGAAGGCCTGCGGGCGCTCGACCAGCACGCCGGCGCCAGCGCTGCCGATGGCGGCCTGGGCGATGCCTACGGCGATGGCCGAGAGGCCGATGGCCAGCGCGGCGCCGACGGCGATCAGGCCGACGCCGATCGAGGCGCCTTCGCCACCCTGGGCGAGGGCGAAGCTGGCGAAGAGGGCGGCGAGGACGGTGAGGCCTAGGACACGGGTGACTTGCTTGATCATGACTTTCCTCCGAGGAACTTGAACGGCTGGTAAGGCCGGCCCGAGGCTTCGTAGAAGCCGAACTTCGTGAAGAACTCGACATACTGCAGTCGCAAGGGCTGCAGCGTATGCCCGATGATGGTGAGGGCGAGGGCCACCAGGTGCACCGTCAGACCCGCCACGATACCCAGGATGGGCCCGATGACAGGGAGGGTGCCGGCGATGGCGAAGCCCAGGTTGGTGGCCAGGTTGGCCACCAAGGCGGCCGACAGGCCAACGGCGAAGAGTCGCAGGTAGCTCAGGATGTTGCCCGAGTTCGAGATCAGCTCCACCAGCATCAGCGGCATCTTGGCCAGCACCGTGCAGAGCAGGAAGACGCCGAGGCCGATGCCGACGGCGCCGAGCACGACCGGGTTGAGGTTCTCCGTGAGCATGGCGGTGGCGAAGAGCACCATGGAGGCGAGACCGACGAACATGCCGACGCCTTCGTAGATGTGCTTCATGTCGCCGTGCTTGATGCCGTAGATGGTGCGGATCAGCCAGCCGCCGAGGACCTGCAGCACGCCGAAGCCGATGGACATCACCAGCAGCGGGGTGAAGACCTCGACCCGGAAGAGGATGATCTCGATCCAGCCGTAACCGGCGTCGTGGTGCAGCGGGGTGTAGAAGACCGGCTTGGAAGCAGGCCAATGCTCGAGGAAGTTGCCGAAGAACTCGCCGTAGAGGAAGCCCCAGACGACTGACCAGCCGGCGCACCAGAAGATGACGGTGGCGATGGGGCTGAGGCGCTCGGCGGGGATGACGATGCCTAGCGGTCCGAGGTCGAGGCTCTTGCCCTTGGCCCCGCGCCGTCGCAGCAGCAGGGCGATGGTGCCGAACATCAGGCCGAAGCCGATGTCGCCCACCACGATGCCGAAGAACAGCGGGAAGAACACGGCCAAGGTCCAGCTTGGGTCGAAGCTGCCGTAGGCGGGCGGTGCGAACAGCGCCAACAGGCCTTGGAAGGGTCTGATCCAGGCGGGGTTGTCGAGCTTGACCGGCGCATGGTGGTCGTGATGCGCGTCGGCCTGGCGGTGGCTGGTGAGCAGCTCGTCGCCGAACTGCTTGCGCAGGGCCTCCACCACACGGGCGCGTTCGGCGCTTGGCACCCAGCCTTGGAGGGCGAAGGCGTAGCGACCCTCGGCCAAGTCGCCTAAGCGTTCGAGCCTGGCCTGGTGGTTGCGTGCTGCCTGCAGCAACGCCTTGAGCCGGGGGCCGTGCTGCAGAGCCTGCTTGCGCAGCTCGTCCTCGATGGTCGCCTGTCGCTTGGGCAGGCCGAGCACCCGCTCCTCCATGGTGTGCACGGCCTTGGCCATGCCCATGGAGCGGTATGGCTCGGGAAGCTGCAGCTCGGCCAGGCCGTGCTTGGCCAGGGTGCTGCGCAACAGGGCCACATCGTCCTTGGGCACAGCCACGATCAGCGCCGTCTGCTTGCCGCGCTCCCTCGTCTCGGTCACGGCCCGCCCGCCCAGGGCGGCGCGCAGGTCGGCGACCACCGCGGGGACGGCATCCGTGCCCAGCAGGGTGGCGGCGCCGTGCAGGTAGCGGCTGCCTTCCAGCTCGGCCAAGGTGGGCGCCAGGTCCCGGAAGGTGGGCAGGTAGGTGCGGATGGTGCTCAGGTCGTCGGCGAGCTGGCCGCGTTCGACCAGCAGGGCCTCGACCTGGGAGGCGACCGCGTCGACCCGCTCGGCCACGGCGTCAGGGTCGCTCGGCAGGTCGCTCTTGCCGGCGGTTGGCACTTCGCCGCCCACGCCCATGGCGTCGAGCAAGGACTGGGTGCGGCCGACGACGCGGTCCCACGTTGCCTTGCGCTCGATGTCGGCCGCTGAAGGCCGGAAGCGCTCCAGCCCTTCGTCCCCGGGGTCGAGGCGGTCCACCTGCATCACGCCGAGGCTTTGCAAGGAGACCAGCACGTCGTGGACGGCGCCTTTGCGCCCCACGATCAAGAGCTGGTCCATCGGGGTGATCATGGCAGGACCTGCTCCAGCACGGCGGCCACCGCCCGAGCTCGATGGGTCTCGGCCTGAGCCTTGAGATGGGTGATGGCGGCATCGGCCTCGGCCACGATCCGGCCGCGCGCCTCCTGGCTCTCCCGCTCAGCCGACTCGGCCAAGGACTTCGCATCCTCCTCGGCCTTGCTCTTGGCGCCTTCGATACGTTCACGGGCTTCACTACGAGCCTGCAGGATGATGCGCTCTGCCTCGGCACGGGCCTCGTCGACCTTGGCAGCCACGTTCTTCTCGTGGCGGATCAGGTCCTGGAGGAGTTGCTCTCGTGGAGCTTCCAAGCTGCCCTCCTTTCGACACACAGCCGCGCAGACGAGCCGCACGGGGTCACTTCCATGGGATTCGCGGTGGACGAGGCACAAAAAAACGCGCTGTGACGGAACATCTCGCGCCTCACACGCAGCGCTTCCGAGCATAGCAACGGCCCTTCCGGGGTGTCAATCGAGTCCGGCCGGCACGAGGAACCATCTTCTCAGGTCCAAGATGGGCTTCGTAGCGGCCGGCAGCCGTGCCTGTCAGCCTCAGCCCTTCCTACGGCGGCTCGCGATGCGCCGCAGGGTCTGCGCCGACCGCAGGCGCCGCTCCCCTTCCCTGGCTGCCAAGGCCTCCTGCACCTGGGCCAGCTCCGCCCACGCTGCGTCGAAGCTGGCCCGCGGCACCTCCGGGTCGTGCGCCTCATCCGCCATCGCCTGCCACCGCGACATGAGCTGAGCCTGCCGTGCCTGGCGGCCGGCCTCGACGTGATGCTCCCGCACGCGGGACAGCAGTTGGGCGAGGCGCAGCTCCACGTCGGGCTTGCTGTCCTCGGCGGCTGCAGCGGCGTGGGAGACCAGCCGCTCCAGCACCCGTTCCGAACCGTCGCGGGCCTGCAGGGCGGCCACCACCTCGGCGTCCTGCCAGCGCACCCGCTCACAGAGCTCGGCGAAGGCCACCAGCTCCGAGTCGATGCTCTCCATCGGCAGGGCGGCGAGGGCAAGGCGGGTGCGCTCCTGAAGGCGTTCGGGTTCGAGCAGCAGCAAGGCCACCACCTCGAGCTCCAGCCAACGCAGCGGGCTGAGGTCGGCCTCGCGCCGCCGCAAGCCGCGCACCGAGGTCTCGTCGAGCCGCTGTGGCCGTTGCGAGACCAGCCAGGCATCCAGCCGTTGCGGGTCGAGGCCAAGGTGGTCGACCACCAGCCTCCGCAGCTCGGCCGCCACCGGGTCGACCACGTCGCGGGGCTGCATGGCGGGCAGCAGCTCGAGCAGCACGGCGCGCTGGCCCTTCGGATCGCTCACGTCGTGCTGGGCGAGCACCCGCTCGAAACGGAAGGTCACCTCGGAGACACCGCTGCGCAGGGCGGCGGCGAAGGCCTCTCGCCCCCCGCCGAGCACCGCGTCCGCCGGGTCCTTGCCGCTTGGCAGACGCACCGACTGCACCAGGAAGCGCCGCCCTACGCTCTGCTCCAGGCCGGCCAAGACGGCCTTCTGGCCGGCTTCGTCAGCGTCGAAGGCCAGCAGCACACGGTTCACGTCCAAACGGGCGAGCAGATCGGCCTGCTCGCGCGTCAGGTTGGCGCCGAGCGCTGCGACGGCGTGACCGAAGCCCTCCTGATGCAGCGCCAACACGTCCATGTAGCCCTCGACCACCAGCACCTCTCCGACGGCGCGGATCTGGGCCCTCGCCTTGTCGAGGCCATAGAGCAGCTCGCCCTTCTTGAACAGAGGCGTCTCAGGGGTGTTGAGGTACTTGGGCAGGCTGTCGTCGAGCACCCTGCCTCCGAAGCCGACCAGGCGACCGAGCCCGTCGCGCACCGGGAACATGACCCGCTCACGGAAGCGGTCGTAGCGCCGGCCACGCTCGTTCTCGCTGAGCAGACCGGCCTCGAGCAGGCCCTCGTCGCGCACGCCCTGCGTCAAGGCCAGCTTGAGCAGCCCGTCCCAGCCGCCGGGGGCGTAGCCCAGCTCCCAGTCCCGGATGACCTCGTCACTGAGGCCGCGCTCACGGAGATAGGCCTCGGCGGCTGAGCCTGGCATCGCCGCCCTGAAGTAGTCGAGCGCGAGCTGGTTGACGTCGAGCAGGTCGCGTCGCCGTCGGCCACCGCCTGGAGCGCCCCTGACCTCGATGCCCACCCGGTCGCCGAGCAGGCGCAGGGCCTCGCCGAACTCGATGCCCTGGCTCTGCATGACGAACTGGAAGACGTCGCCCTTGGCGCCGCAGCCGAAACAGATGAAGAAGCCGCGCTCGACGTGCACGTGGAAGGAGGGCGTGCGCTCGCTGTGGAAGGGGCACAGGCCCTTGAGCTGGCCACGCCCCGCCGGCTTGAGCACCACCGTCTCCCCCACCACCTGGGCGATGTCGACTCGGGCTCTGATGCGCTCCTTGGCGTCGTCGTACTCGCTCATGGCTGGTCCCTGCCCGACCTCAATGCGTGCCTGATGGGGTTCTCTCGGCGTCATGGTCGACCGCGGCCATGCTCGCCCCTGCGGCAACGGACGGGAACAGCGGCAGGTGGCCTAGCGCCACCACGTCGTCGCGCTGGTCCCCTTCGGTGAACACCACCATCGTGCCGAGGTAGCGGGCGCCGACCTCTTCCAGCAGCTCGCCCAGCGAGGCGAGGGTGCCGCCGGTGGAGACCACGTCGTCGACCACCGCGACCCCACGTCCTTGCAGCTTGGGCACGTCGGCGCCGTCGATGACGAGGTCCTGGGGCTTGCCGGTGGTGATGGACATGACCTTGCGTTCCACCGCGCCCACCATGTAGGGCTTGCGGGTCTTGCGCACCACCACGTATGGCAGGCCGGTGCGCAGGCTGAGGGCGTGGGCAAGGGGCACGGCCTTGACCTCGGGGGTGACGAGCACCTCGACCCCGGCAGGCACGCGCTTGGCCAAGAGGTCGGCGGCGGCCTCCGTCAGAGCGGTGTCGCCAAGGAGGTTGAGCAAGGCCACCGAGACGGGGCCGATGTCGACGATCGGCAGTTCGCGCGTCTCGGGACCGACGTGGATGGTGAAGGTGGGCATGTTCCCTCCGGCGCCTTGGGCTAACAGGGCATGCTACCCCCGCCGTGTGTCGACCGTGGCATCGGCGCCACAGCTGCGCCAGGGACGATGAGGAGGGCGTGCTAGCCTGGTCGGGTGGACGATGGTGCCCTGCGGCCGACGACGCTCGCCGATTACGTCGGGCAGCGACGCCTCAAAGAGAAGCTCGCGGTGTACCTGGAGGCAGCGAAGTCCAGGCGCGAGGCGCTGGACCACGTCCTGCTATACGGCCCGCCCGGCTTGGGCAAGACCACCCTCGCGCACATCATCGCCTACGAGCTGGGGGTCGGCCTGCGCGTGACCAGCGGCCCGGCGATCGAGAAGCCGGGCGACCTGGCCGCCATCCTCACCAACGCCCTCGAAGAGGGCGACGTGCTGTTCATCGACGAGATCCACCGGCTCGGCCGGGTGGCCGAGGAGCACTTGTACCCGGCCATGGAGGACTACAAGATCGACATCGTGCTAGGCCAAGGACCGGCTGCCCGCACCATCCGCCTCGACCTGCCCCGCTTCACCCTGGTGGGCGCCACCACCCGGCCCGGCCTGATCACAGGACCCATGCGCTCACGCTTCGGCATCATCGAGCACCTGGCCTACTACGCCGACGAGGAGCTGGCCGAAGGCGTGCGCCGTGACGCAAGGCTGCTCGGCCTGGAGATCGATGAGGCCGCCTCCATGGAGGTGGGCCGCCGGGCCCGCGGCACCATGCGGGTGGCCAAGCGCCTGCTTCGGCGGGTGCGCGACTATGCCGAGGTGGCCGGCGACCGCAGCATCACCCTGGCGCGCGCCCGCATGGCGCTGGCCGAGCTGGGCGTGGACGAGGCTGGCCTCGACCAGCGCGACAGAGCGGTGCTCAGCACGGTGGTCGAGCGTTACGCAGGCGGCCCCGTCGGCCTCGACACCCTTGCCACGTCGGTGGGCGAGGACCGCGTGACCTTGGAGGAGGTGCACGAGCCCTTCCTCATCCAACGGGGGCTGCTGCAGCGCACCTCCAAAGGGCGGGTGGCCACCGAGCTGGCCTACCAGCACCTCGGCCTGAGGCCGCCGGCCAACCTGGCATCCGGGCTCTTCGACGACGAGCCGGAGGACGGCGTCCTCGACGAGGGGGGCGGGCGGTGATCAGCGGTTCGCTGCGCGACGTGCTGCTGGCGGACGTGTTCCAGGTGGTGGTGGGCGGCCGCAAGACGGGCGCGCTCGAGGTCGAACGCAGGGGCAGGCAGGCCAGCCTCTGGTTCGAGTCTGGCGCCCTGTGCGACGCGCGACTCGATGGCGGCACGCAGCTGGGTGAGATGCTCATCAAGCTCGATCTGCTCAGCCTCGGCCAGGTGCAGACGCTGCTGGCCAACCAGACATCCGTCGGGGGAAGGCCCCCCATCGGGGCGGCGGCCGTCGAGCGCGGCTGGATCGACGAGGCGCAGCTGGCACGGGCCGTCGAGCAGCAGGTGATCGAGGTGGTGACGGAGCTGGTGACCTGGCGCAGCGGGCACTTCAGCTTCTCGGAGGGCGGTCGATCACCGCTGCCGCCAAGCGGCCACACGGTCGACGCCATGCGCGTGCTGCTCGAGGTCGCCGAAGGCCAGAGCGCCTCTGGCCTGACCATGAACCCCGAGGCAGTGCTGGTGCAGACGGGCGATCCGACCCAGATGGCCCTGCCCGCCGAGGCATGGGAGGTGCTCGGCCATCTCGATGGCCGAAGGACCGCGAGGGCGGTGGCCGCCGAGGTCGAACTGCCAGAGGGCCGCACCCTGGCCCTGTTGGCTGAGCTGTCCGAGGCGGGCATGGTGGGGCCCGTGCAGGACGCCGTCGCGCCCGCCTTGGTGCTGCTGCTGATCGCCGACCAGCATGAGGCGAGGGTGCTGCGCCTCGCCCTGCTCAGGATCGGGGTGCGGCCAGAGGTCTTCGCCAGCTTGGACGAGGGCTCGCTCGCCTTCGAGCAGCTCAGGCCGAGCGCCGTCATCCTCGACGAGCGCCTGAGGCCGTGGTCCTTCCTCGGTGCGCTGCGCCGCCGCAGCGAAGGCGCGCATGTCCCCGTCCTGCTGCTTGGCGAGGCCAGGCCGAGGCTGCTGCCGCGCTGGCCAAGGCCCAAGGCCGATCGCATGACGAGGCCGTACGACGAGGCCGATCTGCAGGCCTGGCTGCGGCACCTGATACCCCGCGGGGCTCTCTAGACACAGCCTCATCCGACACGTCGCTGTCGCTTCATTCGACCGCTCCCTGCCTGCCGATCTCGCTCGATGTCGAGCGATCATGTTGCAGTGTCTGGCGATATTCGACTATGATGGGCGCACCCGCAAGGCCGGCTGTCTCCTTTTTTCTTGGGTTCCTGTTCCATGAAGAGGTGAAACATGATGCGTAAGTCCCTCATCGCCTTCGTCCTGCTGTTGGCTTCGGTGATCGGTGTCGCTTTCGGGCAGACCATCACCGTCGCTGCCGGTGCCGTCGGTCAAGAGCTGGAGCTGGTCCAGGCGGCCGCCCAGCGCTACATGGCCGCCAACCCCGGCGTCACCATCCGGGTGCTCGACACCCCCGACCTGGCCGACGATCGGCTTGGCCTCTACCTGCAGTTCTTCCAGGCGCAGTCCACCGAGGTGGACGTCTACCAGATCGACGTCATCTGGCCGGGCGACTTGGCCGTGCACTTCGTCGACCTCTTCGAGTACGGCGCGGCAGACGTGGTGGGCGAGCACTTCCCTGCCATCGTCGAGAACAACACGGTGGACGGCCGCCTCATCGCCATCCCCTGGTTCACCGACGCCGGCCTGCTCTACTTCCGCACCGACCTGCTCGAGAAGTACGGCTTCGACGGGCCGCCGACCACCTGGAGCGAGCTGACCGCCGCTGCCCAGACCATCCAGGACGGCGAGCGTGCAGCAGGGAACGCCGACTTCTGGGGCTTCGTCTGGCAAGGCAACGCCTACGAGGGCCTCACCTGCGACGCCTTGGAGTGGGTGGCGTCGAACAACGGCGGCAGCGTGATCAGCCCAGCCGGCGTCATCACCATCAACAACCCCAACGCCGTGTCGGTCATCGACCTGGCCGCCTCCTGGGTAGGCACCATCAGCCCGCCCGGGGTCACCGGCTTCGGTGAAGAGGACGCGCGCAACATGTGGCAGGCGGGCAACGCCGCCTTCATGCGCAACTGGCCATACGCCTACTCCTTGGGCAATGGCGCTGACTCGGCCGTGGCCGGCCTCTTCGACGTCAGCCCGCTGCCTGCCGGCGACGCTGCCGGCGGCACCCCAGCCGCCACCCTTGGCGGCTGGCAGCTCGGCGTCAGCCGCTACAGCCAGAACCCGCAGGCGGCAGCCGACTTCGCGCTGTTCCTCGCCTCCTACGACGAGCAGAAGACCCGCGCCGTCGTCGGCTCGCTGAACCCGACGATCATGGCGCTCTACCAGGACGCCGACGTGCTGGAAGCGGTGCCCTTCTTCGGCTCGCTCTACGACGTCTTCATCAACGCCGTCGCCCGTCCCTCCACCGCCACCGCCCCCAACTACGCGCAGGTCTCCAGCGCCTTCTACCGTGCCGTGCACAGTGTGCTGACCGGCGCAGAGGATGCGGAGACGGCCATGGCCCTGTTGGAGATCGACCTGCAGGCGCTCACAGGCTTCCCCACCGGCCAGCCCTGACGGCAGGCGGCGTGCGATGGCGCACGCCCTACCTGCAGGAGGGGGGCCGGCCATTTGGCCGGCCCCTTTTCGTTAGCAGCCGCCGTCATCACCGAAGCATCCAGGCGCGCCGCACTCGCTGCGCAGCCGCTGCGAGGAGGCCCATACCGTGATCGCGACGCCGAAGCCAAGACCGCGCCGCCCCGCGCGCCTGACACAGGGCGAGGAGCGGACGGCCCTCTGGCTGCTGCTGCCATCCTTCCTGATCATCGCCGTGGTGGCGATCTATCCCCTCGGCAGGGTGTTCGTGTCCAGCTTCACCAACGAGCGCTTCGCTGCCGGCGCCGAGGCTGCCGCGCCCGAGGCCGTCGGCTTCGAGAACTACCGGCGACTGCTGTCCATGACCCTACGGGTGCAGCCGCCGCAGACGGACGCAGACGGCGCCGTCGTCATGCGCGACGGCGCAAGGGTCTACGAGAACCCACGGCTGTTCCTGCGGCGCCTGGCCACGCCCATGCCATACGACGCCCTGGCCAGCTTCGACCTCTTCGGGCGGCGCTACGTGCTGGGGGCCACCAGCGCCGACTTCGTGCGCGCCATGTGGGACACCACCCGCTTCACGGTCATCTCGGTGGGGCTGGAGACCTTGCTCGGCCTGGTCATCGCGCTCACGCTGGCCACCCGCTTCCGCGGGCGCGGCATCATGCGCGCCACCATGCTGGTGCCTTGGGCCATCATCACGGTGGTCTCCGCCCGCATCTGGGAATGGATGCTGCAACCCACCAGGGCGGGCTTCTTCAACACCTTCCTCAGCGACCTCGGCTTCAGCGACGGCAACTTCGCCTTCCTGCAGACCGCCAGCCTGCAGATCCCCAGCATGGTCATGATCGACGTGTGGAAGACCACGCCCTTCATGGCGCTGCTGCTGCTGGCAGGGCTGGCCACCATCCCCAAGGAGCTCTACGAGGCGGCCGAGATGGACGGCGCCAACCGCGTCAGGCAGTTCATCTCCGTCACCCTGCCCATGCTGCTGCCCACCCTGGCGGTGGCCTTGGTCTTCCGCACCCTCGACGCCCTGCGGGTCTTCGACCTCTTCCAGGTGGTCTACGGCGAGCAGCGCTACTCCATGGCCAGCTACGCCTACTACCAGCTCATCGCGGCGCGCAACGTCGGCATGTCGTCGGCCGCCTCCGTGATCATCTTCATCATCATCTTCGTCTTCGCGGTGATCTACATCCGCGGCCTTGGGGTGAACCGCGATGACGACTAAGCGCATCGGCAAGCTGCTCGGTCAGCTGGGTTTCCTGCTGCTGATCGTGTTCATCTTCATCTACCTGGTCTTCCCCTTCTACTGGGCGATCAACTCGGCGCTGAAGACCCAGGCAGAACTCATCCAGACGCCGGCCACCTACTGGCCGCAGAACCCGACACTGCAGAACTTCCGTGCGGTCTTCGCCAACACCCAGTTCATGCGCGGCCTGGTCAACAGCGTGGTGGTGAGCCTTGCTGTGACGGCCCTGAGCTTGACGGTGGGGGCCTTCGCCGGCTTCGCCCTCGGCAAGCTGCGCTTCCGCGGCCGCACACCCTCGCTCTACCTCATCCTCGCCATGACGATGTTCCCGCAGATCGCGGTGCTGGCCGGCCTCTACGCCGTGATCAACCTGCTCAACCTGCCCGCCATCGCCTCGATGATCCTCTCCTACATGATCTTCACGCTGCCGTTCACGGTGTGGGTGCTGACATCCTTCTTCCGCGCGCTGCCCACCAGCCTGCTGCAGGCAGCCCAGGTCGACGGCGCCACCATGATGCAGACCTTCCGAACCATCCTGCTGCCGCTCACCGCACCGGCCCTCGTCACCACCGGCCTGCTGGCCTTCATCCAGGCATGGAACGAGTACCTCTTCGCCCTGACCTTCACCAGCATCGCACCGACCGCACGCACCGTGCCGGTGGCCATCGCCCTGTTCAGCGGTCAGATCGCCAGGCAGCAGCCCTTCGGCGAGATCATGGCGGCCGCCGTGGTGGTGACGGTACCGCTGATCGTGCTGGTGCTGATCTTCCAGGCACGCATCGTGGAAGGGCTGACGGCCGGGGCCGTGAAAGGCTGATCGCAGCGGCGCGCCAGGGGGCGCCTCTGGGTCGCCACCCGCGCCAAGGGCCCCGCAGCACTATCCTGAGTCAGCCACTCAGGACGTAGACTGCCCACGTGTTCCGCACCCGTTCATCCTCCGCCTCGTCGGGCCCCAGCGGCGCGACGGGGCGTGCAGACCAGCAGCAGGGGCAACGCTCCATCGAGTTCAACGCGCTGAGGCGCCTCTACGGCTATGCCCGTCCCTACCAACTGAGGCTGTGGCTTGCGTTGTTGGCCAGCACCGCAGGCAGCCTGCTGTTCCTGGTCTTCCCCGTAGCCGTCGGTCAGCTCTTCAACACCGCCTTCGGCGCCGGTGGCAGCGATCTGATGGGCTGGATGCGCAGCGCCGATCCCGCCACCGGGCCGGCCACCAACGCCGACCTCAATCGCATCGCCCTGCTGTTGCTGGTGGTCTTCGCCGCCAACGCGCTGACCAGTTTCGTGCGCGTCTACCAGCTGGGCTACGTGGGCGAGAAGGTGGTGGCCGACATGCGCCGCGGCCTCTTCGACCACCTCATCCGGCTGTCGTTGCGCTTCTTCGAGTCCCGCCAGACCGGCGAGATCACCTCGCGCCTCACCGCCGACATCGCCACCATCCAGAACGCCGTCTCCAGCGTGCTGGTGCAGTTCGTCACCCAATCGGTGACGATGGTGGGCGGTCTGACCGTGCTCTTCGTCATCAACGGCAAGCTGGCGCTGGTCATGCTGGCCGCGCTGCCGCCGGTCGTGGTGGCGGCAGCGCTCTTCGGCCGCAGGCTGAGCCGGGTCAGCACCCTGTTCCAGGACCAGCTGGCGGCCGCCAACGCCCGTGCAGAGGAGGCCATCTCCGGCGTGCGGGTGGTGCACTCCTTCACCGCAGAGGACGAGGAATCGCGCCGCTACGGGGCGGCCATCGACCAGGCCTTCGGCAGCGCCATGCGCCGCACCACGGCCCGCGCCTACTTCGTGCCTTCGGTGATCATGGCCTTCATGCTGGGCGCCGGCGCGGTGCTGTGGTACGGCGGGCGCCTCGCGCTGGCGGGTGAGCTGCCGCCCGGCGACCTCATCACCTTCCTGCTGCTCACCGTCACCGTCGCCGGCTCCATCGGCAGCTTCACCGACCTCTACGCCCAGGCGGCAGCGGCATCCGGCGCCTCGAAGCGGGTCTTCGAGATGCTGGACACCCAGAGCGACCTGCCCATCCGCTCCGACCCCCGACCCCTCGGTGAGGTGCGCGGCCATGTGCGCTTCGACGACGTGCGCTTCCGTTACCCCGACCGCGGCGACGAATGGGTACTGGACGGGATCGAGCTGGAAGCCCAGCCTGGCGAGGTGGTGGCGCTGGTCGGCCCGTCCGGCGCAGGCAAGACCACCATCGCGGCGCTCATCCCCCGCTTCTACGATCCCACCGAGGGCCGCGTGCTGCTGGACGGCGTCGACCTGCGCGAGCTCGACCTGCGCGAGCTGCGCAGGCACATCGGCATGGTGCCGCAGGAGACGCAGCTGTTCTCGGGCAGCATCGCCGAGAACGTGCGCTACGGCGATCCCAGCGCCAGCGACAGCGAGGTGATCGCCGCCTGCAAGGCGGCCAACGCCGACGAGTTCGTACGTCACTTCCCTGACGGCTACAGCACGCTGGTGGGCGAGCGCGGCGTCAAGCTCTCAGGCGGCCAACGACAACGCATCGCCATCGCCCGTGCACTGCTCAAGGATCCCCGCATCCTGGTGCTGGACGAGGC
Organism: uncultured bacterium; assembly: GCA_964465355.1. Taxonomy (GTDB): domain Bacteria; phylum Deinococcota; class Deinococci; order Deinococcales; family Trueperaceae; genus JAABTL01. Next base: position 28,954 of record CAYXJZ010000016.1, on the reverse strand, counting down.
CACCTCCTCGCTGGACAGCGAGTCGGAGTCCTTGGTGCAGGCGGCGCTCGATGTACTCATGCGTGGCCGCACCACCTTCGTCATCGCCCACCGGCTGTCCACCATCCAGGGCGCCGACCGCATCGTGGTCATCGACCACGGACAGGTGGCGCAGAGCGGCAGCCACGAGCAGCTGATGGCCCGCGGCGGACTCTATGCCGAGCTGTACCACACGCAGTTCGGGGCAGCCGTCAGCGCCAGCGAAGGCGGCGACTAGGGGGCCACGACCGCGTGATCGACAGGAAGATCTTCGAACAGGCCTGGCCCGACGTCTGGCGCAAGGTCAGTCGTCGGCCTCTTTGCTCAGCAGCACGTCCCACTCCTCGACGGACTCGATCTTGAGCAGGCCCTTCTCCGACCATGGGTCTCGTGCGAGACGGTCCCGAACCTCTTGTTCGCTGCTCGACCTGACGATGAGTCGCGCTCGGTGGCGGCTCCGATCGCCGATCGGGCCGCCGAGGACGACGAAGCCGCTTTCGGTGAGCGCGTTCATGAAAGCGGCATGACCTGCCCAGTCCTCTTGCTCGCGCATCGGCAGTCCGTCGACCCAGGCAGGTCCTTGGTCGCTGATGATGACGAAGTAGGGCATACCGTCAAGATTATCAGCCCATGAGGCATACCGTCAATATTACGGATGCTACGTTCCCAACAGCGAGGAAGGGACCTAGACCAGCTGCGCGTCCAACTCGATCGGCACCGATGCCAGCGCCTTGGAGATG
>CAYXJZ010000016.1:0-28096 GCA_964465355.1 uncultured bacterium | reverse complement strand
CTAGACCAGCTGCGCGTCCAACTCGATCGGCACCGATGCCAGCGCCTTGGAGATGGGGCAGCCAGCCTTGGCGGCCTCGGCGTGCTTGGCGAAGTCCTCTGCGCTGATGCCGGGCACCTTGGCGCGGCAGACCAGCTCGATCTTGGTCAGCGCCGGGCCGACGTCGTCGCGGCCCAGGTGCACCTTGGCCGTCACCTGCACCTCTTCGGCGACCGCACCGTTGCTGGCCAGCACGTTGGCCAGGAACATGGCGTAGCAACCGCCGTGGGCAGCCGCCACCAGCTCCTCTGGGTTGGTGCCAGGGCCTTCTTCGAAGCGGGAGACGAAGGTGTAAGGGCCTTCGAAGGCGCCGCTGCCGAGCGCGACGGTGCCTGAGCCGGAGCGCAGATCACCGCGCCAGGTGCCAGTGGAGGTACGGACGGCCATGGGGGTCTCCTCTCGGGCGCCAGCGGCACCCGTGGTGGGTTGGCTTCATGCTACGACGGGGTCCCGTCGTCCGAGCAGGCTACGACGGGGTCCCGTCGTCCGCGCACGCTACGACGGGGACCCGTCGTCCACCCACGCTACGACGGGGACCCGACCCCCTGGGCTACGATAGGGGGATGCCTCTGAAGGTCCAAGCCCCCTTCGAACCCAAGGGCGATCAGCCCGAAGCCATCGCCGGCCTGGTGCGCGGCCTTGGCGACGGGCTGCGCTACCAGACGCTGTTGGGTGCCACCGGGACCGGCAAGACCTTCACCATGGCCAAGGTCATCGAGGCCACCGGCCGGCCGGCGCTGATCCTGGCGCCGAACAAGATCCTCACCGCCCAGCTGGCGGCCGAGTTCCGCGACGTCTTCCCCGACGCCGCGGTGGAGATGTTCATCTCCTACTACGACTACTACCAGCCCGAGGCCTACGTGCCCGCCCGTGACCTCTTCATCGAGAAGGACTCCAACATCAACCAGGAGTTGGAGCGCCTGCGCCACTCCACCACCCGCAGCCTGCTCAGCCGCCGCGACGTGGTGGTGGTCGCCTCGGTGTCAGCCATCTACGGCCTCGGGTCGCCCGACAGCTACGCGGCCCTCAACCTGGTGCTGACGCCCGGCCTGCGCATCGGCCGCGAGGCGGTGCTGGAGCGCCTGGTGCTGCAGCAGTACGAGCGCAACGACGTGGAGCTGCAGGCCGGCCGCTTCCGCGCCAAGGGCGACGTGATCGAGGTGTGGCCGGCCTACGACGAGGATCCGGTGCGCATCGAGCTGTGGGGCGACCAGGTGGAGCGGCTCAGCGTGGTGGACGCGATCACGGGCGACGAGCTGCGTGAGCTCAGTGGCCTGACCATCTTCCCGGCCAAGCACTACGTCACCCCCTTCGAGACCCTGAGACCCACCGTCGAGGCCATCGAGCAGGACCTGAAGGACCGCCTGGACTACTTCGACGGCCTCGGCAAGCTGCTGGAGAAGCAGCGCCTTCGCGAGCGCACCATGTACGACCTCGAGATGCTGCGCACCCTCGGCTACTGCAACGGCATCGAGAACTACTCGCGCTACCTCGACGGCCGCCGTCCAGGCGAGGCGCCGTACACCTTGCTCGACTACCTTCCTGACGACACCATCATCTTCCTCGACGAGTCCCACGCCATGCTCCCGCAGATCCGCGGCATGTTCAACGGCGACCGCGCGCGGAAGCAGACCCTGGTGGACTACGGCTTCCGCCTGCCTGCCGCCTTGGACAATCGCCCACTCAAGGAGGGCGAGTTCTTCGAACGGACCAGCCAGGTGGTCTTCGTCTCCGCCACCCCGGCCGACCACGAGCTCGGCCTCTCCGACCAGGTGGTCGAGCAGGTCATCCGCCCCACCGGCCTGGTCGACCCCATGATCTCCATCAAGCCTTCCCGTGGCCAGATCGACGACCTCATCTTCGCTGTACGCGAACGGGCGGAGCGAGGGGAACGCAGCCTGGTCACCACCCTGACCAAGCGCATGGCGGAAGACCTGACCGAGTACCTGGCCGAGCAGGGCATCCGGGTTCGCTACATGCACAGCGACATCGACGCCATGGAGCGCCAGGTCATCATCCGTGACCTGCGTCTAGGCCACTTCGACGTGCTGGTGGGCATCAACCTGCTGCGCGAAGGGCTCGACCTGCCCGAGGTCTCGCTGGTGGCCATCCTGGACGCCGACAAGACCGGCTTCCTGCGCAGCGCCCGCAGCCTGATCCAGACCATCGGCCGCGCGGCCCGCAACGTGCGCGGCGAGGTCTTCCTCTACGCCGATGATGTCAGCGAGGCCATGAGCAGCGCCATCGGTGAGACCGACCGACGCCGCAGCAAGCAGTTGGCGTACAACGAACTGCACGGCATCACCCCGGAGAGCGTGCGCAAACGCATCCAGGAGGTCATCCGCAGCGAGGAGAGCGGGGCCGACGAGGAGACGCCGTCCGTCGTGGTGGCGCCATGGGAGCGGGAGCTGCTGCAAGACGACCTGCGCCAGGAGTTGGCGATGCTGGAGAACCAGATGTGGCAGGCTTCAGAAGACCTGGACTTCGAGACGGCGGCCGCCGTCCGCGACCGGATCAGGGAACTCGAGGCACGCCTGGCCGGGCGCGACCTGAAGCTGCCTGCCTTGCCCCCCAAGAACCCCAAGGCTCAGCGGGGAGGCAAGCCACCGGCCCGTAGGAGGGTCAGGGCATGAGCACCAACAGCGTCCCCATCCCGATCCGTGCCCTGCTAGCGACCCTGATCTCGTTGCTGGCATGGGGCGCCTCGATCACCATGGCTCAGCCCTTCGCCGCCGCCGGCGGCTTCGACCGACCTGTGCAGCTCAGCCGAGGACAGGAACGCGAGGTGGCGGCCTTGACCCTCGATCAAGGCCGTCCGGTGCTGGTGCATGTCCAGGATGATGCGCTCCTTGTGCATGCCTTGCCGAGGGAGGCTGGGCAGGATCCACTGCTGCTCGACCCTGGCCCCCAGGTGCGCACGGTGGCGGCCAGCGGTGGCATCGACGTCCCTCTGGTCGCCATCTGGTCGAAACGCGACCTCAGGACCGGCCGCTTCCACTACCACTGGACCGGCGGCGGCGAGCTGTTCGACTCGGTGCAAGCCTTCGATCTCGTGCCGGTGTCCACCCCGTCCGGCCCAAGGGTCTTCGTGGCCAGAGGCGTGAGCATGGCCGCCGTCATCGACGAGCTGGGCGTGGATGGCCAGGTCGACACCCTGTTCCGCAGCGAGATGCGTCTGGTCGGCCTGTCGGCCACCGCGCTCGCCGACCGTGTCCAACTGACCTGGCTGGAGGGCAGGACCGAGACCACCGCCTTCGGCAGCCGGGACGACTGGACCGCCTACGCGGCCGGGCAAGACGCCGACGGCGCCTGGTGGGGCCCGGTCGCCCTCGGCGCCGCCAGCGGCGGTGCGCCATGGACCACCACCTCCGTCGATGGCAGCGGCGGCGTGGTGCGCCTCTTCCCCGGGGACGATGGGCTGGTACGCAGCCACCGCAGCAGCGGCCCGACGGCTGACGATCTGACGGCCGACGCCCGCGTGCTCGGCCCTGGGCGCCCGGCCGGCAGCGCCGCCTCGGGATCAGGCTCAGGCGCCGACTACCTGACGCTGGACAGCAGCCTCTTGCGCTACCCATGGGACGGCGGCGAGGCCCTGTCCGTCGCATGGTCGCCGCTGACCGTGCAGGAGTCGGCCGTGGTCGTTGACGCGAATGGCCATAGCTGGCTGTTCTGGACCGGGACCGAGGTGGGCGGCTCCTACGCGCTCTACGTCAGCGACGACAGGCAGGCCATGCGCCCTGGCCTGGGCGATCGACTGGCCGCCTCCTTCGGTTGGAGCCCCTGGAACCTCGCCCAAGAGGCCTTCGGGCAGCTGGCGGCCAGCGGCTTGGCCGCGGTGCTCGCAGCGATGGCGGCCACCCCCGTGCTGTGGCTGCTCGCCTTGCTCCTGCACAACGTCCCTTTGTCGACGGCCAGGCGCAGGGGGGCTTTGGTCGGCGCCGTCCTGCCGCCTGCCATCGTCGCCCTCGTGCTGGCCATCGGTGCGCCGGCCGATCAGGTCCTGCCCTTGGTCGGCGGGCTGCCTACCCTGATGGTCGCAGCCGTCGTCGGCGGGCTGGCCGGCTGGTGGCTGTACCGTCGGCGGGACATGGAGAGCCTGCCTGGCTTCCTGCTGGCCTCCACCACGGCCGTTGGCTTCAGTTGCGGTGTGGTGGCCTTCGTGTCGTTCCAGGCCTGGCTACAGGCCGCCCTGATCTGAGGCTCGCTTGCCGGCAGATCGCAAGAAGCGCGTGGTAGCCTGTGCAGCGTGAGCTTCGAAGTCGGCGACCACGTCGTGTACCCCTCGCAAGGCGCCGGGGTCGTTGAGGAACTGACCACACGAGAGGTGCTGGGCGAATCCCAGCGCTACCTGAAGATCGTCTTCGTCAGGGGCGACATGGAGGTCTTGGTCCCCATCCTGCGTGGCCAGGAGGTCGGCCTGCGCCACACCATCGGGGCCGATGAGGTGGAGCAGCTGCTCGACGCCTTGGTCAAGGGCGACCTCAAGCTGCCCAACCAGTGGCCGCCGCGCTTCCGTGCCGAGCAGGAGATCCTGGCGCGCGGCAGCGCATACGAGCTGGCTCGCCTCATCGGCGTGCTCAGCCGGCGCGACCTTGACAAAGGGCTGGCAGCCACCGAGCGCGAGATCCTCGACAACGCCAAGGTCATGCTCGCCTCCGAGCTGGCCGTGGTGGAAGACAGCGACCTAGAACAGGCCCTCAAGCGGCTGGAAGCGGTCGTGAGCGAGCGCGTCAGCGCCGACTGAGGTGTCCGCCGCCCCAGGGGCGCCGGCCGGTGCAGACCAGCCGACCCAAGTCGATCCCAACCCATCGCGTCTCACCTCACCTCGCGTCGTGCGCGAGGTGTTGGCGCGCCACGGCTTGGCCGCCGACAAGGGCTTCGGCCAGAACTTCCTGGTGGACGCCAGCGCCCTCGCCGCCATCGTCCAGGCGGCGGACCTGGGACCGGATGACGAGGTCTGGGAGGTCGGCGCCGGCCTTGGCACCCTCAGCCGCGAGTTGGCCGCGCGGGCAGGCAGGGTGGTGACCATCGAGCTGGACCGGCGCCTGCAGCCGGTGCTGGCTGAGTCCTTGGCGCCCTACGGCAACGTGGAGCTGCGCATGGCAGACGCGCTCGAGGTGGACTGGACGGAGGCCACCCCCGGTGCCGTCTTCGTCGCCAACCTGCCATACAACGTCGGCACCGCCGTCCTGACCAGGGTGCTGGCCAGCGGCCGCTTCCGCCGGCTGGTGGTGCTGCTGCAGCGCGAGGTGGCTGACCGGCTGGCAGCCTCGCCCGGGACCGCCGCCTACGGCAGCCTCAGCCTCTGGGTGGCCCACCACGGGCAGGTTCGGGTCCTGCGCAAGGTGCCGCCAGGCGCCTTCCTTCCCCCGCCCAAGGTGACGTCGGCCATCGTGCGCATCGACGTCGACCCCGATGCCAGGCCCGATCCAGGCACCTTCGCGCTGGTGCGGGACGGCTTCAAGCACAGGCGCAAGACGCTCAAGGCCAACCTGCTGGCGGCCGGTGACGATGCCCCCGACGTCGAGGCGGCCCTAGCCCAGCTGGGACTGGATCCCAAGGTAAGGGCCGAGGTGCTCGATCTCGCCACCTTCCGCGGGCTTGCCCGCCTCTTGCGGTGATCGGCTGGGGCTATACTGCGGCAAAAGTCGACGCGCACGATGGGCGTCCCCCAGGCACACGGCCTCGGGAGGAGAAGAAGGTGCATGGCTAAGTTCTTGGTGGTGGGTGACGCCACCGTCGATCAGATGTACTTCGTGGACAGGCTGCCCGAGCATGGTTTCGAGGTCACGGCGGTCAAGGCACTCATGGAACCAGGCGGTGCAGGTGGCACGATCGCAGCCGCCCTCGGTCGGCTCGGCCAACAGGTCAGCATCGCCACCCGTGTCGGCAACGGCCCCTTCTCCGACCTGGCGCAGCGCAACGTGCGGGCGGCGGGGGTGGACCTCAGCCTGGTGCAGACCGACACGCACCTGCAGACCAGCAGCGTCACCATCCTCATCACCCCGGACGGCCAGCGCACCATGATCAGCGCCGTCGGCGCCTCGCGCTACTTGGATGTCGACCAGTTGCGGCGTGAGCACGTCAGCAGCCAGGACGCCCTGGTGGTCAGCGCCTACAGCTTGGTGAGCGGCCCGCAGCGGGCCTACGCCACCCAGGCCCTCGCCTACGCCAAGGCCGCCGGGGTGCGCACCTTCGTCGACATGGGCTCAGGTGCTGCCAGCGCCCTGCAGGACCGCCTCACCCCCCTGCTCGAAGGTGTGGAGGTGGTGCTGATGAACGAGCGCGAGCTCTACGCCCTCACCGGCGAGGCCACCATCTCCGAGGCGGTGTCCGACCTGCGCGACAGAGGCATCGAGCGCGTGGTGGTCAAGGTGGGCGAGATGGGCTCCATCGTCGTCACGCCGGAACGCTCCGAATTGGTCGAGGCCCTCGAGATCGACGGGGTGGTCGACACCACCGGTGCAGGGGACGTGTACACCGCGGCCTTCGCCTCTGCCCTGCTCGACGGCCACGACCTGCTCACGGCAGCTTGGCTGGGCAACGTGGCCGGTGCCCTCACCACCACCGAGATCGGCGCCCAGCGCAAGGTGGTCGACCGCGCCATACTGGAGCGTTACGCCGAAGGGCATAGCCAGGCCCCCGTGGCGGCAGGTCGCATCAAGCCCTGAACCCCACGCCCACACGGGTGGGCCGCACACGTGGGTGGGCCGCACACGTGGGTTACGGTGGACGCCGATGACGAGCACCTGGCGAACGACCCGACGTTGGCTGCCTGCGGCGATCGCCTTGGCAACCGCCTGCATGTTGGCGGCCGCCTGGCCGGTCAAGGCACAGGCAGATCCGGCGCCGGCCCTGGCAGGGGACGACCCGCGCTTCCAGGCAGCCTGGCGCCTGGTGGCCGAACGCTACTGGGACCTGAGCCACGCCGCCGTGGATTGGGACGAGGCGCTGACCACCTTCGGAAGTCGCCCCGCCGATGACGCAGCTGCCGTCGACGCCGTCATCGAAGCCATGTACGAGGCCCTCGGTGACGATCACAGCCGCTACGTGCCCACCGCCCTCGTAGCCCAGGTGCGGCAGGAGCTTGGCGATCTCCCCTGCATCGGCGTCTTCGGGCAGGGCGCTGGCACCGACGACGAGCTGAGCGCCCAGTTGCAGGCCCAGCTTCCCGCCCTGCGCAACGCCGGACCCGTTCGCTACGGGCTGTGGGATGACGGTGTCGGCTACCTGGGCCTCAGCGACCTGGTTCAAGCGGGAACCCCTGAAGGCCTGCGCCAGGCGATCTCCCGTCTTGAACTGGAGGGTGCCTCCGCCATCGTCCTCGACCTGCGGGGCAACCCGGGCGGCCGCCTTGTCACCATGATGCAGGCGGCGGGCGTGTTCACCAGCGGCTTCCTGTGGCGAGCCCTCACACGCTGGTCGCTGCCGCTGCCCTACCCCGCCATCGGCAGCCCCCAGACCCTCCTTCCCATGGCCGTCCTCATCGACGGCGACGTGCACAGCGCCGCAGAAGGTCTGGCCGGCGCCCTGCAGGCTCGGGAACGCGCCCTGCTGGTGGGCGCCACCACGGCGGGCAACGTCGAGGCCATCCTGCCCTTCTGTCTGCGCGGTGGCGCCCAAGCCTGGATCGCCACGGGGGTGCTCGCACCCATCGGCGGCCCTACCTGGGAAGGCCGCGGCGTCGTCCCCGACCTGGCCACCAGCGCGTTGGAGGCCGTGGCCACCGCGCGCAAGGCCCTGCTGGCCAACCAACGGCCTTGAGGCTGGAGCCGACCCGGAAGGAACGACGGTCCTGAACGAAGCAGCAGCCACGCAGCTCGGCAGCACGCCGAGGCAGATCGCCGAAGGGCTGTGGGGCGTGGCCATGGCGGTGCGCACCCTGCCGCCATGGGACGTCACCAACTGCTACCTGGTGGTGGGCGAGGGGGTCGCTTGGCTGGTCGACCCTGGTGGGGTGAGCGAGGCCGGCCAGCTCGCCGTCGACCAGATGCTGCAGGCAGCCGGGGTGCGCACGCTCAAGGGACTGCTGCTCAGCCATAGCCATCAGGACCACGTGGACGGTGCCGCTTCGCTGGTCGACCGGCATGGCATCGACACGGTCATGGCCCACCCGGCTGCGCTGCCCCGGTTGCCAGACGGGCTGCCCCTGAAGGCGCTGAACCCGGGCCGCACCCTGCTGGCCGGACCGACCGAACTGCGCAGCCTCGCCACGCCTGGGCACGCCTCCGACCACCTCGCCTTCTGGCTGCCGCACAGCCGCACGCTGCTGGCCGGTGACCTGGTCGCGGGCTCGGGCTCCGTATGGGTGGGGCTGCCCGACGGCAGCGTCAGCGACTACTTGGGCAGCCTGGCCACGGCCGCCGCCTTGGCACCGCAGTTGGTGGCACCGGGTCACGGGCCCCTGCGGTACGACGGCACGGCGGTGTTCGACGAGGCAAGGCGCCACCGCCTGGCACGCGAGGCTGAGGTGTGGCTGGCCCTCGCCGAAGGACCACGCTCCCTGCAACAGATCCAGGACGGCATGTACCCGAACCTGCCAGAGGCGAGCAGGCGCTTCGCCCGCACCTCGGTCCTCGCCCACCTGCACAAGCTCATGCGCGAGACCACGGTGGCCCACCTTGGCAACGATGAGGAAGGGCCATACGCACGCAGCCCCGGCGCCGAGCCAGGCGGCCAAGATGAGCAGACGACCACGGATCAGGTCGGGCGGCCAAGCGCAGAGCCCAGCTAGGCAGCGATCGCCAGCAAGGCAGCACGAAGCGCAGGCAGCGTCGGCGGCAGCTCGACGACCTGCTTGGGCGCCGCAGCCAAGGTGGCCAGAAGCGGGTCTTCCACCCGCACACCAGGCAGGGCCCTTGCCGTGACCTCGGGGAACTTCGCCGGGTGGGCGGTGGCCATGACCAGGTAGGGGGCGGACCTCGCCCCACCGTGCGCGCGGTCCCGCGCCACCGCCTCCAGGCCCACCGCCGTGTGCGGACAGACCACCACGCCGAAGCGCTCGAAGGTGGAACGGATGCGGGCCTCGGTGGCCTGGTCATCGACGCTGGCAGCCGACAGCGGCACCGGCGTGCCACTGGGCCACAGTCGCCTCAGGCGTTCGAAGTTCGACGGCGCACCAACGTCCATGGCATTGGACATGGTGGCCACCGTGGCGGGGAAGTCGAAGTCGACGCGGGCGCCGCCCAACCAGTCGGGCAGGTAGCGGTTGGCGTTGTGGGCGGCCAGGAAGCGAGCCGGCGCAGCCCCCATGGCCGCCATCAGCAGGCCGGCGGTGAGGTGGCCGAGGTTGCCTGAGGGGACGGCGATCACCGAACTCGCGGCGTCCTCGCCGGCAGCCCCGAGACTGGCCAGGCCCCAGAGGAAGATGCTGGTCTGCGGCAGCCACCTGCCCAGGTTGATGCTGTTGGCGCTGGTCAGCGGAAGACCCTGCAGTTCCGGGTCGGCGAAGGCCTCCTTGACTAGGCGCTGGGCGTCGTCGAAGCTGCCGCGCAGGGCGAAGGCATGCACCCCCGGGCGCGCGGCCGTGAGCTGGGCACGCTGCACCTCGCTGACGCCATCCTCGGGGAACAGCACGACGACGTCGAGGCCTTCGATACCGGCCATGCCGTCGACCACCGCGCCGCCTGTGTCGCCCGAGGTGGCCACCAGCACCACGGCGCGCTCGCCGCGGGCAGCCAGGCTGCGCGCCCACCACCGGCCCAAGGTGCGGGCGGCGACGTCCTTGAAGGCGCGGGTGGGACCGTGGAACAGCTCGAGCAGGTAGACGCCATCGTCCAGCTTCCTCAGGGGCAGGGGGAAGTCGAGGGCGGCAGCCGCGTCACCGGTCCAGGCCGCACGGTCGTCGTCGCCGAACCAAGGTGCCAAGGCGTGGACGGTGGCCTCGGCTGGGCTGCCGACCAACTGCCATCCAGTTTCGATGGTCGGGATACGGTCAGGCAGGTAGAGGCCCCCGTCCGGCGCCAAGCCCTGCCTCACGGCGGTCTCGAAGTCGACACTGCCGCCGCGGGGGTCTCGGCTGCTGCGGAAACGCGGCAGGGCCATCCTCAGCTCTCCCCTGCGCCGATCACCGGCGTAGCGGCGGGGACGGCGGCTGGCACCACGCTGGCCTGCGCGGCTGGCGCTGGCCTTGGGCCAGGCAGCCCTGCCGCAGCAGCCAGCACGTCGGCCAACACGGCGCTGGCCGTGGCATCACCACCGGCGCCCGGCCCGGCGATCCACACCTCGCCAGAGGCCTGGCCACGGTAGACCAACGCGTTGCGGCCGTCGCCGAGCAGCGACAGAGGGTGGTCGCCAGGCAGGCTGCGCGCCTCCACGCCGACCTGCCAGCCGCCATGGCCGTCGGGCTCGATGGAGGCGACCAGCCGCAGCCGTCGACCGGCTGCCCGTTCGGCCCGCACGTACTCGCCATTCAGGCCTCGCACCCCGCTCACCCGTGGGCGCACGGCTTCCCATGACAGGTCGGGGTCCACCGTGAGGCGCGCCAGCAGCGTGAGCTTGTGGGCCGCGTCGATGCCGTCGACATCCAGGCTTGGGTCGGCCTCGAGGTAGCCGAGGGCGGCGGCTTCGTCCATGGCCTGGTCGAACTCGGCGCCTGCCTCCATGCGCGCGATCAAGTAGGCGCAGCTGCCGTTGAGCAGGGCTTGCAGGGACAGCATGGGTGCACCCCGCAGGGCACCTGCCAGGGGGCCGATCACCGGCGTGCCCGCCATCACAGCAGCCTCGAAGCCCACCCTGCCGGCACGCAACCACGGTGCCCAGGTCGCCCAACGCTCGGCCAGCGCCGCCTTGTTGGCCGTCACCAGCCGCGCGCCAGCCTCCGCCGCCCTTGCCATGAGCGCCGTTGGGCCGTCCACCCCACCCAGCAGCTCCACCACGATGTCGGCACCATCGAGCACCTCGTCGGGGTCGGTGGTGAGGTGCACGGCCCGGCGGCCGAGGTCACGCGCGCGGTGCGGGTCACGCACCAGGGCGGCCTGCACCTGCAGATGCGGGTAGGGGTCCATCAGGCGCAGCAAGGCGGATCCAACGGTGCCGACGCCGAGGAGGCCGATGCGGACGGGCTCGGTCAGGGCTGTCATCAGCCTAGGACGCTACCACGGGCTACACTGTGCGTTTGGGCGCGCCCATGGGCGCGTGTGCTTCTTGCGCAAACGCAGGAAGCCGGCTCTTGCGCAAGCGAAGCGGCCAGGTAGCGAGGAGAAAGCATGTTCGGGATCGGCATCGTGGGTCTGCCCAACGTGGGCAAGAGCACCCTGTTCAACGCCATCACCCAGGCGGGTGTGGAAGCGGCCAACTACCCCTTCGCCACCATCGACAAGAACGTCGGTGTGGTGGCGGTGCCGGACGAGCGGCTGGCGGCGCTGTCGCGGCTGTTCACCAAGGGTGAGCGGGTCCCGCCCATCATCCCCACCACCGTGGAGTTCGTCGACATCGCCGGGCTGGTGCAAGGCGCGCACAAGGGCGAAGGGCTGGGCAACCAGTTCCTCGGCCACATCCGTGAGGTGGCCGCCATCGCCCACGTGGTGCGCTGCTTCGACGACCCCGATGTGATCCACGTGGCCGGCAGGGTGGATCCGCTGGCCGACATCACCACCATCGAGACGGAACTGGCGCTGGCCGACCTGTCCGCGCTCGAGCGCCGTGCCGACCGCCTGCGCCGCAGCGCCAAGGGCAACGCCGACGACGCAGAGACCCTGGCCCAGGTGGAGGCGTTGCTGAGCGCCATGGCCGACGGCGCACAGGCACGCTCCACCGGCCTGCCCATCCCCGCCGACCTGGCGTTGCTCACCGCCAAGCCGGTCATCTACGTGTGCAACGTGCCAGAGGACGAGGTGGTCAGCGGCAACGCCTTCGTCGAGCTGGTCAGCGCCCACGCCGAAGCGCAGGGCGCCGAGTGGGTGGTCATCTCGGCCAAGATCGAGCAGGAGCTCAGCGAGCTGCCTGCCGAGGACGCCGCCGCCTTCCTCGCCGACCTCGGCCTCGAACAGAGCGGCCTCGAGCGGCTGATCGCCAAGGGCTACGAGGCACTTGGGCTGATCACCTACATCACCTCCGGCGAGAAGGAGGTGCGCGCCTGGACCTTGACCCGCGGCACCAAGGCGCCCCAGGCCGCCGGCGTCATCCACACGGACTTCGAGCGCGGCTTCATCCGCGCCGAGGTCGTCCACTGGGCGAAGCTGATCGAGGCGGGCGGCATGGTGGCGGCCAGAGGCAAGGGCTGGGTGCGGACGGAAGGCAAGGAGTACGTGGTGCAGGACGGCGACGTGGTGCACTTCCTGTTCAACGTCTAAGCGGGCCGCCGCACATGTGCCGGACCCCTAGGCGGCCAGGTTCAACTGCCACGACACCCCGAAGCGGTCGCTGACCCAGCCGAAGCGGCGACTGAAGCCGTAGTCGCCCATGGGCATGAGCAGTCCGCCTCCCTGGGACAGGCCGGCGTACAGCCTGTCGATCTCCTCCTCGCTGTCGCATTCGACGAAGAGCGAGATCGACGGTGTGAAGGTGAAGGCATGCGCCGCCGCGCTGTCCCTGGCGATGAACCTCTTGCCCCCCAGCACGAACACCGCAAGCTGCACCGTGCCCTCGGGCTCTTGTCCTCCCGGACCGTTGAGCTCCATGTGTTCGATGTGCGAGTCGGGGAACAAGGAGACGTAGAGCTCGATCGCCTCCTTGGCCTTGCCATGCTGCTCGCCGACGAACATCAAGAAGGTCGTGATGTCCTTCACGGGTGTCGCTCCTTCCGCAGCTGCAGTGCCGCTGCCTCCATGAGATCAAGCCAGGCAGACCAGGCCTCACGTGTCGCCTCCCGCGAGGCCTGGTCCATGGCCTCGCCGTCCCAGCCGTTGATGAAGGTCAGCTCGGTGTGCGAAGGGTCCAACTCCGTGAAGCGAGCCTCGACGAACTCGTCACGGTAGGGCGAGTGGGCGTCCGGATCGCCCCCGCCTTGGTCGGCGATCCCTGCTCCGAAGGTCTGCACCAAGCGCCTGTCCTCCTCGATGACCAGGTACTTGCCCTGGTGCATGTAGGTCCCGCCCTCCTCGGCCGGGTTCTCGATGCGGTAGCTGCCGCCGACGCGCACATCGGCCTCCACCTTGCTCCCCCACCAGCGCCTCATGGCCGCCGGGTCCACCCACACCTGGAAGACCGACTTGACCGGCGCCTCCACCACACGGCTGAGGACGATGGCGTGCTCGGGCACCTGGGAACGCAGGCTCGCCTGGTACCCCTGCTCGGCCGCGGCGTGAGCCGACCAGAAGCCACGGGGGGCGCGCCCACTGAGCCGGTCGATGAGGATGCCGAGATGCGCATGCCAGCCACTGGCCACGCTGACCATGGAGCTGCGGCTGGCGAGCCTGCGATGGGTCAGGACCAGGCGCACATCCTCCCCTTCTGGGTGGAGCTCGAAGCTCACCTCGCTGAACCTGACCTGGCCGGGCCAGACGTAGGCCAGGCGCCGAGGCGGATCCCATACGGTGACCTCACCGAAGACGGCCGGGCCGCTGTCGTGACCCTCGTAGCGTTCCGGCGTCGCCTCCCCCGAGATCTCCTGATGGCGGAAAAGGTGTTCGACGCGCCCACCCACCCTGGGTTCGATGTCGCCGGCAGCCAACCAGTCGCGCCGCTTCTCCGACTCCACCAGGTAGGACCAGACCCGCTCGACGGGACCGGGCAGCAGCCGCTCCAAGCGCAGCGCGCCGGGCTCCGCCACCACGCCAGGTGGCTCCGAGAGCAGGGCGTCCACCTGCGCCAGCATGCGGCCCCAGGCATCCGCCGTCTGCTGCACGTACTCGGCCCACTGCACCGACATCTCGTGGCTCATCGTCGCCACCGAGCCCGCGCCTTGTGGCTCGACGGTCAGCGTGACGGTGGACAGGTCCTCCCGTTCCTCCTCCTCCGAGGTGAACCAGGTGAAGACCAGCCGACGAGACCGGTCGATGACCCGGTAAGTTCCCCAGTGCACGGCCTCCTCGCCGTCGCGCATGTCCGAGAAGGTGAAGCGCCCGCCCGGCTGCGCATCGATCTCCACCCGCCGGACGTCGGCTGCCAACCCCATGCTTGCCAGGCTCAGTTCCGACCAGCGCCTGACCTGGTCGAGATCAAGCCATGCGTCGATGACGCGCTCCGGGCTGGCGGCCATGCGGCGGCTGGTCTTGGCGGTGACTGTCTCGCGGTCCGCGGCTCCTGTGGCTTCCTCGGTCATGGACGGCCTTCCTTCCCCTGCCCCGTTGGCCCGGCGTCGCCCACAGCGTCCTCGGCCCGCAGTAAGGCCTCCAGCACATCCAGCCTGGCGTTCCAGTAGCGCTGGTAGCCCGCCAGCCAGCCATGGGCCTCTGCCAGCGGATCGGCCTCGAGGCGACAGTAGTGCATGCGTCCCTCCACCCGGCGGCTGACGATGCCGGCGCCCTCGAGCACCTTGAGATGCTTGGAGGCGCCCGCCAGCGACATGGCGAAGGGCTGGGCCAGTTCGCTCACGCTGCGCTCGCCCTGGGTCAGGCGGTGGATCATCGCCCGCCGTGTCGGGTCGGCCAGGGCGCGGAACACATCGTCCAGCCGTGGTGCCAAGTATTCAACCATGTGGTTGAGCATAGTCGTTCGAGCCCCAACCGTCAACCGGTCGGTTGAACGTCACCACCACTGTGGCCTTCAGCCTGGAACCTTGGCCACCGATTCGGCCAGCAATTCGTACGATCGCAGCCGCGCCCCGTGGTCGAAGACCGAGCTCACCACCATGACCTCGTCCACACCGGTCTCGGCCACGAAGGCTTTCAGACCGTCGGCCACCTCTGCTGGATCCCCCACCACCGCCCGCGCCAGCATGCGCTCAGCGTGCATCCGCTCGGTGGGCGTCCAGAAGGTGTCGATGTCGTCCAGCGGCGGCGGCAGCTGCCCGCGGGTACCACGGACCGCCCGGGCGAAGCTCTGCTGCACGCTGCTGAAGAGCCTGCGCGCCGCAGCTGCATCGTCGGCCACCACCACGTTCAGGCCGGCCATCGCGTAGGGCGCGGCCAGCTGCGCCGATGGCTGGAAGCGTTCGCGGTAGATCTGCAAGGCGGGTAGCAGGGCGTCCGGGGCGAAGTGGGAGGCGAAGGCGTATGGCAGGCCGAGTGCGGCCGCCAGCTGCGCGCCGAAGAGGCTGGAGCCGAGGATCCACAGCGGCACCTTGGTGCCTTCACCAGGCACGGCCCTGACCGGCTGATCCTCCTGCGCCGGAGCCAGGTAGGCCTGAAGCTCCAGCACGTCCTGCGGGAAGCGGTCTGCGCTCTCGTGGTGGCGGCGCAGGGCTCGCAGTGTGGCCGTGTCGGTGCCGGGCGCGCGGCCGAGCCCCAGGTCGATGCGGCCAGGATGAAGGCTGGCCAGGGTGCCGAACTGCTCGGCGATGATCAGCGGCGCGTGGTTGGGCAGCATGATGCCGCCCGCGCCCACCCGGATGCGGCGGGTGCCTGCGGCCAGGTGGCCGATGACCACCGCGGTGGCGGCGCTGGCGATGCCGCTCATGTTGTGGTGCTCGGCCACCCAGTAGCGGTTGTAGCCCAGCGCTTCGGCGTGCTGCGCCAGTTCCAGGCTGCGGGCAAGGGCCTCACCGGGATGGCTGCCTTCGGTGACGGGGACCAGGTCGAGGACTGAGAGGGTGGTGGACATGGGTCCGCCGAGCTTAGCCCTGCAAGGAGCCGCCGCTAGGCGGCTCCCTTACACACCGCAGACGCCGGCCGACCTCAGAAGACGGGGCCGACCCTGAAGGCGAACACGCCCGTCGGGTTGCGGTGGCTGAAGCCGTAGTCGAAGCGGACGGCCGGCAGCGAGACACCACCGAAGCCGAGGTTGATCTGCACACCAAGGCCGGCTGCACCGAAGATCGGCGTGTCGTAAGGGGCGTAGCCGGGAACATCGGAGACCCAGGCCAGGTCGAGGAAGACGATGCCGATGATGGTGTCGGTGACCACCGAGGTGAAGCCGAAGTCGTAGCGGTACTCCAAGGAGCTGGTCAGGTAGGTGCGGGAGAGGTCGAAGTCGGCGTCGCGGTAACCGCGGATCTCGGTAGCCTCGACCGGCACGCGACCGACGCGGAAGCGTCGGCTGGAGGGGTAGTTGCTGCCGAACTGGTGCCCGCCGTGCAGGCGCACGCCGAAGACGTGGTTGCGGTCCTGGATGGTGCCGGGGAACATGTCCGCCAAGGTGAAGTAGGTCTTCACGCCCAGCTGCACCTGCTGGTAGGTGTAGGGATCGGCCTCGCCGGTGAGGGGATCGCGCTGGTCGTTGCCCCACCCGAAGCCCACCGAGCCGACGGCGGCGATGCCCTCGCGCGGGAAGGCGAAACTGTCACGGTTGTCGAAGTTCAGGGTGGCGGAGGCGAAGGCGTTCAGGCCGCCGTCGGGCAGGTAGTCCAAGGCATCGTCCCATGGCAGGCCGCAGCGCTCGCGGTTGGTCACCGCGCCGTCGTCGTCGAACTCGCATTCCTGGCGCGCCGGCTCCAGCATGTACTGATCGAAGGTGGTGCGCAGGCCGAGCGTCAGGGTGGTGAAGGGCAACACCCTGCGGCCGGTGCTGATGGCCAGGCCGGATGAGCGCAGCGAGTACTCGCCGATGGGCACGAGGGTGTCGTCGGTGGGCGGCAGGCCGGGGTAGTGCACCTGCAGGCTGCCGTCCGACACAAGTCGCTGGTTGACGTCCACACGCGAGAACACCGAGAACGACACCGAGGTGGGCACCTCGCGGAAGTCGAGGAAGTCGATGTCCAACCAGGGGATGCTGTAGGACAGGCCACCGCCGAACTGCAGTCCGATGTCGCTGGCCTGGGCCTGCACCTCGGCCGAGAAGCTGTGGGCGAGGCCCCAGAGGTTCGTCTCGGTGAAGGCCACGTTGGCGGAGAAGCCGCTCTCGGTGGTGTACTGCGCGCCAGGCTGCAGGGTGCCTGTGCTGTTGGCACGCAGCACCAGTTGCACGATGACCTCGTCATCCGCCTCGCCTGGCAGCAAGGTGCGGTTCACCGGCACCACGGCGCCGAGGCCGGCCAGCGCGCGCAGGCCGTCGTCGATCAGCCTGAGGTTGACCAGCTCGCCTTCGTCGGGCAAGTAGCGGGTGATCACCCGCTCCTGGGTGCGGCCGGGCTCGCCGTCATAGACGATGAGGTAGCCGCCGATGCGCATCTCGCGCACCCGCTGCAGGTAGAGGCCGTCCTGGTAGGCGTAGGAGGACTGCACGTCGATGACCACACCTGCTGCGTTGTAGGCGTCGAGGATGCTGCGGAAGTCCTCGTCGGCCAGCGCCGACGTGAAGGTGTCGCCGACCTGCAGGGCGAAGGCCTCCGCCAAGGCCTCCGCGTCCAGGTGGGTCACGCCCTCCACCTCGACCCTGGTGATGGGACCGGCGGTGGCTGGCGCGCCCACGGCGAAGCGCACGCGCACCGCGCCGGAGGCGGTGGACAGGGGCTCGATGCGCACGTCGGAGGAACGGCCGGCCACCAGCCGCCGCACGTCCTGCAGCAGCAGGTCGTAGTTGTAGAGGTCGCCGACCCGCAGGCTGAGCTCGCTGGCGTCGACACCGAGCGCTGTGGTGTCGAAGGCGGCGATGCGCAGCTCACGGAAGCGCACCGTCAGCACGCCGCCCACCAAGGCCGTGCCCTCCAGGTCAACGCCGCTGCCACGCAGGCCGGCCTCCTCGTAGCGGGCCTCGACGTTGGCCACCGCCTGGCGGTAGGCAAGGAAGTTGAACTCGTCGCCGTCCTCCACCGCCCGGAAGATCTGGCGCAACTCCTCCTCGTCCAACAGCGAGGAGGCAACGAAGGCCACCCGCCTGATCGGCGCGCCCTCGTCGAGCAGGTAGCGCAGGCGAACGGGGGTGCGTCCACCCACGGTCTCCGCACCCACGTCCGAGATCATGTCGAGCTGCACGCCGATGTCGTAGGGAAGGCCGACCGAGCGGTAGATGCGCTGCAGGCTGGAGATGGCCTGGTCGGCCCGCAGCGAGCTGAGCGTACGGCCGCTCTCGAGCATGTGGTCGCTGATGATGACGTCACGCATCTGCGCCGGGTCGAGCAACTGGGCACCCTCGATCTCCACGCCGGAGATGGGCGGGTTCTCACGCACGCGGACGATCAGGACAGGACCGGCACCGCGATCCTCCAAGGCCACCGACACCTCTTCGAAGATGCCAAGGGCGTAGACCCGGTTGCGCTCGGCCTCGAGGTCGACGCGCTCGGCCTCGGTGCCGCGACGGGCGGCGATGATGGTGCGCACGATGTCGGCGTAGGTGGCGGTGCCCTCCACCCGGACCTCGATGATGGGACCGCGCGCCGTCGCGGAGGCGACTTGAGCCAGCGCCGGGGTCCATGACAAGGCCAGGAGCACGGCCACGAGCAGGGGAAGACGGTGCATGAGAAGCAGTCTACCGCCGGGTCGGTGAGAAGGCCCTGCAGGCGGGGTGTGAAGGCGATGAGCCAGCCGCGGCCCTGGTAGCATGCTGGCCATGCGAGCAGAGCTGCCTCCATCCGGCGAGCCAACCTACGTCGGACCAGAGGTACGTCGGTGGGCGGGGGCCGCGGCCTCGGTCCTGCGCCAGACACCAGGGCTCGAGCCGTCCATCGCCGATCATGGAGCCGAGGTGGCGCTGGTGTTGGGCAGCGGCCTTGGCCCCTTGGCCGACGAGATCGAGCAGGCCGTGTCTGTGCCATACGCACAGGTGCCAGGCATGCCGGCTTCGACCGCCCCCGGCCACGCCGGCCGCTTCGTCATCGGCCTGCTCGGTGGCCGCAGGGTGGTGGCCATGCAGGGCCGCCTGCATCTCTACGAGGGCCACGCCGCCGCCGTCTGCGCCTACCCGGTGCGGGTCATGCAGGCCATGGGCGCCGAGCGCCTCGTGGTCTCCAACGCCTGTGGGGGCCTCAACCCCGCCTGGCAGGCCGGCGAACTGATGCTGCAGCTCGACTTCTTCAACCACACCTTCCAGCATGCCCTCACGGGTCCTGAGGACGGGGTGGCGCCCCGCTTCCCCATCACCTTCGACGCATACGACCCCACCTACCTCGACCTCGCCCGCCTGGCCGCGCAACGGCTTGGCCTGACGCTGCGCGAGGGCGTCTACCTGGCCATCGCCGGTCCCGCCTACGCCAGCCGCGCGGAGCTGCGCGCCTACCGAGCCTGGGGCGCCGACACCATCGGCATGTCGACGGTGCATGAGGTGGTGGTGGCGAGATCCTTGGGGATGCGTGTGCTCGGCCTCTCGGCCATCACCGACATGGCCTTGCCCGACGCACACGAACACGCCAGCGGCGACGATGTGCTGCGCATGGCCGACCGGATGGGCGCCACCTTCAGGAGCCTGGTGCGGGCCCTGCTGCCGGATCTCTGAGCCGTGATCGAGGACGTGCGCGCCCGCATCGAAGCCGCCTGCATGCGCAGCGGACGGGACCCTGCCGACGTGGAACTGGTGGCGGTCAGCAAGGGGCGCTCCACCACTGAGTTGCGCGACCGTCTGCTGGCGAAGGGGCAGCGGCTTCTGGGCGAGAGTCGCGTGCAAGAGTGGCGCGACAAAGCCGAGGCGCTGAACAAGGAGCTGCCGGGCCAAGGGTTGCCGGGGCAGGGACTGCGCTGGCACCTCATCGGCCACCTGCAGACCAACAAGGTCCGCTTCTGCCGCGACTTCGAGCTGCTGCACGCGGTGGACTCACCCCGGCTGGTCGAGGCCCTGGAGGCGGAAGGCGCCAAGGACGGACACGTCTTCCCCATCCTGTTGCAGACCAACGTCTCCGGCGAGCACAGCAAGCACGGTGCCTCCATCCACGACCTGCCCGATCTGGTGCGTCTGGTCGAGGGCTGCGCACACCTGCGGTTGGAGGGGCTGATGACCATCGCCCCCTTCCACGCCGATCCGGAGCGTTCACGGCCGATCTTCCGCGAGCTGCGGACGCTGGCCGACCGTCACGCAAGGGGACGGACCTCGATGGGCATGAGCCAGGACTTCGAGGTGGCCGTGGAGGAAGGCGCCAGTTGGTTGCGGGTGGGCAGCGCCTTGTTCTCCGAGGCCGCAGCCAACTCCGGTAGGGTGCAGACCATGGTGCCCGGCGCCGCCACGGTGCCGGGGTCGGAGGTGAAGGCATGAGTTCCAACCTGAGCCCGCTGGACATCGAGCACGCCAGCTTCGAGACCGCGGCCATGGGCTTCCGCAAGAGCTCGGTGAAGGCCTTCTTGCAACGCGTTTCGTCCGAACTGGACAACCTGCTGCAGCAGCAGCGCCGCTCCCAGGAGCAGCTCGACGAGCAGGCAGCTCGGATCACCGCCCTGCTCGAGGCCGAGGCCGAGCTGAAGCGGGCGGTCATCGCAGCCGAGCGCATCGGTCACGAGATGAAGGAGAACGCCAAGCGCGAGGCCGAGCTGACCATCGAGCGGGCAAGGATCAAGGCGGACAGCCTGCTGCGCGAGGTGGAGGCCGAGCTTTCCTCCGCCCACGCCGAGCTGGCGCGGCTGGAGCGCTCGCAGTCCATCGTGCGCGAGCAGTTGCGCGGCCAGCTCAGCGGCTTCCTGCGGGCCCTCGATGCCGGGCCTCAGGAGCGCCGCAGCCTCACCTCGGTGCCCGCGCTGGCGCCGGCCGCCCAGGCGCAGACCGATGCCACCGCGACCGAAGAGAAGCCTGACGAGGCCGGGCTCGAGGCCATCGGCGAAGAGGATCTGCCAAGGGGCTGAGGGTCGCGAAGCGATTCGGCGTCCGTCGATCGCCGGTGCGCGCTGGTCTTCAGGGCGCGCTGGTCTTCAGCGCCCGCTCCAAGGTCGTCCAGGCCAGCGTCGCGCACTTCACGCGCGCGGGCAGCTTCTGCACCCCTTGCAACACGACCAACTCGCCCAGGTCGGGATGCAGCTCGCGGCCGTGCACCATGTCCTTGACGTGATCCACCAGGGCGAGGGCCTCTTCCTTGCTGCGTCCTTCGATGGCCTGGGCCATCAACGAGGCCGAGGCCTGCGAGATGGCACAGCCCTGGCCTTCGAAGCGCGCTTGCTGCACCCGGTCACCGTCGAAGCGCAGGCTCAGGGTCAACTCGTCGCCACAGGAGGGGTTGACGCCCTCCTGCACCAGGTCGGCGGGATCGAGGCGGCCCCGGTGGCTGCGGCGGCGTGCCTGCTCCAGGATAGCCGCCTGGTACATCTGCGTGAGCACGCTCACGGCTGGGTCTGCTCCACCGGCTCGCCGCGCAGTGGCGCGAAGAAGTCGCGCGCCCGCTTGAGCGCTTGGACGAAGACGTCGATCTCCTCGGTGGTGGTGTAGAGCCAGAAGCTGGCGCGGGCGGTGGACTGCACGCCCAATGCCTTCATGAGCGGCTGGGCGCAGTGGTGGCCGGAGCGCACGGCGATGCCCTCCTGGTCGAGGAAGGTGGCCACGTCGTGGGGGTGCACGCCTTGGATGTTGAAGGGCACGATGCCACCGCGGTCGTCGCCTTCAGAGCCGTAGGTGACGATGCCTTCCTCACCGCGCAGGGCGCCCAACGCGTAACGGCCCAGCGCGCGATCGTGGTCCCAGATGGCCTGCATGCCCACATCATCCAAGTAGTCCAACGCTGCAGCCAGGCCGATGGCCTCGCCGATGGCCGGTGTGCCTGCCTCGAAGCGCATGGGGATGTCGGCGTAGCTGCTACGGTCGACCTCCACCTGGCGGATCATCTCGCCGCCGCCCATGAAGGGTGGCAGGGTCTCGAGGATCTCTGGCCGCATCCACAGGGCGCCGATGCCAGTGGGCCCGCCCACCTTGTGGCCGGAGAAGACGTAGGCGTCAGCACCGAGGGCCATGACGTCCACCGGCAGGTGCGGCGCCGCCTGGGCGCCGTCCACCACCATGAGCGCACCGACGGCGTGCGCCAGCTCGGCGATGCGGGCCAGAGGCTGGGTCACGCCCAGCACGTTGGAGAGGTGATAGGTGGACACGATCTTGGTGCGCGGGCCGATGGCGGCGGCCATGGCCTCCAGGTCGGGGCGACCGTCGGCACCGAGGCCGATGCCCCGCACCACCACGCCGCGGTCGCCAGCCAGCAGGTGCCATGGCACCAGGTTGGCGTGATGCTCGGCCACCGTCACCACCACCTCGTCGCCGGCCTGCAAGCGGCTGCGGCCATAGGCATGGGCGATGAGGTTGATGCCCTCGGTGGCGTTGCGGGTGAAGACCACGCCGCGCGGATCAGGGGCGCCGAGGAAGCGGGCGACCCTCGCCCTGGCGGCCTCGTAGAGGTCGGTGGCCTCGCCGGAGAGGGTGTGAGCGCCGCGATGCACGTTGGCGTGATGCTGCCGACGGTAGCGGTCCACCGCCTCGAGCACCTGGCGAGGTGCCTGCGCAGAGGCCGAGCTGTCGAGGTAGACGAGGGGACGGCCGTTGACCTGCCGCTGAAGGATGGGGAAGTCACGCCGCAGGGCGGCGACGTCGAGGTCGGCCATGCCGCACGTTAGCACGTACTCGGAACCGTTCCGAGTTAGCTGCGCGTCGCTCATGGCGCCGTGGAGGCCAGCCACGAACCCGCCGACGTCCGCGGCCGATGTCGAGGCCGGTACACTCCGGCGTGCGCCTGCGCCATCTGAGACAGCTCAACTTCCGCAACCTCGCCACCGAGCAGCTCAGCCTGCCCGAGGGCGTGACGGCGGTGGTGGGGCGCAACGCAGCAGGCAAGTCCAACCTGATCGACGCGCTGTACCTGGTCACCACCGGCGAGCTGCCGGACGGCACCATCGCCGAGACCCTACGCTTCGGCAGCACGGAGGGCTACCTGCGCGCCGAGCTGGAGGTGGGCGATGAGTTGCGGGTGCTCGAGGTCGGCCTTGGGCCAGGACGCAAGCTGCTGCGCCTCGACGGCCAGACGGTGCGGGCCGCCGAGGTGGCGCGCCTGGGCGGCGCGGTGAAGGTGGCGCCAGAGGATGCCGACCTGGTGCACGGTTCCCCCAGCGGCCGACGGGGCTTCCTCGACCAATTGCTGGCGCGCCTGTCGCTACGCTACGCGCTGATGAGCCGTGAGTATCATCGCCTGGTGGAGCAGCGCAACGCCTTGCTCAAGCGCCCGGAGGCCGCCGGCACACTGCCGGCATGGGACGGGCGCTTCCTGGAGCTGGGCGGCGAGATCGACCGGCTACGCCAGCGCGTGCTGACCCGGCTGGCACCCCTGGCGGCCCAGGCCTACGCCTCGGTGGCAGGCGACGGCAAGCATCTCGACCTCAGCTTGCGGCGGGCGGGTGGGCAACTGGAGCTGCCAGAGGCCCTGCAGGCATCGAGGGCCGAGGAGGCCCACCGCGGCGTCACCGTGGTCGGTCCCCATAGGGACGACCTCGGCATCGACCTGGGCGGACACTCGCTGCAGGCCTACGGCTCGCGCGGCGAGGCGCGCACGGCGGCCCTCGCCTTGCGGGTGGCCGAGTTCGCGCTGCTGGAGGAACGGCACGGCACGCCGCCGCTGCTGCTGGTGGACGACGTGTCGGCCGAACTGGACCCCGCCAGGCGCGGCTTCCTCGTCGAGCTGGCGAGGCGCACGCCGCAGGCCCTGCTCACCGGCACCGAGCCGCCGCCAGGCAGCGACAGGCTGTGGCACATCGAGGACGGCGTGCTCAGGACAGCAGACGAGTCTCCACCCATGGGTGAGGACGGCGAGGCCGAAGGTGCATAGGCGGCACCTCAGGGAGCTGGTCGAGGAGGTCTTCCGTCGTGGCGGCTTCGTGCGCGGGGTGCGCAAGGCCATGGCCGTGGTGGTGTGGCCGGAGGTGGTGGGGCGCGAGGTGGCCCGCTTCGCCACCGCCGTGGCCATCCAGCAAGGCACCCTGATCGTCGAGGTGGGCGACAACGAGACCGCCATGCACCTGGGCCTTCAGCGCCAGCGCATCATCGAGGCCTACCGCCGCCGCCTCGGTGACAGTGCCGTGCGCGACCTGCGCTTCCGGGTCGGCAGGCCGCCCAGCTCGGTGCCCGAGCTGGCACCGCCACCCGCCCATCCCGATCCCACCGAGCTGACCAGCCTGACCAAGGTGCTCACCGACCTGCCGGAGCATCTGCTCGGCCCGGCCTCCGCCGTCTCACGCTCCCTCGCCACCTTGCGCGCCAGGCAGCGTGCGGCAGGCTGGCTGGCCTGCCCCGTCTGCCAACGGCTGACCGAGGCTGCGCCGGATGGACAGCCGCAACCATGCACCACCTGCCGCCGCGCCACCGCGCTGCCCAAGGTCAGGCGGGCGGCCGCGGCGTTGCTGACCGACCCAGGCGGCAGCACACCGGCCCTCACCGAGGACGAGCGGCAGGCGGCCGTGGCCATCGCCAGAGAACGGGCTCGCGAGGCGGTGGCCGAGTTGCTGCCCCAGGTGGTCGCCGACCCGGGCATGCGGCCGGCCTTGGCTCAGTTGCTGCGCTGCGCCGTCGCCCTTGAGCGGGGCGTCGGCTTGGCCGAGTTGCCCGACCTGCACGACATCGAGCCGACCAGCACGGCGCTCGATCCAAGAGCATGGCGGGTGCTTGGACCGCGAGCATGAAGCGCAGCCTCGAAGACCGTCACTGCCCGACCAAGGAGACACCTTGAACAAGCCCTTCCTGCTCGTCGTCCTTGACGGCTTCGGCCTGGCGGAACCGGGGCCGGGCAACGCCGTCGCCCTGGCCGACACCCCGGTCTTCGACCGCATCTGGCGCGATGGGCCATCCACCAGCCTGCAGGCCTCGGGCCTGGCCGTCGGCCTGCCCGCCGGCCAGATGGGCAACAGCGAGGTCGGGCACCTGAACCTGGGTGCCGGTCGCCGCGTGCCACAGTCCCTGACCTACATCCAGGAGCTCATCGACGACGGGCGCTTCTTCGCCAATCCTGTGCTGCTGGAGCTTTTCGACGGCCTCGTACAAGCAGGAAGCGCCTTGCACCTGCTCGGCCTCGTGTCACGCGGCGGCGTGCACGCCGACCTGCCGCAGTTGCTTGCCCTGATCGAGCTGGCCCATCGCCGAGGCCTGCAGCGGGTCATGGTGCACGCCTTCACCGACGGCCGCGACACGGCGCCGGACAGCGGCCTCGGCTATCTGGCAGAGTTGCAGGCAGGCATCACCGAGATGGGCTCGAGCGCCACCATTCGCACGGTGGTCGGCCGCTACTTCGCCATGGACCGCGACCACCGCTGGGAGCGCACCCAACGGGCATGGGAGGCCGTCGTCCACGGCCATGCCGACCACCAGGCAACCTCCGCGGTGGAGGCCATCACGGCCGCCTACGCACGCGGGGAGACAGACGAGTTCGTCTCCCCCACCTTGGTGTTGGCCCAGGGCGAGGGATACGCCGGGGTGCAGGACGGCGACGGCGTGCTGGTCTTCAACTTCCGCGCCGATCGCGCAAGACAGCTGGCGCACGCCTTCCTCGACCCAGCGCCTGCTTGGCATGGCTTCGACCGCGGCCGCCTGCCGCAGGTCAGCTTCGCTTCGTTGATGCAGCTCGAGGCGTCCCTTGCTTCGCCATACGCCTTCGCCCTGCCCCCCCTGCTGTCTCCCCTGGCCGAGGTGATCGCGGAGGCCGGACTCACCCAGCACCACACCGCCGAGACCGAGAAGTACCCACACGTGACCTACTTCTTCAACGCCATGCGGGAGGCGCCGTACCCAGGTGAGAGCCGCCACCTTGTGCCTTCGCCCAAGGTGGCCACCTACGACCTGCAGCCGGAGATGAGCGCGCCGCAGCTGGCCGCGGACTGTGCCCGCCGCTTGCGGGAAGGCGACGACGCCTTCGTCCTGATCAACTTCGCCAACCCCGACATGGTGGGCCACACCGGTGTGATGGAGGCGGCCGTGCGCGCCTGCGAGGCGGCCGACGCCGGCCTCGGTCTTGTGCTGGCCGCCTTGGCCGAACGAGACGGCACCGCCCTTGTGGTGGCCGACCACGGCAACGCCGAGCAGATGCTGGACGGCCGCGGAGAGCCGCATACGGCGCACACCACCAACCCTGTGCCCTGTGTGCTGGTGGGTGGACCGCCCGGCGCACGGCTGAGGGGTGGCGGCAGCCTCGGCGACGTGGCGCCTACGGTGCTGGAGCTGATGGGGCTGGCGCAGCCGGAGGCCATGACGGGCCGGAGCCTGCTGCTGCCTGCATCCTGACCGTCATGTCGGTTCAAAGGGTCACGTGGACCCCATCCCTGCTTTAGGTTGGACATCTGGACTCAGCCGGCGCGGAGGTGTTGGTCATGCTTCTTCGCTCTAGAGTGGGTCTTCAGCTGGCTGCGCTCAACTCGGTGATCGGCTGGCTGACACTCGTTGGTGCCGCCTTGAACTCTGTGGCCGGAGCCCAGTCACTCAACGCACGGCTGGGCGAGTTGACGGTACCAGGCGTCTGGATCGAGAGACCAGCAGTCGAAGCCATCAACGGCGTCGCAATCCATCTGGACATGCCGACAGCCGTCCTCTTCACCACCATCCAACAGTGCGGCATGTGCAAGCAAACCACCGAGGCTATCGCTCGACGGCGCTCGCTGTACCCCGGCCTGCAGTTCTTGTTCGTGGTTGTGCGGGGAACCCAGGACGAGATCGCAGCATGGGCCGCGAGCATGCCAGATCCCGTTCTTGGCGGCGCTGCGGCGCACAGCTACATGGATGCCTTCGACACCTCCGTCGCGCCGGTCATCTACCTGCTGAGTGCAGAAGGTGAGGTTCTGGAGAAGACGGTCATCCAGGACACTGGCCAGCTCCTCAAGCTGGACACATTGCTCGATTGGATCCATGCAGGGGAGGAGGACCGGGTACGCGCAGTGGCTAGCCACCCTCTAGTGGTGGGGCGACCGCCAGGGCGCATGCCTGCCTGGTTTCCGCAAGACGTGCACGGACCGACCTTCGTATACGTGCACAACCACGGGTGCACAGGCTGCTTGGACCTCGTAGACGGATCAGCCCTGCAGACCGCGTTCAACGAGTTGGCAGAGGCCCATCCCAAAGCTCGGTTCGTGGTCGTCGATCCCATGCTCGTCCCCGCCGGACCAGACGGACCATGGCTGCCCCTCGCCGTCGAGTCGTACCGTGAGTTGGAAGCGCGGTTCGGGCCCGGGTTCCTCTCGACCGCCATCCACGACTTGGCGTTCAACGGGTATGTGGCGCCTCAGCTGATGAACTCTCCCCACTACACCTCGCTGCCCGAGGATGGCTGGCATCCTGCGGTCACCTTGATCCAGATCACGCGCCCAGGCGAAGCGGATCCCAGAGACGTGTGGGGTTACCCCTTCTCGCCCGGCCTGCTGCACTTCGACGATGACGGGCGTTTCCAAGGCCCCTATCCCTACTGGAATCCCGGACGGTTTCGTCTTTCGGCCCTGTACGAGGAGATCCTTGTGCGCCTGAACCCTGCTCCCTAGAGGCCGGGCAGCCCGGCGCCGCGATCACAACCTCCCGGATCCGAAACGTCCTCACCTCCAAGGAAAGGGGGCGGTCCATTTGGCGGACCGCCCCCTTCACTCCTATCAACTCGATCGGTCGATCGAGACGCTCCGAGCTTCAGCTCAGAAGTCCATCCCGCCCATGTCGCCGCCACCTGGCATGCCGCCGGGGCCCTTGTCTTCCTTCTCGGGCCGGTCGACGATGACCGCTTCGGTGGTGAGCAGCAGGGCGCCGATGGAGGCGGCGTTCTGCAGCGCGGTGCGGGTGACCTTGGCCGGGTCGACGATGCCGGCGGCGAACATGTCGTCGACGTAGTTGTCGGTGGCCGCGTCGTAGCCGTACTTGCCATCGGCCTTGCCCTTGATGGCGTTGACGACCACGCTGCCTTCGGCGCCGGCGTTGGCGGCGATCTGGCGGGCGGGCTCTTCCAGGGCGCGGATCAGGATGCGGGCGCCGGTGCGCTCGTCGCCGTCGAGACCGTCTGCCATCTTCTGCACAGCGGCGATGGTGTGGATGAGGGCCACACCGCCGCCGGCGACGATGCCTTCCTCGACCGCAGAGCGGGCGGTGGAGAGGGCGTCCTCGAAGCGGTGCTTCTTCTCCTTGAGCTCGGTCTCGGTGGCGGCGCCGACACGGATGACGGCCACACCGCCGGCCAGCTTGGCCAGGCGCTCCTGCAGCTTCTCACGGGCGTAGTCGCTGTCGGTGTTGTCGATCTCGGAGC
>CAYXJZ010000015.1:0-49577 GCA_964465355.1 uncultured bacterium | reverse complement strand
CCTTGGTCACCACCGGCGGCAACCGCGTCGGGGTGCTCTACCCCGACGGATCCGAACTCAGGCAGGTGGTGTTGACCGGGGCGGACGCCAGCATCGAGGCGCTCAACGACTACGCGCTGGCCGGCGGCGCCAGCGGCGGCGTGTGCCTGCTCGACGTGCTGGTGAGCAGCACATCCTCCTCCTGCGACCACCCATCGCGCTACGCGGCCGAACTGCAGGGGGTCGTGGCGGTGGAGTGGACCTACGCTGCGCCTGAAGAGCCCTGAACGGGTTTCCATCAGGCTCTGATCGAGGCGCGATCAGAGCCTGATCGGGCCTCGATCAGGCCGCCGCCGACATGCCATCGGCGATGAGGTCCTTGACGCGTGCGTCGACCATGCGGCTGGCGGTGCCGATGGCGTTGCGCACGGCGCGGGCGTCGGCGGAACCATGGCCGATGAAGGCGTAGCCGTCCACCCCGAGGAGCGGTTGCGCACCATAGGTGGAGGGATCCATCTTCACCGCGACAGCGCGCAGCGCGGGGCGGGCCAGCAGACCACCCAGCTTGGCGCGCCATGAGGAGTTCAGCGCCTCACGCACCATCCCGAACAGCACCTTGGCCTCGCCCTCGGCCAACTTGAGCATGACGTTGCCGGTGAAACCGTCTGTCACCACCACGTCGGTGGTGCCAGCCAGCAGGTCGCGCCCTTCCACGTTGCCGTGGAAGCGGATGCCGGGGGTCTGTTTCAGCAGGGCGTGTGCTTCGAGCACCAACTCGTTGCCCTTGCCCTCCTCCTCACCGATGGACATGAGCCCGACGGTGGCGTCTGGGCGACCGTAGAAGGCGCGGGCGTACGCGCTGCCCATGATCGCGAACTGCTGCAGCCAGTCGGCCTTGCAATCGGCGTTGGCGCCGGCGTCCAGCAATGCGCAGAAGCCCTTGGTGGTGGGCACGTTGGCGAGGATGGCGGGGCGGTCGACCCCAGCTAGGCGTCCGAGGATCAGCAGGGCGGCGGCCATGGTGGCCCCCGAATGCCCCATGGAGACCACCGCGGAGGCCTTGCCCTCCTTCGCCAGCCTGGTGGCGACCACCACCGATGCCTCCTTGCGTCTGCGCACGTCGCTTGCGCTCTCGTCCATGCCGATCACGTCGCTTGCGTGCACCACGGGCAGGTCGGCACCGCGCGCGGACAGGGCCTGCCTCAGGCGCGCCTCGTCACCCACCAGGCAGACCTGGTGTCCGTCCTGCACGGCCTGCAGTGCACCATCCACGGCTGCGTCCGGCATGTGGTCGCCGCCCATGGCGTCCAGGGCGATGGGCAGCCCGGCGTTCGTGCCATGGGCCTCGGGTCCTGTGCTGATCATCGGCACCATGCTACGCCGGGCTACCATGGCGGGGTGGAGCACCGCACCTTCGAAGCGCCGGCGGGCGAACGGCTCGACGTGGCCATCGCCATGGCCTTGGAGCTTTCGCGCACCTTCGCCAAGGACCTCATCGACGAGGGCTACGTCACCATCGACGGCCGGCCGGTGGGCAAGCCTGCCACCAAGCTGGACGGCAGCGAGCTGGTGTCGGTGCTGCTCCCCCCGCCAAGGCCCCAACGGGTCGAGGCGGAGGACCTCGACCTGCAGGTGGTGTACGAGGACCAGGACCTGGCCGCCATCGACAAACCTGCCGGCATGACCGCGCACCCCACCGCCAACCAGCGCAGCGGTACCGTGGTGAACGCGCTGCTAGGGCGCATGCAGCTGAGCAAGGAGCGGCTGATGGACCCCGGCGACGAGTCCTACCGGCCCGGCATCGTGCACCGGCTGGACAAGGACACGTCCGGGATCATGGTGGTGGCCAAGCACGACCGCGCCCACCGGGATCTCTCCGACGCCTTCAAGAAGCGTCTGACCGAGAAGGCTTACCTGGCCATCGCCGTCGGACCGCTGAGCGAGGCCGAGGTTCGGGTCGATGCGCCCATCGGACGCCATCCAGTGGAACGCCAACGCATGACGGTGGGCGGCAGCAACCCCAAGACGGCGTCCACCGTGTTCCGGGTGCTGGCCAACAGCCGCGGCCACAGCCTGGTGCGCGCCCTGCCGCACAGCGGTCGCACCCACCAGATCCGCGTGCACCTGGCGCACCTCGGCCATCCCATCCTGGGTGACGCCGTCTACGGCCAGGCCAGTCCTCATATCGGCCGGCAGGCCCTGCACGCACAGCGCCTCAGCCTGCCGCATCCGGGCGACCATCAGGCCATCACCTTCCACGCCCCTGTGCCCATGGACATGATCCAGGCCTGGATGGCGGTGGGCGGCGACTGGCCGGTGCCCGGCGTGGAGATGCCATGAAGAGCGCGACATCGGACGGAATCGGCGAGCGTTGGCGCCTCGATGCGCTCTTCAGCTCCTTGCACGGCGACGACTACCGGCTGGCAAGGAAAGACCTGCTCAGGCAGGTCGACGACCTCGAAGCCTTGATGTCGGAGAACGGCATCTGCGAAGGGCCACCCTTGGGCGCAGCCCAGGGGCAGGTGGAGCATCAGCTGCTCGACACCTTGATCGAGACATGGAACCGCGTCGTGCGCCTGCTCTCCGACATCAACATGTTCCTCAGCGGGCATACATCGGTCGACGCCTTCGACGAGGAGGCCCAGGCCGAGTCATCGACCCTGCGCGGTCTTCGGGCTCGACTGACTGCGCTGGACGCGCAAGCCACCGCCTGGGTCGGAAGGCTCGACCTGACGGCGGCCTGCGCTGCCAGCCCGACGGCGGCCGCCCACTGGCGCTACCTGGCCGACGCACAGGCCCGTGCCCGGCACCTCATGTCGGATGAGTCAGAGGCCTTGGCTGCCCGGCTGGCGCCATCGGGCGGCATGGCCTGGGTCCAGCTCTACGACGACCTGGTGGGGCGGGTCAGCACCGAGCTGACGCTGCCAGGCGAGGGCGCTCCCCGAACCTTGGGCCTGGCCGGCCTGGTGGCGCTGCGCTCCGACGCCGACCGGCAGGTGCGCGCAGCAGCGCACAAGGCCGAACTCGAGCTCTTCGACACCCACGCGATCGCCTTCGCTGCGGCCATGAACGGCGTCAAGGGCGAGATGGGCACCTTGCAGCGGCTTCGGGGCTGGCCTTCTGCGCTGCACGCCACCTTGCACAGCAACCGCATCGGGCAGGGCGCGCTCGACGCCATGCAGCACGCCTGCCGCGAGGCCTACCCCCAGTTCCATCGCTACCTGGCCGCCAAGGCGAGGGCCCTCGGACTGCCGCGCCTGGCCTGGTACGACCTGTTCGCCCCCATCCCCACCGACGAGCCGAAGACCTTCACCTGGCCGCAAGCCGCCGCCTTCGTCACCGAGCGTTTCAGGGCCTTCGGCGCCGACCTCGCCGACCTGGCGAGGCGCGCCGTCCAAGATGGCTGGATCGACGTATACCCGCGGCCCGGCAAGACCAACGGCGCCTTCTGCATGGGCTCTCCCGGCATCGGCCAGTCGCGCATCCTGCTCAACTTCGCTGGCGAGCTGGACGACGTGTTCACCTTGGCGCACGAGCTGGGCCACGCCTACCACAACGACCGGATGACCCGCGCAGGCCGCAGTCCGCTGCAGATGCGCACACCGATGGTGATGGCCGAGACCGCCTCGATCTTCAGCGAGACCCTGGTGGTCGGCGCGCTGCTGGACGAGGCCGACGATCAGACCAGGTTGGCGGTGCTGGAGCAGTCTCTGCAGGGCGCCACCCAGTTGGTGCTCGACATCGACGCGCGCTTCCGCTTCGAGAGCGCGGTGTTCGAGGCGCGGGCCGAGCGGGAGCTGTCGGTGGCCGAGCTGGACAGACTGATGGTGGAGGCGCAGAAGGCCAGCTACGGCGAGGCCGTCGACCCGGCCACGCTTCACCACCGCCAGTGGGCGCAGAAGGGCCACTACTACTCCACCGGACGCAGCTTCTACAACTACCCATACACCTTCGGCTACCTCTTCAGCCTCGGGCTCTACGCCCGCTACCTGGAGGAGGGCACGAGCTTCGTTCAGCGCTACGATCAGTTGCTGGCCTCCACCGGCATGGCCGACGTCACCAGCCTCGGCAAGGGCTTCGGCATCGACGTCGAGGATCCGGCCTTCTGGGTCGGGGCCCTGCAGGTGGCAGGCCGACGCGTGAACGACTATGAATCCTTGATCGATGGTCTCAACTAGGGCCAGGAGGACTTCCATGAACCGTGTCTCGATCGCGCTCGCATGCTCCTTGCTCGTCCTGTGGTCCCTGGCGTCCGGCTTCGCCCAGCAGGCGCCGGAGGTGGTCCGCGGCGGCACGGTGGTGGCGGCCATCACCGCCGATCCGCCCGGCTGGGACCCCAGCGCCTCGAACTCGCAGGAGATCGCGCGGGTGGTCTACCACAACGTCTTGCAGGGCCTGGTGCGCATCGACCGGCACGGCCAGCTCGTGCCTTCGCTGGCAAGCGGCTGGCAGGTGTCGGCGGACGGCCTGACCTGGACCTTCGACCTGCGTCAGGGCGTGCGCTTCCACGACGGCAGCACCTTCGGGGTGGCCGACGTGCTGGCGAAGTTCGCCGAGATCATGGACCCGGACAGCGGCCATGTGAACCAGGGCTACTTCGCGGCCGTGGAACGGGTCGAGGCCGTCGGCGACCAGCAGGTGCTGCTGCACCTGGCCTACCCCGCGCGCAGCCTGCTCTACAACCTGGCCAGGCCGGAGGCGGTCATCTTCCCTGCCGCCCGGACCCAGGGCCGGGCGGTGCTGCCCATCGGCACCGGCCCCTTCCGCTTCGCTCACTACCTCGAGGGCAGCGAGGTGCGGCTGGAAGCCTTCCGCTTCTACTGGGACAGCGACCTGCCCTACCTCGACGCCGCCGTCTTCCGCATCATCGCCGACCCCAACACCCGCTACGCTGCGGTCCAGACCGGCGACGTCGACCTGCTGGCCACCTCGGTGCCGCCTGAGCAGCTCAGCCTGGTCAGACGCAGCGAGGTGCTGAAGTCCGCCGTCGGCACCGCCACCGCCGAGATCGTCTTCGCCATGAACAACGCCCGGCCGCCCTTCGACGACATCAGGGTGCGGCAGGCCATCACCCACGCCATCGACAAGGACGCCATCGTGCGCGGCGCCATGTTCGGCCACGGCACGGTGATCGGCAGCCACATGAGCCCGTCGGAGGGCTACTACCTCGACCTCTCCGGCACCTACCCATACGACCCTGCGCGCGCCCGCGAGCTGCTGGCGGAGGCGGGTCACGCCAACGGCCTGCGCTTCTCCTTCGAGCTGCCAGAGCCCTACAACCTCGAGCGCCGCACCGGCGAGGTCATCGCCCAGCAGCTTCGCGCCGTCGGCATCACGGTGGACCTGTCGGTGGTGGAGTGGGGCACCTGGATCGAGCGCATCTTCCTCGGCAGCGACTACGACACCACCATCATCGGCCACGTCGAGCCGCGCGACATCGACGTCTACGCCAACCCCGACTACTACTACCGCTACGACAACCCGCGCGTCGCCGAGCTGCTGCTGCAGGCCGAGACGGCCACCAGCGACGAGGCCGAGACGGCCGCCTACCAGGAGATCGCCCGCACCATCGCCGACGACGCCGTCAACGTGTGGGTCTTCAGCCCACCCTACGTGGTCATCGCCAGGCAGGACATCCATGGCTTCTGGACCGATCAGCCCACGACGGTCATCGACATGACCGAGGTCTACCGAGCGCCCTGAGGCCACGGCTTGCCCCGCTTCCTGGTCGGTCGTCTGCTCGGCGCCCTGCTCAGCCTGTGGCTGGCCAGCCTGTTGGTCTTCGCGGCCCTGGCCAGCGTGCCGGGCGACCCGGCGGCGGTCATCCTTGGCATGAACGCATCGCCAGAGGCCCTGGCGGCCCTGCGGGAGCGTCTGGGCAGCGACCGACCCCCTGTGCAGCGCTACCTGGGCTGGCTGGGCTCCGCGCTGCGCGGTGACCTGGGGGACTCGCTGCAGTTCCAGCGTCCGGTCACCGCCCTGATCGGGGATCGCCTCGGGGTGTCGGTGCCGCTGGCGCTGGCGGCCGCCTGCCTGGCTGCGCTGGTCAGCCTGCCCCTGGGGACGCTGGCGGCCCTGCAACGAGGACGACCATGGGATCCGATGATCGTGACGGTCTCGCAGCTGGGCGCCGCCGTGCCCGCCTTCTGGCTTGGCCTGCTGCTCATCCTGGTCTTCGCCGTCGGGCTTGGCTGGCTGCCTGCCAGCGGCTTCCCGCGCGGGGCTGGGGTCTTGGCCAGTGCTCGGGCGCTGCTGCTGCCGATCCTTGCCTTGGCGGCTGGCCAGGCAGCCACCATGACGCGCATGACCCGGTCGGCCATGCTCGAGGTGCTGGACCAGGACTATGTGCGCACGGCCAGGGCCAAGGGCCTGCCTGCCGTCTCGGTGCTGGGCAAGCACGCCCTGCGCAACGCGCTGGTCACCTTGCTGACCGTGTTCGGCCTGTCGCTGTCGAACCTCTTCATCGGCGCCATCGTCATCGAACAGGTCTTCGCCCTGCCAGGCCTCGGCAACCTGACGCTCGGCGCGGTGGGCAACCGCGACTTCCCCCTCGTGCAGGGCCTGATCCTGCTCTACGCAGGCAGCATCATCGCGCTCGGCCTGCTGGTCGACCTGGCCTACGGCTGGCTGGATCCCAGGATCCGCTACGCATGAAGCGCCGCTCTGCCGTGTCCCTGTGGCTGGGCGCCGCGCTGGTGGCGGCCGTGGTCGCCGCAGCCCTGCTCTCGCTGCTGTGGCTGCCCCGCGATCCCCTGGCACTGGACTTCTCGGTCCAGCTGATCGGGCCAAGCGCCCGACATCCGCTCGGCACCGACCACTTCGGCCGCGACCTGCTCTCGCGGGGGCTGGTGGGCGCACGCTCCGCCCTGGCCGTCGGCTCGCTGGCCGTCGGCCTCGCCCTTTCGCTCGGCTGCTGCCTCGGCGCCGTGGCCGGCTGGCGCGGGGGCTGGTGGGACGAGCTGATCATGCGACTGGTGGACGTGCTCTACGCCTTCCCCGCCATCCTCCTCGCCCTGCTGCTGGCCACGGTGTACAGGCCAGGTGCCCTGACGGCGACGATGGCCATCGGCATCGCCACCGTGCCCACCTTCGCCAGGCTCACCCGGGCGGTGGTGCTGTCGGTCAAGGAACGCACCTTCGTCGAGGCCGGCCGCGCCCTCGGCCAGCGCGAAGGCGCCCTTCTGCGCCGTCACGTGCTGCCTGCCGCCCTGCCCGCGATCCTGGTCCAGGCCTCGCTGTCCTTCGCCATCGCCGTGCTGGCCGAGGCTGCCCTTTCCTACCTGGGTCTCGGCAGCCCGCCTGACCTGCCGAGCTGGGGCAACATGCTGCGCGAGGCACAGGGCTTCATGGCCTTCTCGCCCTACCCCGCCCTGGTGCCCGGCCTGGCCATCGTGTGGACGGTGCTTGGCCTGAGCCTGCTTGGGGACGGCCTGCGTGACGCCCTCGACCCGACGAGCGGATAGCGGCTAGCGGTCAGCGGCGTGGGTCGAGGGCGTCCCGCAGCGCGTCACCGACCAGGTTGAACCCCAGCACCACCAGCACGATGGCGATGCCGGGGAAGGTGGCCACGTGCGGAGCCACGGCCAGGTACTCGCGTCCCCTCGCCAGCATCAGGCCCCACTCGGGCTGCGGCGGCCGTGCACCCAAGCCAAGGAAACCGAGCCCGGCAGCGAAGAGGATGGCCACCGCCATCTGCAGGCTGGACTGCACGATGATGGGCGCCAGCACGTTGGGGATGACGTGGCGGAAGAGCGTGAACATCCTGTGCCGGCCTAGGGCCTGCGCCGCCTCGACGTACTCACGGTTCTTGGCCGACAGCACCGAGCCCCGCACCAAGCGCGCGTAGATGGGCACCGAAGCGATGCCGACAGCGATCATCAGGTTGGTGAGGCCCGTGCCGAAGGTGGCCACCAGCACGATGGCCAGCAGGATCCCTGGGAAGGCGAGCAAGGTGTCGATGACGCGCTGCACGATCATGTCGGTGGCGCCGCCGATGAAACCGCTGATGGCGCCCACCGGCACGCCGATGCCAACGCCGATGCCCACCGAGATCAGGCCGATGAACAGCGAGATCCAGGCCCCGTGCACCAGCCGCGAGAAGAGGTCGCGTCCTTGCTCGTCGGTGCCTAGCAGATGGAACCGCACGGGTCCGTCCACCCCGAAGAGCTTGACGTCACTGCGGATCAGGCCGAAGAACCACGTCCATGACTGACCGCGGGTGAAGAGCTTGACCGGGTAGGCGACGCTCTCGTCCACCTGCACACCACCGATCGGCGTGCGTGTGACGGGGTGCGCCCATAGCCCGAACTGTCCATCCGGCCCTCCGATGTTCACGCCGACCAGAGGCGGGACATAGGTGGTCCGCAGGTTCTGCTGGCTGGGCGAGTAGGGCGCGATGAACGGTGCAAGCACGACGGTGAGGAGGAAGAGGCCGAGGATGGAGAAACCGGCCACGGCCAAGGGCGTCCTGAACAGCTTGCGCCGCCAGCGGCCACGCAGCACGTTGCTGCCATCGCCTGCCTTGGCGGCAACCGGGGCGACCTTGGACTCAGTCATAGCGGATCCTCGGGTCGATCAGACCGTAGATCAGGTCCACCAACAGGTTGACGATGATGAAACTCACCGCGATGATCAGCACCGCGCCCTGCACGACGGGGTAGTCGCGCGCCAGGATCGAGTCGACCAACAGTCGCCCTAACCCTGGCCAGGTGAACACCGTCTCGGTGATGACGGCGCCGGCCATCAGGGCCCCGAACTCCAGGCCACCGACGGTGACCACGGGGATGAGCGCGTTGCGCAAGGCGTGCTTCACCACCACAAGCGAGCCGCGCAGCCCCTTGGCGCGGGCGGTGCGGATGTAGTCCTGGTTCAGGATCTCCAGCAGCGAGGAGCGCGTCATGCGCGTGATGATGGCCATGCTGGAGACGCCGAGGGTGATGGCAGGCAGGATGAGGTGGCTGAAGGTGCCGCGCCCGGCGACGGGGAACCATCCGAGCCCCACCGAGAAGGTCAGGATGGCCAGCAGACCGAACCAGAAGACCGGCATGGACACGCCAAGCAGCGCAAGGAACATCACCAGCAGATCGACCCAGGTGTTGGCCTTGAGTGCCGACAGCACACCTGCAGGGATGCCGATGGCCAGCGCCACCACGATCGAGGCAAGGGCCAGCTCAAGGGTGTTGGGGAAATAGGTCGCCAGGTCCGAGATCACCAGACGGTTGGTGCGTGTGCTGCGCCCAAGGTCGCCTTGGAACACCCCGCCGATGAAGCGTCCGAACTGCTCCATGGGCGACCGGTCCAGGCCGAAGCGCTGGCGGATCAGGTCGACGGTCTGCTGGTCGGCCAGCTCACCGGCCAACAGCGTGGCGGGATCCCCTGGCGCCAGCCGAACCATCGCGAAGACGATGATCAGCACGCCAAGTAGCGATGGGATCGCGATCAGGACGCGCCGGATCGTGTACTGCAACAAGGGGCCACCTCGGGAGGTCTCGAGAAGTCAACATAGACGTGCACGGCACGATGACGTCCGCAGATCAGATAGGGGCCTGGCGCGCCCAGGGGCGCGCCAGGAACGAGGACGAAGCTCAGTCGAGCGAGGCGGTGTGCGCCAGGATGCGCTCGGTCGGGTGGATGACCACGCCGGAGACACCGCTGCGCACGGCGACCAGCTGGGTCTCGCTGTGCAGGAAGAGCCAGGCGGCGTCGTCCCAGATCAGGCGCTGGGCGTCGACGTACAGGGCTTCGCGCAGCGAAGGATCGGTGCTGGTGCGAGCCTGCTCGAGCAGGGCGTCGACCACGGTGTTGGTGTAGAAGGCGCGGTTCGAACCGACCGGCCGATGCTCGGCGGTGTGGAACAGCGCGTAGAGGCCGTAGTCGGCGTCACCGGTGACGGTGCCCCAGCCCAGCATGGCGAAGGGAACCTGGTTGCTCGCCGGCGGCTCGTTGGTGGTGGCGAGGTAGGCCGACCACTCGAGGGTCTCGATGGTGGCGTTGATACCGACCTCGGCGAGCTGGCTCTGGATGGCCTCAGAGACCTGGATGTCCTGCAGGTAGCGGCCACTTGGGCTGTAGAGGGTGGTGGTGAAGCCGTCGGGATAGCCGGCCTCGGCCAACAGAGCACGGGCGCGCTCTGGGTCGTAGGCATAGCTGCCCGAGGGAGCGTAGCCGAAGACACCGGGCGAGATGGCGGAGTCGCTCACGCGCACGGCGCCACCGAGCACGAACTCGGCGATCTCTTCCTTGTTGACCGCGTAGTTCACGGCCTGGCGCACACGCACATCGGTGAAGGGGTCCTGCAGGTGGTTGAAGTAGATGAAGATCGTGCGCAGGCTCGACACGTTCTCGACGGTGATGTTCGGGTTGGCGTTCAGGCGGGCGATGTCCTGCGGAGGAACGCGGACGGCCACGTGCGCCTCACCGGTCTCGACCAGCGCCATGCGGGTGGTGTTCTCAGGCACGGCCAGGAAGCGGACGCCGCTCACGCCGGGCAGCTCGCCCCAGTAGCCGTCGTAACGGGCCAGGTCGATGCGCTCGCCACGGTCCCAGGACACGAACTGGAAGGGACCGGTACCCACAGGGTTGACGGAGAAGGCGTCACCGGCGCCGGCCACCGAGGAAGGCAGCACGATGGCGGTGGAGCTGTGGGTCAGGTGTGGGAGCAGCGGACCGAACTGCGTGGAGAGGCGCAGTTCGATGGTGTAGGTGTCCGTCACCGCGACTTCATCCACCACGTCACCGAGGAGGAAGCGGAAGGTGAAGGCGTTGGCCGGGTCGAGGAAGCGGTCCAGGCTGCCCTTGACCTCGTTGGCCGTGAGCGGCGTGCCGTCGTGGAAGGTGACACCCTGGCGGATCTGGATGGTCCAGACCAGACCGTCGTCGGACACCGAGTAGCCCTCGGCCAACTTCGGCACGTGGCTGCCCTCAGGGGTCAGCTCGAAGAGCGTCTCGAAGATGTGGCTGGCCACGGTGGCGGACGGGGAGTCCGTCCCTTCGTGGGGGTCGAGCGTAACAGCGTCTGTACCTTGAGCGATGATGAGAGTCTGCGCGACAGACCAAGCGAGAACCCCACCTAGGACAAGCAGGGATACCAACAAGC
Organism: uncultured bacterium; assembly: GCA_964465355.1. Lineage (GTDB taxonomy): Bacteria > Deinococcota > Deinococci > Deinococcales > Trueperaceae > JAABTL01. The sequence goes on along the minus strand of CAYXJZ010000015.1, from coordinate 38,503 downwards.
GATAAGAACGTCGAAGCATTCGTACTCCTTTCGGCGTGGCCGGACGGAACCTGCGTGCCGCCTCCCTAAGAGATGCAACAGAGCAGCCTGATGCTGGCGGACGCTTCCGTGCAGATCAGCGTATTGGGGGAGCGTGGTTGGGGTCAACTTGGGGGGAGCGTCAAAGCGGTAGATGCCATCGCCCCCCGTAAACAGAACCTCACAAAAACACTGCGACGTGATTGAGAGGTACCCAAGCGCACTATCACCTCCTGCGCGACCGAGACCTGGTCGCCGTTTCCCACATAGGAGGCATCAAATGACCAAGCGCAAGTACAGTGCCAGAGTTCTCGCCTCACACCCAATCTACGAGAAGCTCGTTGAGACAGCTCTTCGTCAAGCCAAGCTGGTCACTGAGGACGGACCGGTACCCTATCTGGCACATGTACTCCTGGACTATCCACTTGGCTGGGCTATAGCCAGGCTCGAGCATATGGACAGTGTCCTCCGTGCACGCACCGTGGTGGCTACTCAAGCAGAGCACCCCGCTTATCTCGACTGCCTGGCCTCATATCACGTATCTGGCGTCGTTACGTCCACAGATGAGCCGGCGCTACTCTCAGGGGTGTATGCAGCCGCCACAGCGCAGCGTACTTATCAATGGAGATCAGGACTTACTTACATGGAGCTCCGAGTAGCGAGGGCGCTACTTACTGGACATGACACCAAGGGGGTTGCCTCAGTACTCTCGATATCAACGAAGACCGTCAACGCTCATGTCAGCAACATTCTCTGCAAGAGCGCCGCTGAGAACAGGGCCCAGTTCGTTGCTCAACTACTAACATCCAGCCTCGACACTTCAACCTAGTACCTAGCCCTATCAATCAACAGTGAGTCCCGATCTAAGCTCCACTTGCCCACTGCCGGCGAAGCTGCCGGATGCGAGCCCGAAGCAGCGGTGACTGAGGGTCGCTTCGTGAAATGCATCTGTAAGCACCTTCGAGAAGCTCAAGGTCATCCTCATCGGTTCGACGAGCTAGTTCGAGCATAGCTTCACCATCTTCGGACTGAAGCACGGCCTGCCTCAAAGCTTCGTCAATCTGTTCCCTCAGTTCTACTATCGCCGGAGCATCTGAGTCGCGCAACAACTGCCCCTTATACAAACTCAGTGCCTGCCGCAACTGTCCCGCCTTCAGATGCTCCAGCAACTCAAGAAAGTCGGCTCGATAAGGAACCGAGATACTGTACGGGCGAGAACTCAGCGGTACGACAGTACGAACACGTGCAAGGGCGGAACGCAGAGTGTCTTTGTCTGCCCAGTCTCCGTGCACAGACACAGCAAGGTGCTCGCCTGTCATACCCTCAGGCTTGCTTGCAAGCACAGCGACACACTCAGCGCAACGAGCAGTGAGGCTGTACACAGCACCCCCGCGGACAACGCTCCTGTCTCCGAGGAGACGAATCTCTAATAGGGGGTCCTCCTGGGAGTAAAGCGATTGCAGCACCGCCGCCTGTGACTCGGATCCAGCCAGGAGCCGCCATCCCGATCTACCTAGTTCGCTTAAACCGGCTTTGCCAACCATAAGGGCCTCGCGCGCACCAACTTCATCGCCTGTCTTGAGCCGGAGTGAAGCTATCGCCACCGATGCCTGAGCTAGCCGATAGGCTTCAGAGCACCCCGCGAGGATTGCGATCACCCCCAACAAAGTATTCTCGGCTTCGCTCGGGCGTTCATCTACAATCGCTAAAGCATATGAAAGAGCACCCATCGCAGATGTCAGGTCATCCAAACCTTTTGATACGGATCGGGCACGCAATCCAATACGGAGGGCATCATCTCGTTGCCCCGTCCGAACCAAGGCAATCACGATGTCGGGGGCTACGAAAGGATACTGACCGGTACTAACCGAGTCTAGATAGCTTTGATATCTCTCTGCTGCTAGCTGCCATTGATCATTAATGGCATACCAATCGCCAACAGTCGACACGACAGCCTCCGCGCCGGGTATACCGAGGTACTTCTCAGTTGCACTCAGTTCTGCGACAAGCTGCTCGAGCCCAACCGGCTGGTCCGTGAGAATACGAGCAAAAACAAGAAGGCCCATAACTGACAACCGCCTCAGGTCATCTCGACTCGATGCTGCGTAGTGATGCTCAAGAGCCCACTCTGCCCATTCGTGGGCATCGCGATAGAAACCTCTCTTGATCAACGAGTTACAGATATCCGTTGCTGTTGCGACAGTCTGGTCTACATCACCAAACGCCTCTGCCATTGCCAATGCTCGCATCAGTACCTTGAGGCCCTTGTCGCCAGAGCCGAGATGGGCCAACGCAAACCCATGCATCCGCAAAGTAACGACTGTCTCCCGCTGCTCAACAGCTCGTTGAGTCTCGGCGAGCAGCGCGGGACTTGGAAACGCTGCCGCGTACAGCGCCCGTAGCTCCGGAGCTCCGTTTGTCTCCAGATAACGCTCAACCGTCGGACGTAGCTCTCGATGCTGATTCAAGTTCGTCGCTGACGAGAACCACCAACGCATCAGCGAATCAGACCCCTCAAGTACACTCCGGGGTAATCGCTCCAACGTTGCCTTAAACCTGGCGTTCAGGCCCTCCACGGCGTACCTAGAACCAACCTCATCAACGAACTCCGCAGCCCTCCAAGGAAACTCACGCGCTGAAAGCTCGAAGGCATCCATCAACGCACCTCGCCTCTTCAGTGCGTTAAGAACAATCTCAGGATCCGCCATGTCCAGCACATCGCCTTGAAAGGAGTACCCATCCGGTTCAGGGCTCAGCAAGGGTGGAAGACCTACGTGTCGACAGAACTGTTCCATGAACAAACCGAATCTGAACGCGCAGTGTTCTGCAAGCTGCAAAGCATCGCCCTCTGGCATATGGCCCTCCGTGAGGGTCCGAACCTCTTCTAGAGACAGCCTAAGAGCGGTCTCATCGATCCATCTGGTTGGCGTACAGGCCGCCATATGCCTTCTCTCCAGCCAGTCTGGAACTACCAGCAGGATTGAAGCCCCATGATCAGCGAGTGAGCAGATCGAACTAACCGCAGCGACATTGAAGTGTGCTCTAGAAATTACAATGAGATACGGTCCAAGGAGATCCTGAAACTTCACCAACTTGGCTATGCCGTGCTCAACTGGTAGTCCGACGCCAAACACTGGTCCACCAGCAAACCGTTCCACTGCCCGGGAGAGTTTGTTTGCGACAGAGCGCAGGTCCTCAGAGTCTGCCTCCTCAAGCTTTAGCCAGATCGGAGGACTAGTTGGAGTGCGCAAGTCAGCCACGATGTGGTGGATACCGGACGCATCACCTGCCGATACAACCTGCACTCCAGCAAACGGCATTAGTAGTGAACGGCAGCGTTCAAGCCACCGGGAAGAGCGAGCCAGTATAGAGTTCAAACCTACCTCCTCCGGCCTAACAACCCAAAGCTGATCTAGGCAATACTACCTGGGGGCATGGAGTAACCCCGCCACGATCTAGGCAAATTGTGAGGAAGAGTCTTCGGCGCATGCATGCAGCATCTCTACCCAGCCGCATGTCTCCTGCATTGTTGAGGCGAACCCGAAACTTCGAACGACGGACCGCTTCCCCTACACTTATAGGAGTTCACGGCTTCGAGTGATGCCGCACTGGTCCACGGACCCATAAGCTCACGAAGTGTCCGACAGGGACTACACGCACTTCCTAGAGAGCGCAATGGCAATAGAAGTTGACGTTCGGTACCTCGGTACACCTGGCTGTCGTTCGGTCATTGACCACAAAGACTGTTTGGAACGCACTCAAGAAAGCCGTTCCAACCAGTGACGGCATCAGCTTAGGCTTGGAACATCGCCGACAGCAAAACAAGCGCACCGCACGAATGCGTCGCGGCGGGAACAAGATACCGTATCGACTCTACATGGCTGAGCGCAACGCGAACCAGCCAGCTTGCACAAAAGCAAGTAGGCTGCCGACCAGATGGTTAGCAGCCCACTCAAAAGGCAACTATTAGCTTGGCGCGCTTAGCGCTGCGAAGTGAAGGAACCCGCGGCCACAACAAGAGCAATGTTAGCAAGTACGAGAGCTGCCGCAGCAAAGAAAATGCGCTTCCCAGTGTTCTTCATGTATGGACCCCATCCTCATGCCCCAATGACTTTGGGGCTGAACTCACCCTCACTTAGGGTGCCTACTGGGTCTCCCAACCCAAATAGGAAGCCATGGGCCAATCGGCCCGAGCCTAAGGTTGCTGATGGAGTATCGCGGTTACTAGACACTCCTCCAACTCCCGCCTACGCACTCCGAACACAATCCTGACCAAAGCCAGAAGCAGGGAGGTCTCCCAACCCCGTCTGCCTAGTTGAAGAGTATTGACAAGGCACCCCTGGGTCAATAAGTGCAAGCCACGTTATCTACGTTGAGAGCCCGATCGGTGCGCGTAAGTGACGATGGGACCTCGCTTTACACGCCGCTACATGCGCGATCGCCTGGTATCTGATAGTGTCATCTGAATGGTGAGCGAAGTCGCTCAAGCAAGCAAGTCCGGAGCGCTGGACGCCGATACTCAGCAGCCGGTTGAGGTTCTGGTGCACAGCAGGTTTCCGGGATTGGCCCTTGAAAGCCCAGTCCAAGGTTGGGCCTACCTACAGGAATTCGCTCAAGGGATCCGAGCCTACAACGTGCTTGTCAACCCAACTGCCGAGGATGATCGCTGGCTCGGGGTTTGCTACTTCCAACTTCTAGACGATCAGAAGGCCTTAGATGCATTCTTCCGCTCCGTGCAAAGAGGCGATCAGGCAGCGAAAATTAATCTGGCGCAGGTTCTTAGATTCCTCGACAGAGGTGAAGAGGCCGCACGAGAGCTCACTTCCATCCGACCTGAATCTCTCAACAGCTATGACCACGTCTTCTATCTGCGGATCGTCAGCGTTCACGAAGAGAACAATGGCAACCTAAGAGCGGCCCTTAAAGCAGCCGAAGAGGCGTGGAGGCGCGTACAAGGGATTCCCGAGTACCCCATTCTTGCTCCGTCGATACTGTCACAACTAGGTACGCTCCATAGCCGAAACGGTAGAGCCCAGCGTGCGCTGTGGTTCCTAGAGCGAGCGATTCAGACCACAGACGGCCTTGAACATCTAAAGTCTCGCCTCCGCCGAGCAGCGATTCTGAACACCCTAGGGCGCCATCGCGAGGCAAGTGCTGAGCTCGAAACGTTGTTGCGGCATGGGGTGCCTAGGTCATTCCTACCCGAACTGTATTGCTACAGAGGGGAGATTGCTTGGTCAGGTGGCAACCTTGACGCGGCCAAAGCCGCCTTTCAGGACTGCATCACCGAGTGTATCGCTGTTACTCGTGAACTCCAGTTCACGTTCGAAGAGTTCATTGCCCGGTTGTCGATGGTTGCAATCTATTGCACGCAAGACCATCTGAGCCTTGACGAAGCTCGGGCCCATCTGGCGCGAGCACAAGGGCTTGCTTCGGATAAGTCGGACCGGCTTCACTTCCGTTATCGAGAGATTTATCTGCTTTGGTGCTCTAGAGACTATGCAACTGAACACGCTCTCGCTGAGCTTACCGCCTTAGACGAAGAGTTTGAGGAGATGGGGCTTTTACAAGAGCAGGCTGTTGTCAAACTGCATCGCGCTGGGCTACTCAACGAGCAGTCCAGCGATCGTACAGTTCGAGTTCTGGAAGAGTTGCAGGGCCTTACAGTTACGCTACAGAACCAGGCATTTCTAACACGTGAGTGGGGGCTGTTCCCTAGCCTGCGAAGGTTTGCGCGAAAGACCCATCCGGGCCTACTTGGCGATTCTCTTGGAGTGCTTCAGTTACACACACTTGGCGAGGAACGCATCCTCCTTGCCGGCGACCCCATCAACATCCCCCTCCGCCGCGGCGTCGAGATCCTGGCCTACTTCCTCGAACACAAAGCCGTCAGCCTGCACCAACTCCTCCTGGACATCTTCCCGGAGGAGAAGCCGCGGTCGGCCAAGTCTTACTTCCATCAGTTCCGCCATCAGCTCAAGGAGCACATCGACGGTGTGGAGATCGAGTACGACCGCGAGTCTCGCCTGTACATGCTCAAGTCCGAGATCGACATCCTTTGGGATGTCGCCGAGCTAAGGGCCGGACGCAGGACCGATGATGTCGGCCTCTTCCTCCCCAGCTCCGGCACGGACTGGGCGCTTACCGTCGACCACAGCCTGGAACGCTATCGGAGCGAGGCTTGAGCGGGAACACCAGGCGCCCGGCCTAGAGCAGGTAGGCTTGGACCAACGCCGGGCCTTGACCGACGCGGTCGGGCTGGCATGATGGCGGTGTGACAGCGAACAGGAAGCCCGTCAGGAGCAGAGCACCTTGCGCCAGACAGGCTCGGCGTGTTGTAATGGCGTGTTGCGTTCCACGCAGGCTCTCTAGGAGGACCCCCCTTTCATATGGATCAGAACTCGAACCCGGCCGTGGACACCCCTGCCCCGGCCACCGACCCCACCCCCGAGACCAACGTCTCTCAGAACCCCACTGCGGCTGCTGAGCAGGGCACCGGCGCTGCAGAGGCACAGGATCCCACTTTGTCCTCCTCCGTCGACGACACTGCCACCGTAGAAGCAGACCAGCCCGCCGAGGCTGCGCCGGAGGCCGAGGCCTCCGTACAAGTCGTAGAGCCTGAGCCCGCCGTCGTGCCTTCGCCCATCGCCGATCTCGCCGATGACGAGATCACGATGGAAGACGTCATGGCTGCCTCCGACGAGCAGCTCGCCCGCAAGCCCGTGCACCGCGGCATGATCACCACGGGCGAGATCATCATGCTCGCTCAGGACGGCATCGTCATCGACGTCGGCGCCAAGATCGAGGGCCTGCTTCCCTACAACCAGATCTTCGAGCACGACAGCACCATCGAAGAGGCTGCCCAATACTACAAGCCGGGTGACCAGATCCAGGTCTACGTCATCCGCTCCGACGTTCCCAACAACACCATCGTGCTGTCCAAGCGCCGGGCCGATGCCGAGCGCGCCTGGAACCTTCTCCAAGAGGTCTTCGAGAAGGAGAAGCCGGTCGAGGTGGAGATCGTCGAGAAGGTACGCGGCGGCTTGGTCGCCAGCCTCGGCGTACGCGCCTTCCTCCCCGCCAGCCAGGTGGACGTGCGTCGCGTCAACGACCTCAGCCCCTATGTCGGCCAGCGGATGAAGGTCAAGATCATCGAGCTCAACCGCCGTCGCAACCGCGTGATCATCTCGCGACGCGCCATCCTAGAGACCGAGATCGCTGAGCAGAAGGGTGTCACCCTCCAGCAGCTCCAGCCCGGCTTCAGGACCGATGGCGAGGTCGTCGAGGTCACCGACTTCGGCGTGTTCGTCAACCTGGGCGGCATCGATGGTCTGGTGCACCGCAGCGAGCTGACCCACGGCCGCTTCAACCACCCGCGCGACGTGGTCAAGCTGGGCGACAAGGTCAAGGTCGAGGTCCTCGACATGGACCTCGAGCGCGAGCGCATCAACCTGTCGATGAAGTCCCTGCTCCCGAACCCATGGGAGAACGTGCTGGCCAACTACGCCATCGGCCAACGCGTGGCGGGCAAGGTCACCAACCTCACCCCCTTCGGCGCTTTCGTCGAGATCGAAGCCGGCCTCGAAGGCCTCATCCACGTCTCTGAGATGAGCTGGACCAAGCGCGTCCGTCATCCCAAGGAGATCGTGACCGAGGGCGACGAAGTCGAGACCATGATCCTCAAGATCGACATCCCGGCCCAGCGCATCTCCTTGGGCCTGCGCCAGACCCAGCCCGACCCGTGGAGCAGCCTGCCCGACCGCTACCCACCGGGCACCGAGCTCACCGGCCCGATCACCGGCATCACCGACTTCGGTGTGTTCATGGAGATCGAGGAGGGCATCGAAGGCTTGGTGCACATCTCCGAGCTGGCCCACGAGCACATCGAGGACATCAACGAGCACTTCAAGCGCGGCGACGAGGTCACCGCGGTCATCTTGAACATCGACCCGGTCGAGCAGCGCGCCAGCCTCTCGCGCAAGCGCCTGCTGCCCTTCACCGCCGGACCCGGTGGCTACGACGCGTCCTCCGACATGGCCGGCGGCCCGCGCGGCGGCGGTCCTGCTGGCGCCAACCGTCGACCCGGTCGACGCGGTGGCCGACGCAGCCAGGGCATCGACTACGACTACAGCTACGCTGCATCCGATGCCGGTGGCGGCAAGACCACCACCAAGCTCGGTGACGTCTATGCCGACCTCTTCGCCCAGTTCGGCCTCAGCGATGCCAAGGAAGAGCGCCGCGAAGAGCCCGTCGAGGCCGCCGCTCCTGCGGCCGCTGCCGAAGACGCTCCGGTCGTCGCCTCCAGCGAGTCGTCTGCCGGCACCGAAGCGGTCGAGGCTGCTGCTCCCGCCGCTGCCGCCCCAGCCGAGGCCCCCAAGGCCGAAGCGCCCGTGGCCGAGGTCGACCCCGAGAACGCCATCGATGCCGCCGAAGCTGCCGCCTTGCTGACCGCCGCCTTCCGCGAAGGGCGTCGCCCGACCAAGCAGGAAGAAGCTGCCGCTCAGGAAGCGCAAGCGGAGTTCTCCGACGTGGACGAGAGCGAGAGCGCCGAGTTGGCCGATGGCCAGGACGACGAGGACGAGCCCGCCGTCTGATCGCCTCCAACAGGCTAGATGAATGAAGAAGCGCCCCGGCTCGAGCACAGCCGGGGCGCTTCTTCTACGCCTGCATCGGCTCTACATCTGCCGCAGGCGCCGGATCCTGTCGTCGATGGGCGGGTGGGTGGCCAACCAGGACAAGGCGTTCGCCCCGCGCACGGGGTTGACGAAGAACATGTGCTGAACACCTTCGGAGACCTTCAAAGGGGCACCACCGTAGTCACGCAGCTTGGCCAAGGCTGAAGCAAGGCCGTCGGGGTTACGGGTGATGTAGGCGCCGGTGGCGTCCGCCAGGTACTCACGCCGCCGGCTGACGGCCATCTTGAGCAAGGTCGCCAGGATGGGTGCCAGGACCAGCAGCGCCACCAAGAGCAGGTAGGCCACGGCCTGACCACCGCCGCTGCCCTTGCCACCGCCCGAGGATGAGCGACGAGAACGACTCCCGCCGTAGAACATGCCACGCCAGATCAGATCGCGCAGCAGCACGATGGCACCGACGGTGGCCGCCAGCATCGAGGCGAAGCGGATGTCGTAGTTCTTGACGTGGGCCATCTCGTGCGCCACCACGCCCTCCAGCTCCTGTCGGTCGAGCAGCTCGATCAAGCCGGTGGTGACGGCGATGGTCCCGTGCTGCGGGTCCCGCCCGGTGGCGAAGGCGTTGGGCGCAGGGCTGTCGATGACGTAGAGCTTGGGTTGCGGCACGCCGGCACCGAGGGCCACGGCCTCGGTCACGTTCACCAAGTAACGGTGCTCTTCGGCCTTGGCCGGTCGGGCGCCGGTGGCGGCCAGGGCCATCTTGTCGGACAGGTAGTAGGCCGCCACGTTCTGCCCCACGGCCAAGGCCCCGGCCACCACCAGGAACACGGTGGCCGAACCAGGGTCGATGGCGATGGCCACCAGGTAGGCGATGCCGCACAACAGGGCCACCATGAAGGCGGCCAACACCCACGAGGCGCGGCGGTTGCTCGCCTGCCAATCAAGCAGGCTGATGCGCCGCCCCGTGGACGGGTCGGTGAAGGCGTCCGGCAGCGGCCGGGGGCGAGACGGGGCGTCGCTCACGAGCCCAAGTCAGGCACCGCGCTCAGGCAGGGGCGCCGAAGGAGACTTGCGGAACGGCCTTCTCCTCTTCGGGCACCTCGAGGTAGACGTGCTTGGTCTTCCCCATCGGGCCCGCGAAGAAGTTGCCTGGCACCGTGGTGATCACGGTGTTGAACTGCAGCACGGCGTCGTTGAAGAACTGCCTGGCGTAGGCGATCTTGTTCTCCACACCAGCCAACTCCTCCTGAAGCATCAGGAAGTTCTGGTTGGCCTTGAGGTCGGGATAGGCCTCGGCGATGGCGAAGAGCCGGCCCAAGGCCTGCGTCACCTGGTTGGCCGCCGCCGCGCCTTCGTCCGGCGTGCGCGCACCGGCCATGGCCGCCCGCGCCTGCGAGACGTTGTCGAAGGCCTCGCGCTCGTGCGCGGCGTAGCCCTTGACGGTCTCGACCAGGTTGGGCACCAGGTCCGTCCTGCGCTTGAGCTGCACGTCGATCTGGCTCCAAGCGTTCTGGTAGCGGTTCTCCAGGGTGATGATCCGGTTGTAGACGTTGACGGCCCACAACACCAGACCAACGAGCACGATCAGGACGATCAGTGTGGTCACGAGGCTACCTCCTGCATCATCCTACCGCTTGGCCGCGCCCGTCCCGCGAGCGGATCACGCCGCCGCCCAGCAACCGGTCACCGTCGTAGACGACGGCCGACTGGCCGATGGTGACGGCGAACTGTGGCTCGTCGAAGTCCAGGGCGAAGGAGGCGTCGTCCAGTCGCCGCAAGGTGGCCGGCTCGGGCCGCTGGCGGTAGCGCACCTGCGCCTGCACGCGGCCAGGCAGCTGGTCTGGATCGCAAAGCCAGTTGCTGCGTTCGGCCTCCAGCCTGGTCCAGGTGCAGGCAGAACGCGGGCCGACCACCACGGTGTTGCTGGCGGCGTCGAGCTCGACCACCCAGCGCGGCAGGTGGGATTTACGCAAGCCGAGACCGCGCTTCTGGCCAACGGTGTAGAAGGCCACGCCTCGGTGCTCACCCACCACCGCGCCGTCCTGGCTCAGGTCCACCACTGGGCCCGGCTGGACGGAGAGATGCTCTTCCAGGTGCTCGCGCACGCTGCCGGCCACGAAGCACAGACCGTTCGAGGAGGGCTTCCAGGCCACCGAGAGGCCGCGCGCCACCGCCAGCTCACGCACCTGGGCCTTGGTCAGCTCGCCCAGCGGGAACAAGAGGTAGGGCAGCACCCAGGTCGGCAGCGCCCAGAGGAAGTAGGTCTGGTCCTTGTCGTCGTCCAGGCCGCGCCACAGCTCAACGCCGTGCTCGCCGTCCACCCGCCGAACGTAGTGGCCGGTGGCCATGAAGTCGCAGCCCAACTTGCGCGCACGCTCGGCGAAGCCGCCGAACTTGATCTCGCGGTTACACCACACGCAGGGGTTGGGCGTCACCCCCTGCTGGTAGCTGGGCAGGAAGGGATCGACCACGATGCGCTCGAACTCCTCGCGGGCGTCGAGCAGGTAGAAGGGCACGTCGAGCCGGTCGGCGATGCGCCTGGCGTCGAAGGCGGCCTCCGGACTGCAGCAGACGTCGAAGGCGCCGGCCGGCCGGTCGTCCGGCCAGAAGCGCAGCATCGATCCCACCACCTCGAAGCCCTGATCGCCCAGCAGGGCGGTGGCCACCGAGGAGTCCACCCCACCGGACATGGCCATCAGCACCTTGGGGCGTGCGGGGCCGTGGTCGGCAGTGGGTGGGTTGGCTTGGCTGGGGCTGAGCTGCATGGCGAGCCAGTGTACCGCCGGACTCGCGCTAGACTGGCGTCGGGAGGTACGTCGTGAAAGCCCTGAGGATCGCTCAGGTCGTCTTGCTCGTACTGGTGGCGATCTACGTGTTGCTCTTCCACAACCTCAACCGGGACTACGTGCGGCTGCCCGGCTTCCTCTCCATGGCGCCCGCCTTCGTGGTCAGCTTGGCCGCCCTGATCGGCTGGCTGGTGGGCTGGCTGCCTGGTCGCCTGCGCAACTGGCGCCTGGAACGCAACCTGCACCGCGTCGAAGCCGACCGCGCCCTGCTGGCCAAGGAGATCGAGCGCCTGCAGCGGGTCGAACCGAGCCAACCCGTCATCCCCGACCGCGTGGCGGCCGGCGTCGCCCCTGGCGAGGACCCCACCGACTACCTGTGACCTCACCCCGCTGGCGCCTGCTCCCACCCGCGCCCCCCAGCGCCGTGGAGCGTCTCTCGGCCAGCCTCAAGGTGCACCCGCGCTTGGCCGCCGTCCTCTGGGCGCGCGGCCTGCGCGAGGACGCGGCCGACCAGCTCGACCCCCCCTTCGCCATCAGCGACATCCCGCACCTGGGTCCGGCGGCCGAGCGCCTCGTCGACGCGGTCCAGCGGGGCCACCGCATCCGCATCCACGGCGACTACGATGCCGACGGCATCTCCGGCACCGCGGTGCTGCTGCTCGGGCTGAGCGCCTTGGGGGCGCAGGTGGAGGCCTTCCTGCCCCACCGGCTCAAGGAGGGTTACGGCGTCCACCCCGACCGGGTGGAGGAGCACGCGGCCGCCTGCGACCTCTTCCTGACGGTGGACTGCGGCATCAGCAACCTGAGCGAGATCAAGCGCCTGCAGATGGCTGGCGTCGAGGTCATCGTCAGCGATCACCACGCACCCGGCCAGCGGCTGCCTGACTGCCTGGTGGTGCATCCCGCCACCTCGCCCCAGGCGCGCCAAGGGCGAGCCGAGCTGACCGGCGCTGGGGTGGCCTACCACCTGCTGTGGGCCGTCCACCAGCGCATGGGCGTGCCATTGGAAGAGACCGAGCGCCATCTCGACCTGGCCACCATCGGGACAGTGGCCGACGTGGCGGTCCTGCTCGGCGAGAACCGGGCCCTGGTGAAACGCGGCCTGCTGCGCATGGCCGACTCGGAATGGGCGGGCATGCGGGCCATGAAGAAGCTCTCGCGCCTGCGTGACGCGCCCACCGCCCGGGACGTGGCCTTCCTGCTGGCGCCACGCTTCAACGCCGCCGGACGCTTGGGCGAGGCCGAGCTTGGTCTTGAGCTGATGACCACCGCGTCGGAGCGCCGCGCCCTCGAGCTGGCCACGCTGCTGGATCAGTTCAACCGCCAGCGCGGCGAGATCCAGGCCGCCATGCTCGAGAGCGCCTTGGGCAAGGTGGACCCGCTGGCGCCCGCCATCGTGGTCGAAGACCCCGGCTGGCACAAGGGGGTCATGGGCATCGTGGCCAGCCACCTGCTCGAACGCTTCCACAAGCCTGTCTTCATCGCCGCCCAAGGTGCGGGCAGCGTGCGCTCGGTGCCGGGCATCAGCGCCGTCGGGGCCTTGGCCGCCGCCGCCGAGCACCTAGGGCGCTGGGGCGGCCACGCCGCCGCCGCAGGTTTCGGCCTCGACATGGACCGCTTCCCCGACTTCCGGCGCGCCATCTACGACTACGTCGAGACGCAGCCGGTCGTCGTGCCAAGCGTGGTGGTCGATGCCTTGCTGGGGCTGGACGAGGCCGACCTCGACCTCTTCCGCGCGCAGGCCCACCTCGAGCCATACGGCCATGGCCACCTTGCCCCGCGCTTCCTGCTGCACGGTCGACTCCAGCAGGCGCGCGCCGTGGGCAGTGGCGGCGCTCATCTGCAGCTCCATCTGAGCGATGGGGATCGTGTGCGTAAGAAGGGCGTCGCGTTCAAGAAGGGCGACCTGCTGAAGCAGCTGCCACTCGGCGGTGAGGTCGACGCGGCCGTGCTGTTGGCGCTGAACGACTTCAACGGCAGCAAGACCGTGGAGTTCCAGGCCGACGGCCTGCGCCGGGCCGAGCCGCTGGGCCTGGGGGACGAGAGCGGTGAAGTGACGCATGGCCGCCTGCGTCTGCGCAGGTCCGAAGCCCCCCATGCGCTGCGCATCGACCCGACGGCAGAGGATCCGCTGGCCGAGGTACGTGAGGCCATGCGAGGCGCCACCGACGTGCTCGACATCCACATGAGCGACGCCGACCTGGCGGAGCTGGAGGCCGAGGCCGACGCTTGGCCCACCGTCGCCGACGTGCGGACGGCCTGGGTCGCGCGGGCACAGCTCAAGGTCCTGCGCTACGCCGAACCCCTGGCGGGACGCATCGAGACCGTGCTGCAGGAGCTGGGCGCCTACGATGAACGCGGCCGCGTCAAGCTGGGGCGCAAGGTAGAGCCATACGACTCCGCCACACTGAGGGCAGGCCTGGTGCGGCGATACCTGCTGCGCACCCTGGCTCAGGCCTATCTGCGGCTGGACGATGCCGGCTTCTCGACCACCGTCGTCCGCTTGGCCGAGCTGGACGAGGAGGACGTGGCCTAGGCGGCGCCCCCCGTTGCTGTTCACGGTGGTCAGCTGCGCCAGGACGCGTGCGATACTCCGCCATGGCCGTCCGCGCCGGTCCCCTCTCCGCCTTCCCTCCGCGCCACGCCAACGTCGACGATCCCCGCCGAGCCGCCTTGCGGCTGGCCCTGGAGCGCGATCTGCGCCAGGCCATGGACGGCGAGGTGCGTTTCGACAGCGCCGCCCGTGTGCTCTACGCCACCGACGCCAGTCCATACGAGATCGCCCCGCACGGCGTGGTCTTCCCCAAGCACAGCAAGGACGTGATCAGTGCGCTGCAGGTGGCGCGCAGCCATGGCGTGCCGCTGCTCATGCGCGGTGGCGGCACCAGCCTGGCCGGCCAGACGGTGGCCGAGGCCATCGTGGTGGACGTCTCCCGCCATCTCACGCGGGTGTTGGACCTGGACGTGGCCAACCGCCGCGTCCGAGTGGAGCCCGGCGTGGTGCGCGACCGGCTCAACGCCATCCTGGCGCCCCACGGGCTGCAGTTCACACCCGACGTCTCCACCAGCGACCGCGCCAACGTGGGCGGCATGGTGGCCAACGACTCGGCCGGTACCCGCTCCATCAAGTACGGCAAGACCCTGCATCAGGTGGTCTCGATGTCGGTGTTGCTGGCAGATGGCACTGTCACAGAACTAAAACAGCTGTCAGAGACGGAACTGGCGCAGAAGCTGTTGGCGCACGGGATCGAAGGCGAAGCCTACCGCGCTGTCCACCGCCTGGTGCATGAGCATGCCGACGAGATCCGCGCCCGCACCCCCAAGGTCATGCGTCGGGTGGGCGGCTACCACCTCGCCGAGCTGCTGCCAGGACAACCCTTCAACCTGGCCAAGCTCATCTGCGGCAGCGAGGGCACCCTGGCCGCCATCCTCGACGTGACGCTGGCCCTGCACCCGGTGCCCGCCAAGCGCGCGGTGGCGCTGCTGCACTTCACCTCCATGGTCGAGGCCCTGCGGGCAGTCCCGGCCATCGTGGCGCTTGGGCCTTCGGCGGTCGAGCTGATGGACCGCGACCTCTTCGAGCTGGCGGCAGACAACCCCGCCCTGCTGGAGCACATGGCCTGGCTGCAGGCGGTGCCGGGCGGTGCCGGCTCTCAACCGCCCGCGGCGGTGTTGGCGGTGGAGTTCGACGGTGACCACGAAGAAGACCTGGAGCTACAGCTCTCTGCCCTGTCAAGCGAACCGGCCACCAGCACCGCCTACGCCATGATCGTGGCCAAGGACGCCGCCACCCAGAAGCACGCCGCCGACCTAAGGCGCAAGGGCCTAGGCATCTACGCCACCATGCCAGGCGCACAGAAGCCGCAACCCTTCATCGAGGACGCCGCCATCCCCCTGGAGCACCTGGCCGACTACGTGCCCCAGGTCCTCGAGGTCTGCCGCCGCCATGGGGCGCGGCTGGTGCTCTACGGCCACGCCTCGGTGGGGGTGCTGCACATCAGGCCGCTGCTCGACCTCAAGAGCGCCGACGGCTTGGCAGCCTACCGGGCGATCACCGACGAGGTCTTCGAGCTGGTGCGCCGATACGGCGGCTCCTGGTCGGGCGAGCACGGCGACGGGCTCATCCGCTCAGAGAAGAACCCCGAACTCTTCGGCCCAGTGGTGTATCAGGCCTTCCGTGAGGTCAAGCGCGCCTTCGACCCCGATGGCCTGTGGAACCCGGGCAAGATCGTCGACGCGCCGCCCATGACCGAGCACCTGCGCTACGGGCTCGACTACCCGGCGACCAGCCAGCCAAGCCACTTCGACTTCGGCCCGGAAGGCATGCTCGGCGCGGTGGAGGCATGCACAGGCGTGGGCGCCTGCCGCAAGGAGGACGTCGGCACCATGTGCCCCTCGTACATGGCCACCCGTGACGAGGAGCACAGCACCCGCGGCCGCGCCAACCTGCTGCGTGAGGCCATGACAGGCGGCCTCCCAGGCGGCCTGAGCAGCCGCGAGGTCCACGACGCACTGGACCTTTGCCTCGAGTGCAAGGCCTGCAAGGCCGAGTGCCCCAGCCGGGTGGACATGGCCAGCCTCAAGTCCGAGGTGCTGCAGGCGCACTACGACCGCCATGGCGTACCGCTGCCCGCCCTGGTCCTCGGCTCAGCCGCCAAGGCCGCTCCCCTTGGCCAAGCCCTTGCACCGCTGGCCAACGCCATGCTGCCGCTGTCGCCGGTGCGCTGGCTGATCGAGCGCACGGTGGGCGTCGACCGCCGTCGCACCATGCCGAGCTACGCCCGCCGCCGTTTCGACCGGGCCTTCGCCCGCCGTCAAGCGCCCGCCCTACCGGACGACGCGCCCACCGTGGCGCTGTTCGCCGACACCTGGGCCACCTTCCACGAGACGGCGCCGGCCGAGGCGGCCGTCAAAGTGTTGGAGGCGGCGGGCGCGCGGGTGGAGCTGGTGCCCTACCGCTGCTGCGGGCGGCCGCTCATCTCCAAGGGCCTGCTGCGCGAGGCCAAGAAGCAGGCGGCCGACAACGTCGCCGCCATGAGCAGCTACGTGGAGCGCGGCGTGCCCATCCTCGGCTTGGAGCCCTCCTGCGTCAGCGCCTTCACCGACGACTACCCGCGGCTGGTCCCAGGCGGGGCCGCCGAGGCGCTGGCCAAGCAGGTCAAGCCGCTGGAGAGCTGGCTGGCCAAGCGCTGGACCAGCGGCGAGCTCAAGCCCGACGAGGTCTTCCGCAAGGACGACCGGCCCGTCATGCTGCACGGTCACTGCCAGCAGAAGGCGGTGCTCGGCACGGCGGCCACCAAGGCCGTGCTGGAGTGGACCTCGTCGTCGGTGAGCGAGTTGGACGCCGGCTGCTGCGGCATGGCGGGCAGCTTCGGCTACACCCACCACGACCTCTCCATGACCATCGGCGAGCAGCGCCTCTTCCCCGCCGTGCGTGAGCACAAGGGTGATGTGGTCGCCTGCGGCTTCAGTTGCCGGCACCAGGTGAAGGACGGGACGGGTGTACGGGCGCGGCACGTGGTGGAGGCCTTGGCGGAGCGGTTGCGCTAAGGCGTTGGCCTGCGATCAACCGAGGTATTCGGCGCAAGACGCTTGCCACATGGTTGATAGGTTCTATCTATTATGCTCCCGGTCGGGCATAGGCCCCGAACAGGAGCGACCAGGACCCATGGCCATCGACATCCGCTTGGCAAGACCCGACGAGCACGAGGCGATCGACGAGCTGATCGAGGACAGCTACGCCCTCGACTACGGCCCACGCAAGGGGCCGAACACCGATCCCAACGCCAAGGCCGCCCATCGCGCCAAGGGCTACGACGTCTGGGTGGCCCTCGACGACGACAGCGGCGAGCTGCTCGGCAGCATCACCACCCGGCGCCCAGGGCAGCCGGCGCTGCACGAGGACTGTCGCGATGACGAGCTGGACGTTCGCCTGCTGGCGGTGTCGACCTCCGCCCGCCGTCGTGGCCTCGGCACGCTGCTGACGCACTTCGTCATCGAGCACGCCGGGCGGCAGGGCTACCGGCGCGTCTTCCTCAAGAGCGCCCCGAACATGCTGCCTGCGCAGCAGCTCTACGCCAAGCTGGGCTTCCGCCGCGCCACCGAACGCGACGGCCTGTGGCTGGGCGGTGTCAGGCAGTTCGACCTCTACAGCTACAGCTTCGACGTGCCCGACGGAGGATCCGACACACCGAGGGAGCCGAAGGCATGAGCAGCGAGCCGAGACGCCTGCGCAAGCTCGGCTTCCTGCACATCATCCCCTTCCACCGCGACGACCCCGCCAAGGGCCTGCGGGAGGCGCTCGAGCTCTTCAGCTTCGCCGAGGACCATGGTCTGGACGGGGGCTGGGTGCGCACCAGGCACCTCCAGTACGGCCTCCCATCCCCCGCCGCCTTCCTCGCGGCCGCCTCGCAACGCACCAGCCGCCTCGAACTGGGCACCGCCGTGGTGCCCTTGGGCTTCGAGAACCCCTTCCGCTTCGCCGAGGACCTGGCCGTCACCGACCTGATCGCCGGCGGCCGGCTGCAGATCGGCCTCAGCGTGCATCCACCGGCCTTCCCCGAGGAGGTGGCGGCCAAGGTGCACGGCGAGGGCTGGCGGCAGGAGGACTACGGCTATGGGCGCATCGAACGGCTGCTCTCCCACCTACGTGGCGAACCGGTCAGCGACTTCGCGGGCTTCCGCGAGTTCGAGCAGTTCTCCGACCGGGTCGAGCCGCACAGCCCCACCTTGGCGCGGCGCATCTGGTACGGCACCGGCAGCCTGCGCTCGGCCAGGTGGGCGGGGGAGCATGCACTCAAGCTGCTGGTCAGCAACATCACCACCGGCGAGGGCACCAACGTCTTCGCCGAGGCGCAGCGCAACCAGATCGACCTCTTCCGCGCCCACCACCCAGCCGGCGAGCGGGCGGTGGTGTCGCAGGGGCATGTGGTGGTCCCCACCGATGGCGCCAGCGCCGAGCAGAAGGCACGCTTCGCCGACTACGTGGCGCAACGGACGCCGCGCACGCTGCAGCCAGGAGAGAACCGCCGCCTGGTGGCCAGGGACCTCCTCGGCTCCACCGAGCAGATCGTGGAGGAGCTCAGCAACGACCAGGCTTTCCAGGGCGTCGACGAGTTCCTCTTCGAGTTGCCCTTCGTCTTCGACTTCGCCGACTACAAGCACATCGTCAGGCAGATGGCGGAGAAGATCGGGCCGGCGTTGGGGTGGCGGCCAGGTTCGGCGACGCGCTAGGTCAAGGGGCGGCGCCCGGCGATGCTCGCCTCGAGGGCCGCAGGCCCCCGACCACTACATCTGCTCTGGCGCCTCGATCCCCAGCAACCCCAGCGCCTCCGCAAGGGCCTCCCTTACCTTCCCCACCAACACCAGCCTCGCTTCACGCAAGCCCGGCGCAGCCCGCAACACCCCCGTGTCCGGCTTGCCGTCCGCCCCGCGGTGGTTGTAGTAGCCGTTCCAAGCCGTCGCCAGCTCCAGCGCGTACTGCGCCACCACATGCGGCGCGTCCTCGCGGGCCGCGGTGGCGATCACCAGGGGCAGCCGCGCGATCTGCTGCGCCAGTTTGACTTCCAGCGGCCCCAGCGCAGCCCAGTCTGCGGCGGCTGAAGCAGCGGCAAGCGTCAGCCCTTCCGTCTCGGCCGCCCGCAGGATGCTGCAGGCCCGCGCATGCGCGTACTGCACGTAGGGTGCGCTGTCGCCGGCCAGCGAGAGCGCCTGCTCCCAACGGAAGTCGATGACCCGCTTGGCCTCGCTCTTGACCATGGCGAAGCGCACCGCGCCTACACCCACCATCCGCGCGACATCGTCGATGCCGGGCAGGTCGGGCTGCTTGGCCTCCACCACCGCCCGTGCGCGACGGGTGGCCTCCTCCAGCACCGTGTCGATGGCCAGGGTGATGCCTTTGCGGCCGCTCATGGCCTGGCCTTCCAGGGTGACCACCTCGTAGGCGAGGTGGTTCAGGGCGGCCTCCGAGCTGCCCGAACCTGCCTCAGCCCCTTCCGCCCCCTTCGTCAGCTCCAACGCCGCCCGCACCACCGCCTGGGGGTGCGCCTGCCGCGCGTCGATGACGTTGACCGCCTGCTTGCCGTGCGCGAAGTGGCGCCCCTGCACCTGGGCGTCGCCGTCCGGTGCGCTGGTCCACAGCATGGCCCCGGACGGCTGCGTCTCGAAGGGCTTGTAGCGCATCCCCTCCAGCCGTCCCACCTTCCACAGGTGATAGCCGATGTCCTTGGCCACGTAGGTGGCGTTGCCGTCGGAGCGCACCAGCACGACGAAGGGGTCTTCCAGGCCAGGCAGGAAGTCACCGACGTCCATGATCAGTGCGCCCGCGTACTTGCCGTCCACAGGCCGGCTCACGCTGGGCAACCGCTCGAGCACCTCGAGGCCTCGCTGCAGGAAGCCGGAGGCCACCACGTCGGACTCCCAGACCAGCAGGTCGTACTCGGCGCCGAGGGCGAAATAGGTCTGCAACTGGGCGCGCACGATGCGCTCGACCTCGGTGCGCAGCTCGCCACGCTCGAGTCGGTGCATGACCTCGCTGACGCCGCGCTCGATGGCCTCTGCGTCGCTCTCCTTGGCCTCGCCGAGGCGCACGTAGAGCCGGCCGAGCCAGTGGTCGTACTTCTCGCCCTCGGGCGGGGTCTCGCCGAAGTAGCCCACCGCGAACAGGCTCTCGGCCGCCTGCCTGCCCGTGTCGTCGATGTAGTTCTGCACCTCGACCTCATGGCCGGCGGCCCGCTCGATGCGGGCGAGCGCGTCGCCGAGCACCACGTTGCGAAGGTGGCCGACGTGGGCCTCCTTGTTGGGGTTCACGCTGGTGTGCTCGATGACCACCTTGCCGCCTTGCGGCAGCGGACGCAGCGAGCCTTCGACGACCGCATGCACGAAGGTGCCTGGATCGACGTAGGCGTTGAGGTAAGGACCCACCGCCTCCAACTTGGCCACACCAGCCGGCAAGGCGACCGACTGGGCCAGCTCGGCGGCGATCTGCGCCGGGCTACGGCGCAGCGCCTTGGCCAGACCGAAGGCCACCGGGCTGCCGTAGTCGCCCGGCTTGTCCTCCGGCACCTCTTGCACCGGCACCTCCAAGGCGTCTGCTTCGGATGGGTCGGGTAGCAGGGGGCGGATGGCCTCGCGCAGGGCCGTTTGCAGGGCGGGGATCAGCTCGTTCATGGCGCACCGAGGCTACCACCGTGGCGCGGCCTGGCTGCTCTGACCTCAGGCGGCGGTCCCGCCGTCCTCGCTGCATGCGACGACGATGAAGGTCTTCCCACGGGAGGCCATCGGCCCAGGGCATAAGATGGCGTTCATCACCCGTCCGGCGACGAGGCCAGCGCACGTCGCCTGGGCTGCAGGGTGAGCGCCCCGTTCACGTAAACTTGACAATCTCGGACTCAGGTTTGTCCGATGCAATAGACTCAACGCATTGCTCTGGCCGCCCAGCAGGCAGCCGGAAGGAGCCGCAGCATGAGCGACGAAACCCACGTCATCACCTTCGACCATCCGGTGCCCGTGTGCCCGGTCCGCGGCTCGGTGCTCTTCCCCACCATGGTCATGCCCATCGACGCCGGCAGGCCGGTGTCGATCCGCGCGATCAACGCCGCGCTCGATCGCGACCGCACCATCGTCATCGTCAGCCAGCTCGACCGCGAGATCGAGGAGCCTGGCACCGAGGACCTCTACCAGGTGGGCACCGCCTGCCACATCATGCGGATGAAGAAGAACCCGGACGGCAGCATCCAGATGCTGGTGCGGGCCGTCAGCCGCGTGCGCATCCTGCAGTACTTCGACGAAGCCGGCCTCATCGAAGCCGACGTGGAGGTCCTGGAGGTCGAGGACGGCGATCCGGTCCTGTTGCAGGCCGCCTTCCGCGAGTTGAAGGAGAAGTTCAGCGACTTAGTGGAGCAGGGCGGCCGTGGCCTGCAGGCCGAGGTGGCCCAGTTCGTCCTCAACCTCGAGGACCCTGGCCAGTTCTCCGACTACGTCGCCTACCACCTGGACTTCAAGGTGGCCGAGAAGCAGTCCGTGCTCGAGGCGCCCACCATCGCCGACCGCCTGCGCCGCACCCTGGTGCTGCTCGACACCGAGCTGGAGCTGCAGGAGACCCAGCGCCGACTGCAGCGCGAGGTCAAGGACGAGATCGACCGCAACCAGCGCGAGTACTTCCTGCGCGAGCAGATCAAGGCCCTGCAGAAGGAGCTCTCCGGCGTCGACGAGGACGAGGACGAGGTCGAGGCCCTGCGTCAGAAGCTCGAGGCCCTCGGCCTGGACGAGACGGTCATGAAGGAAGCCAACCGCGAGCTCAACCGCCTCTCGCGCATGCACCCCGACTCCGCCGAGGCCTCCGTCATCCGCACCTACCTCACCACCCTGACCGAGCTGCCATGGAACGTGCGCAGCGACGACAAGATCGACGTCGACGTGGCCGAGCAGGTGTTGGAGGACGACCACTACGGCCTGGAGAAGGTCAAGGACCGGGTGCTGGAGTACCTGGCCGTGCGCAAGCTCAAGGCCGAGCGGGCAGCCGCCGGTGAGCTCGACCCGGCCGAGGTGCACAAGGGTCCCATCCTGCTCTTCGTCGGACCTCCCGGCGTCGGCAAGACCTCTATCGCCAAGTCCATCGCCAAGGCCATGGGCCGCGAGTACGTGCGCATCAGCCTCGGCGGCGCCCGCGACGAGTCCGACATCCGCGGCCACAGGCGCACCTACATCGGCTCCATGCCGGGCCGCATCATGCAGGGCCTGCGCCAGGCCGGCACCAAGAACCCCGTCTTCCTGCTGGACGAGGTCGACAAGCTGGGCGTCTCCTACCAAGGCGACCCCTCCTCTGCCTTGCTCGAGGTGCTCGACCCGGCGCAGAACGGCGCCTTCGTCGACCATTACCTCGGCGTGCCCTTCGACCTCTCCGAGGTGCTGTTCATCGCCACGGCCAACTACGCCCAGCAGATCCCCGACGCGCTCTACGACCGCATGGAGCCCATCGAGTTCGCCTCCTACGTCGAGATGGAGAAGCAGGAGATCGCCAAGCGCTACCTGCTGCCAAGGCAACTGCTCGAGAGCGGCCTGAAGACCAACCAGTTCGCCATCACGGACGGCGCTTTGGGACGGGTCATCTCGGCCTACACCCGTGAGGCGGGCGTACGGCAGCTGGAACGCACCGTCGGCACCCTCACCCGCAAGGTGGCGCGCAAGGTGGCAGAAGGCGAGGCCAAGCGCGTGCGCCTCACCGAGCGCTCGCTGGAGGCCTACCTCGGCGCCGAGCGCTTCACGCCCGAGTCAGAAGGCACCGACGACCTGGTCGGCGTGGCCACCGGCATGTACTACACCCCGGTCGGCGGCGACATCCTCTTCGTCGAGACCAGCGTGACGCCTGGCAAGTCCGGCTTCGTGCTCACCGGCCAGCTCGGCGAGGTCATGAAGGAGTCGGCACGCGCCGCCCTCACCTACGCCAAGGCCAACGCCGAGCGCTTCGGCATCTCGCGCGCCTCGCTGGACGACAGCGAGATCCACGTGCACGTGCCATCCGGCGGCACGCCCAAGGAAGGCCCATCGGCCGGCATCGCCCTGGCCACCTCGCTGATCAGCGCGCTGACCGGCGTGCCGGTGCGGCGCGACGTGGCCATGACCGGCGAGGTGACGCTGCGCGGCAGGGTGCTGCCCATCGGCGGCCTGCGCGAGAAGATCCTCGGCGCCAAGCGGGCCGGCATCCGCCACGTGCTCTACCCCAGCAAGAACCTGGCCGACCTCAAGGAGATCTCCGCACCCATGAAGAAGTCCCTGTCGCTGCACGGCGTCGAGGACCTCGACCAGGTGCTCGACCTGGCCCTGGTGGGCGGCCTGCAAGCGCTCGAACGCAAGATGACCCCCAAGGCCGGTCCGCGGCGCAGCAAGACCGCGCCTGCCTCTGCCGCCCAGGCCTGAGCCCGGGCCGCTGGCCTGGGACACTTCCGCCCAGCGATGAGGGGCGTGCGCATGCCGCGCTGGTAACCTGCGGCATGCGCACGCCCCTCATCGCTGGCAACTGGAAGATGCACACCATGCCCTCCGAGGCGCTGATCTGGCTAAGGGCCTTCCTCGAAGACCTGGCCCAGGCGCCGCTGCCTGGGGTGGAGCTGGCCCTGCACCTGCCTTTCACCCACCTGGCGCCTGCCGCGACGGTGCTGCGCGGGACGGCCGTCGCCCTCGGCGCCCAGGACGTCTCCGCGCACGACAAGGGCGCCCACACGGGCGAGGTGTCGGCCGCCATGCTGGGTGACCTGGGGACCAGCCACGTCATCGTCGGCCACTCCGAGCGCCGCGCCGACCATCAGGAGAGCGACGCGCTGGTCCAGCGCAAGGCCGCCGCCGTGCTGGCTGCCGGCATGGTGCCCGTCGTCTGCGTCGGCGAAGTCGAGGCCGATCGTGCAGCCGGTCGTCACGAAGACGTGGTGACCAGCCAGCTGCGCGGCTCGCTCTCCGACCTGGCCTTCGCCGAACCGAGCGGCATGGTGGTGGCCTACGAGCCCGTGTGGGCCATCGGCACCGGACGCACCGCCACGGCGGCCGACGCGCAGGCCATGTCGGCGGTGGTGCGCGCCACCCTGAAGGAACTGTTCGGCGATGCGGGCGGGGACGTTCGGGTGCTCTATGGCGGCAGCGTCAAGCCGGAGAACGCCGCCGAGCTCTTCGCCCAGCCCGACGTGGACGGCGGGCTGGTGGGCGGCGCCAGCCTCGACCGCGCTTCGTTCCACGCCATCGCCGCTGCCTGCGCAGCCCAACGCGCCACCGAGGTGCGACGATGAGCCCCATGTCGACGACCCGGCAAGACACCACCTACAGCAGCCGACTCGCAGCCCTTCGCGAACG
The DNA here is from genome assembly GCA_964465355.1 of uncultured bacterium. Lineage (GTDB taxonomy): Bacteria > Deinococcota > Deinococci > Deinococcales > Trueperaceae > JAABTL01. The sequence goes on along the minus strand of CAYXJZ010000015.1, from coordinate 14,226 downwards.
CACGAAGGCCATGGAAGCCGACGCCGTTCTCGTGACCCTGCCCGCCGACGTCCGCTGGGCGTCGGGCTTCCGCACGCCTGAGGACGCCCGCGTGCTGGTCACCCCCAACGATGCCTGGCTGATCACCGACGGTCGCTACGTGGCCCAGGCGGCCGAGGAGTCGGCGCTGGAGACCCACATCGTCAACGGTGAGTGGCTGCCGATGGTGGTGCAGGCCAGCCAGGGGCTGAGGCTGGCCGTGCAGGCCGACCATCTGACCTGGGGCGTGGCCCGCAGCTTGGAGGAGCAGCTCGGCAAGCCGCCTGTGGCCGCCACCGAGCTGCTTCGCTCCCTGCGCATCGTGAAGTCGTCCGACGAGATCGCCCGCCTGCGCGAGGCCGCTCGGCTCACCGATGCCGCCTTCGCCCACGTGCTGGCCGGCCCCTTGCGGGCAGGCGTACGCGAGGTGGACGTGGCCCTCGAACTGGAGCGCTTCGTGCGGCAGAACGGCGGCGAGGGGATGTCCTTCAGCACGATCGTGGCCGGCGGCCATCGCAGCGCCATGCCGCACGGCACCGCCAGCGAGCGGGTCATCGAGCGTGGCGACCTGGTGACGCTCGACTTCGGCGCCAGGCTCGACGGCTACCACGCCGACATGACCAGGGCGGTGGCCATCGGGCCGGTGGCCCAGCCCCTGCGCGGCTGGTACGACGCCGTGCTGGAGGCTCAGCTGGCTGGGCTGGCGGCCCTGCGCCCCGGCGTCAGCGGCGTTGACGCCGACCTGGCTGCCCGCGAGGTCCTGGCCCGCCATGGCCTGGCGGAGCTCTTCGTGCACTCCCTCGGCCACGGCACCGGCCTGCAGATCCACGAGGCGCCCAGCCTCAGCCAGCGGTCGAAGGATGTGCTGGCCAGCGGCATGGTGGTCACCGTGGAACCCGGCGTCTACCAGCCAGGCATGGGCGGCCTGCGCATCGAGGACATGGTCCTGATCACCGAGGACGGGCACGAGCGCCTGAGCCAGAGTTCCAAGGACTACCTCGAGGTCTAGGCGAACCCGTCCGACCGGCCCCGCTAGAGGGCGGTCACGAAGGCCCGGGCGGCCGCCAGCATGTTCGCCACCGCTGCGCCGTCTGGGCCTTCTGCGTAGAGCCTCAGCACCGGCTCGGTGCCGCTTGGGCGGAAGAGCAGCCAGCTGTCCTCCCCCAGGTTCAGCTTCACGCCGTCGAGGCGCTCGACCGTGGTCACCCGCCTGCCAGCGAACTCGGTGGGATCATCGGCGAGGGCCTCCTTCAGCCTTCGCGGCAGCTCGTCACCCGACAGCCTGAGGTCCAGACGGTCGTAGGCATGTCGCCAACCGGCCTCGACCTCCAGGGCGGCGAAGCGCTCGGCCAGGGGCTGCCCGCTGCGCAGCTCGGCTTCCATCAGCAGCAGACCGTTCAGGATGCCGTCGCGTTCGGGAAGGTGGGCGCTGAGGCCGAAGCCACCCGACTCCTCACCGGCCAGCAGCGCCTCGCCCGTCCGCAAGAACTCGACCAGGTGCTTGAAACCCACCGGCGTCTCGATCAGGCTGCGTCCCCTTGCGGCCGCCAGCCGGTCGATCAGGCGCGAGATGGTGAAGGTCTTGACCAGGGCGCCCGGGCCGCCCCGAAGGTCGAGCAGGTCGAGCAGGACGGCGAAGACCTGATGCGGGTTGAAGTAGTCGCCGCCAGGCAGCACCGCGGCCACCCGGTCACCGTCACCATCGGTGCAGACGGCGAAACGCAGGTCGTCGCGCTGCTGCAGCAGCCGCATGGTGCGACCGAGGTTGCTGGGGATGGGCTCAGGGTTCACCCCATCGAAGGTGGGGTCGGGCGCGGCGCGCAACTCCTCGACCTCGAGCGGGAACCCGGCCCAGCGCACGAAGCCGCTGAGCCAACCACCGGCCGCGCCCCCCATGGCGTCGTGCAGCAGCGTGCCACTGGCCTTCGACCACAGTGGCAGGTCGAGCACCCGCGTCAACTGCCGGTAGTAGGCCTCGCGCACATCGAAGTACTCGAAGCTGGGCTCCAGCGCCGCTGAGCGCACCGCACCAGGCCCCTGCGCAGCGACCCGCCTGCCGACGTCGCGGTAGGTGGCGTCCAGCGCGGTGCCGCCATAGGCGTCCTTGAGCTTGAAGCCCTGGTACTCGGCAGGGTTGTGTGAGGCCGTGAGCATGACGCCGCCGGCGGCACCCAGCTCCCGCACCGCGAAGCTCAGCACGGGCGTGGGGAGGGGACCTTCATGGATGGCCACCGTCAAGCCGTTGGCCTGCAGCGTGGCCGCCGCCACCCGGGCGAAGCGGGCTCCGCCGAAGCGGGTGTCGTGGCCCACCAGCACGAGGCCGCCACCCCGGTCGAGTAGGTGCTCGGCGTAGGCCTGCGCCGCCCTCGCCAGGTTCGCATGGGTGAAGGTCTCGCCCACCAGCGCGCGCCAGCCGTCCGTGCCGAAGGTCAGCGTGTCCATAGCGCGGCGAAGGTACCACGCCGACCCAGGCGCTTCCCCTGTCGAGGGTCGCGGCTCGACCTGCACACCACGTCGCCGCAGAGCGTAGGCTCTGTCCATGTGGGTGATCAAGTACGGCGGCAACGCCATGACCGACGAGCGGGAGCGCGCACAGGTGATGGCCGACCTGCGCGCCGTGCGCGCAGCAGGCGAGCGGCCAGTGCTCGTGCATGGCGGCGGACCCTACATCGAACAGGCGCTGCAAGAGGCGGGTGTGACGAGCCGCTTCGTGCGTGGTCTGCGCGTCACCACACCAGAGGCCCTGCCTCCCTTCGAGGCCGCCCTGACCCTGCTCGGCAAGCGCCTGGCCGCCGAGCTCGGCGACGCCGTCGGCCTGACAGGGCGCGATGCCCGGCTGCTGGTGGCCGTACGGGCCGATCCCGAGCTGGGTGAGGTCGGCCGTGTGCGCAGCGTCCGCCGTGCCCTGATCGAAGCGGTGCTGGCCGCAGGCTTCACGCCCGTCATCGGCTGCGTGGCCACCGACGAGGCGGGGGCAGTCCTCAACGTCAACGCCGATGACGTGGCAGGCGCCGTGGCAGCTGCCCTTGCCGCCCCTTGCGTCTTCCTCAGCAACGTGCCCGGCGTGCTCGACGACCCCTCCGATCCGGCGAGTCGCCTGGCCACCCTCACCCGGGCCGAGGCGACGTCGCGCATCGAGGACGGCCGCATCGGCGGCGGCATGATCCCCAAGGTCGAGGCGGCCCTTGCGGCGCTCGATCGCGGTGCCCCGTCCGCCGTCATCGCCGACGGGCGGGTGGCTGGCGAGTTGAACCGCTTGCGCAGCGGCGCGGCAGGCACCCGGCTGATCCCTTGATCGACCCCGCCGGAGGACCTTTGGAAGGGTTCCGTAAGAGTCCTCCGTCTAGACTCCATCAGGCGCCCGAGGAAGGCGACCCCACGGAAGGAGGGCAACCGTGTTCCACCTGCTGAACGACCTCTCGATCGACGCCCTGCTGCGCGTGGTCACCACCTTGGAAGCCAGACTCATCCAGGGCATCGCACGTGCCGAGGACACCGAGCTGTACATGCTCGCGCAACTCGAGATCGCCGAGCGCCTGCACGGGCCCATCCATGCGCCACACGACGAGGAGCTCCTGGGGTAGACGCCGACCAGACAGGGACCTTCGGACTGAGATCGACTTCACTTCGGGGGGTGCAGGGGGCTTCGGAGTGAAGAAGCCCACCCCTAGACACCCCTCGTCCATGGGTCTGTTACACTCGCCCGGATGTCACGTATCAGGGGCCTCGTCCATGCTTGCAGCCTGAGCGCGGTCCTCGGGGTTTCCTGGGTGTTCGCCAACACCATCACCGTGCAGCCGGCAGACTCGCTGTGGTCGCTTGCCCGGCAGTACGACACCACTGTCGCAGCGTTGAAGGCCGCCAACGGTCTCAGCTCCGACCTCATCAAGCCTGGACAGGTGCTCCAGCTTCCCGCCGCCGAGGCCGACAGCAACGTCGCAGAAGGCGGCGCTTTCGTAGCAGCCTCCTTCCTCGCCGCCGACGCCGACGTGGTCGACAGCTTGGTCACGGTCGCCAGCGCGCCTGTGGTCGGCGCGCCTGCCATGGTCGCCGCAGCGGTCGCACCAAGCGCCGCCGCAGCCGTCGCCGCTACGCCACCCGCGCCGGCGCCTGCTGCCCCAGTCGCTGCGGCCACCCCACCTGCCTCCGTGCATGTGGTGGCGCCCGGCGACGCCCTGTACTCCATCGCCGTCCACTACGGCGTCTCCGTCGACGACCTCATCGTCTGGAACGAGTTGGATGGCACGCTCATCCGTCCCGGCCAGGAGCTGCGCCTCGCCGCCGCGCAAGACACCGCGCCTGCGCCGGCTCTGAGCGTGCAGGTGCAGGCCAACGACACGCTCTGGGGGCTAGCCCGCGCCCACGACACCACGGTCGAGGCCTTGGCCGCCGCCAACGGCATCAGCAGCGGCAGCGTGCTGCGCATCGGGCAGTCCCTCATCATCCCCGGCCGCTACCAGGCCATGCACGCCACCACCGGGGCGCCAACCCCCGACGTCGGCGGTCCTGCCCCTACCGAGATCCGCGTCCTGCCTGGCGACAACCTGTGGACGTTGGCTCGGCAGCACGACACCAGCATCGCCAGCCTCATGAGCCTCAACGACCTGAGCAACGACAGGCTCACCGTCGGCCAAGTGCTGCGCGTGATGCCTGGTCCCGACGTGTCCATCGCAGCCGCGGTGGCCGGCGCAGCCGCCCCCGTCCCCGAGATGACGGCCGGCATGGTGTGGCCCTTGGTGGGTCTGATCACCTCCGAGTTCGGCTGGCGCCGCCTGCGCATCGCCGGCAGCAACATGCACTACGGCCTCGACATCGACGGCGACACGGGCGACCCCATCCGCTCCGCCACCGAGGGCACCGTCACCTTCGCCGGCTGGCGTGGTGGCTTCGGCAACCTGGTCATCGTCAGCAACGGCAGCACCGACTACTACTACGCGCACGCCTCTGCCCTGCTGGTTCGCGCTGGCGAGAGCGTCGGCCCTGGACAACTCATCGCTCGTGTCGGTGCCACGGGCAACGCCACCGGCTCGCACCTGCACTTCGAGATCCGCGTCGACGGCACCCCCGTCGACCCCCTGCCCATCCTCGAAGCGCGCGCTAGCCGCTGAGCTTCGATCTGGCCGTGCATCTCGTCGTCATCGGGGATCTCCACACTCAGCGTGACAAGTTCTGGCGCATCCTGCGCGAGGCCGACCTCGCTGACGAGCGTCTGCGTCCCACCGAACGCCTGACCGGCAAGGACGACGTCCAGCTGGTGCTGCTTGGCGATCTGGTCCATGCCAAGAGCCGGGACCGCTACGCCGACCTCACCAAGGTGCGCCGCTACGACGAGCACAACCCAAGGCACCTGCAGAAGGCCGAAGCCGCGCAGGAGGCCTTCCTGCGCGAGGTGAAGTCCTTCCAGCAGGCAGCACCAGACGGCAGGGTCGTCATCCTCTTGGGCAACCACGACTACAACGCCATCACCGACGAGCAGGGACCGCTGCGCACCGACGACGTCAGCCATCTGGAGTGGAAGGCCGGCCACGGCAACCCCTTGCCGGAGGACCTGGCCGAGTGGATCGCCACCTGGCCGCGTGAGCTGGTGGTGGAGGGGCTGCACCTTGCCCACGTCGGCCCCTTGCCCGAGCACAACCATTTCGATCAGGGCTTCTACTTGGAGAACCGCCGTCGCTGGATCTACGAGGAACGCGACGTCATGGACGGCACGGGTTACCGCTTGGGCATCTACGGCCACACCCCGGTGCGCGGCGGCGTCAACATCGCCAGCCAAGGGCGCGCCATCCTGCTCGACACCAACGGCCACGGCGAGGAGTACGTCTACCTCGAGGTGGAGATCGCTCCCCAGGGCTACCGGGTGCGCATGCGGGGGCTGTTCTTCGACGAGCTCATCGCGCGGCCGGAGTAGCCCAGAAGGCTACCGGTCGGCAGTCACCTCATGGCGCGGTCGTACGAAGCGCCCCGTAGTTCGGACTCAACACCACCCAGGTCTTGAAGGGCGTCAGGTCGACCAGCTCTGCCTCGTCGGTGCGGAAGCGCACGCCGGCGCCGTCCACCGCCTCCCACCAGCCCTGCACCGCGCGCCCGCGCAGGAAGAGGGTGGCCTCCCCGCCGCGGATCGGGATGCTGAGCCTGCCGGCGCTGTCGTTGGGGAAGGGCCTTGCCTCCACGGCGCCGATGAGCACCGCGTCCACCATGACGGCCTCGCCGGCCGCGTCGACGGCAGCCGTGCCGTTGCGCACCCAGCGGTAGGCGTTGAGGCTGGGCTCGAAGCGGAAACCGGTGCGGTAGGTCCCGCCGAAGGACAGCTCCACCTCGCTCACCTCGTCGCGCTCCTCGTTCGGCCGGTAGATGGTGCCGCTGATGAGGCGACCGCGCGGCAGGCTCAGGCGGTTGACGGCCGCACGCAGCGCCTGGCCGCCGGAGAAGAGGTTGTAAGGGGCCACGCCGTCGCCGCGGCTGAACAGGTCGCCACTGCTGTAGGCGTTGATGCTGATGGGACCGGGTGACTGGGCGATGGCGGCCAAGGCGCCAGGTGAGCCGCCGTCGTGCACCAACACGGCCTGCATGCGCTCCGACAGCTCGACGAAGTACTCGCGGGCGCTGCGCACCGGTCCCACCCGCTCGGGGTCGGTACGGTCGAAGACCAGCATCAGGCGGCTGATCCCACCCTCCACCGGCATCTCGATGATGGTGGAGGCAGGGCGCAAGCCGCTCTGCGGGTAGCCGTTCAGGTTGTCGACCAGCACCGCCAGCGGCCGTTCGAGCTGCTGGGAGAAGGGCGCGCGCGGCTGGGCCGGCGATCCCGTCGGATTGAGGCTGCCGTCGGGGCCGGCCGCGGCACCAAGGCCTTCGGCGGTGGCGGCGGGATCGGGTTCGCCGGTCTGGCCAGGGTTGGCGGCGTCGCCGCCCGGGTTGGCTGCGGCCTGCTGCGTCGACAAGGTGTCGGTGGCGCCTGCAGCCAGCTCAGCGTCGACGGCCGGAGCAGCGACGGCAGGCGTGGTCGCGGCGACGACGGCCTGCACCTGTGGCACCGGCACCCTTTGCGGCGCGGTGACCACCACCTGCGGCGCCACCTGCACGTCGCGAGCGCCGGCCACCGACACCTGCGTCTCGGGCAGCACCACCGGCCTGGCCTCCTCCACCTGGGCCTCGGCCAGCGGCAGCGGCACCGGCGCGGCGGCCTGGACCTGCACCTGGGTGTCTGGGACCGGCAGGGTGACAGCGGCTGCCACGGTCACCTGGGGTACGGGCGCCACGGCAACGGCCTCGGGCACCACGACGGCGGCGGCCGGCATGGGGACAAGGATGGCCTCAGCCAAGGGCCTGGCCTCCAGTTGCGGCACCTCGATCTCGGGCAAGGGGGTGGCGGCCTGCTCGGCGGCTGGCAGCTCTGGCGCACTGGTGGAGGGCGGCGCCACGGCAGTCGGCAAGGGCAAGACCTGCCTCGGCACCTCCTCCGCCACGGCGTCAGGCGGCGTCGGCGCCGGTGCCGGCTGCTCGGGCTGAGCGGTCTGCGGCGCCACCTCTGGCGCGGCCGGCAGCGGCTGTGGGGTGGAGGCGGCCTGCGGCTGGCCCACCTCGATGTCGGCCACCTGCGGACGCTCGGTGATCGGCGCTGGGTCGGAGACGGTGGGCGCCTCCACCAAGGTCTCTGACAGGGCAGGCACGCCGATGTCGATGACCAGGTAGGTGGTGGGCGGCTCCACGCTTGGTGCTCGGTAGAAGAGGATGAGCAGCAGGAGCAGCAGCAGGTGCAAAGCGCCAGAGAGCAGCCCCGCCCGTCTACGATCGGGGTCGCTCCAGAAGCTCCTCAGGCTGCTGCCGCTCAACATCTGACGCTCACCGCCATGATCTCATTGGCCCGTCGCGATGGCGATGCTCTGCGCCCCCGACTGCTTGATCAGGTCCATGACCTGCACGGCGAAGCCGTGCGGCACCTGGCTGTCGGCCCGCAGCACCACGGTGGTGTAGCCGGTGGCCTGGATCATGGCGGCCAGGGTGCTGGCGAGGTCATCGGTGCTCATCTCCGCGCCGCCAAGGAACAGCCGCTGATCGGCGGTGACGGTGACGGTGGGGAGGTCGGCCGGCCTGGCCACCGATGACTGCGCCTGGGGCAGGTCGACGGGCAGACCGGTCTCGCTGGTGATGAAGGTGGTGGACACCATGAAGAACAGCACCAAGAGGAAGACCACGTCCACCATGGGCGTGAGGTCCAAGGCCGGTGAGGAGGCGCGGCCACGACGGCCGCTCAGGCGCCTTGTGGTCATCTGATCAGGCCTCGTAGGGGTCGGTGACGCCCCCCACGGTCGCACCGGCAGGTCGGGCACTCACGGTGGCGCTGCGCCCCACGACGGTGCTGCCAGCGGGCTTGGCGGGCGCAGCGGCGGCAGAGGAGGACTCTTGCGCACTGCGCGACTCGTTGGCTTCCTTGCGCGCGGCGACCGCCTGCACCACGTTGGCCATGAGCTCCTCGCGGCGTCGGTCGATCTCGAACAGCACCCCGTCGACGCGGCTCGCCAGGTAGTTGTGCCCGATGATGACGGGCACGGCCACGATCAGGCCGGCCGCGGTGGTCACCAGGGCCTGCCCGATGCCGGTGGCCAACAGCGAGAAGTCGCCGCTGCCTGCTGTGGCGATGACGCCGAAGGAGATGATCATCCCCGTCACCGTGCCGAGCAGGCCCAACATGGGCGCGATCTGGGCGACGGTGGCCAGAGGACGCAGACCACGGGTGAGCTGCTGCTCCTCCTGCAGGGTGGCCTCGGCGAAGGCCGCCTCTACCGCCTGCCTGCCGTAGGGCAGCCGCAGCAGCGCAGACTGCAGGACGCGGGCCACCGGTCCGCCATGCTCCTCGCAGGCTTCGAGGGCGAGCTCGAGGTCGCGGTCGCGCACGGCGGCGTTCACCCGCAGCATGAGGTCCCCGGTGTCGAGGCGCTCCTTGCTGAGCTTGAGGAACCGCAGCACGAAGACGTAGACGGCATAGATGGAGAGCAAGACGATCGCCAGCAGCACGACACCGCCGCTGACGAGCAGGTCGATCAGGTCCATGAGGAACTCCTCGTCATCTGGCGACAGCCTAGCAGTGTGGCCTTGAGTCGAATGAGAGGCGTACTACCCCTGAGTAGGGTACTACCTACCCCGTGTTGCGCATGCCGGCAGAGATGCCCAGCAAGCTGACGAGGACGGCGTCCTCCATGCCAGAGCGGTCGGGGCTCTCGGGCGGCAGGGAACGCAGGCGACGCAGCAGCTCCACCTGGAGGAAGGACAGGGCGTCGACGTAGGGGTTGCGCAGGTCCATGTCGCGCCGCTGGCCGCCCCGATCCTCATCGCTCTCCAGCCCTGCCCCAAGACCCAAGGAGGAGAGCAGCTCGAGGCAGCGACGGTACTCCTCCTCCACCAGGCCACCGAAGCGTTGACGCAGGCCGGCGGGGACCAGTGAGAGGTAGGCGCGGAAGACGCCCATGTCGGACTTGGCCAGGCTCATGCGGGCGAAGTCGAGGACGGTGGCGAAGAAGGGCCACTCGGCCACCATGCGTCGTGCGAGAGCAGGATCGATGGCCGATAGGCCGCTGGCCAGGCCGTACCACCCGGGGAGGTTGGCGCGGCACTGGGTCCAGCTGAACACCCATGGGATGGCGCGCAGGTCCTTGAGCGAGCGGTCGCCGGAGCGACGCGCAGGGCGCGAGCCCACCTTCAGCCTCGAGATCTCCTCGATGGGCGTCACCGCCTGGTAGAAGTCGAGGAAGCCATCGGCCTCTAGCAGCTCGCGGTAGGCGGCACGCGCAGCGACCGCAGCCTGGCGCATGGCGTCGCGGAACTCCTCGGCCAGCGGCGTCCACTCGCCTGCGTCGCGGGCACTGGCCAGCAGGAAGGCGTGCACCACCTGCTCCAGATGCCGGTGAGCGAGATCGGGATCGGCGTAGCGGTCGGCCAGGGCCTCGCCCTGCTCGGTCATGCGCATGCGCCCGCCAAGGGAGCCCGGTGGCTGGGCCATGATGGCCTGGCCGGCCGGGCCCCCGCCGCGGCCGATGCTGGTGCCGCGCCCGTGGAACAGGCGCAATGGCACACCCTCCTCGCGGCACAAGGCCGCCAGCTGCTCCTGCGCCTCGTACAAGGCCCAGTTGGCCGACAGGAAGCCGGCGTCCTTGTTCGAATCGGAGTAGCCGATGGTGACCTCCTGCAGGCCGCAGCGCCGAACGTGCGCCCGGTAGGAGGGCAGCGAGAACAGGCGACGCAGGATGCCGGGGGCCGCACGCAGGTCCGCCTCGGTCTCGAACAGGGGGCTGACGTCCAGGTCGGCGACGCCGGCCTGCTTGGCCAGCACGAGCACCTCGAGCACGTCAGAAGGGCCCTCGCTCATCGAGACGACGTAGTTGCCGAAGGCCTCGTCGCCGTAGCGCTGCTGGGCCATGCGCACCACCTGCAGCACGGCCAAGGCCCCGCTCGCCTCCTCCGGCAGCTCGGTGTAGGGCGACACGAGCGGCCTCGGGTCGGCCAGCTCGCGGTCGAGCAGCTCGGTGCGGGCCTCCTCGTCGAGGGCAAGGTAGTCCACATCAGGGTGGGCATGACGCAGCAGCTGCGCCACCGCCCGCTCATGCACCCCTGCGTGCTGCCGCACGTCGAGGCCGGTGAGGTGGAAGCGCGTGGCCTGCGCCCGGTAGCGCACCGGCCGGACGAAGGAGCGCGCCGCGCGCCATCCCTGCCCGGCCAGCAGGGTCTGCTCCAGCAGCGCCAGGTCGGCCACGTGGGCATCGGCGCCGGCTCCCGCCTCGGCCGCCCCGGCGGCTGGCGGCTCAAGCAGCACGGCCTCCGGCCGCAGCGTGGTGTCGGCCCGCTCACGCAGCAGACGCGCATGCATGTGGAACAGCCGTCTACGGAAGGGCTCGCCTGCGAAGCGGTCGGCTGGACCCCAGATGCGCTCCTGCTCGGCCAGGTCGGCGCGGAAGGCGGGCGTGAGGGTGACCCTGTCCTCCCACTGCGACAGACGCTGCACCAGGCTGTCGACGTCGGCCACGTGGGTGTCGAGCGCCAGCTGCGCCTGCAGCGCATAGGTCTGGGCGGTGACCTCTGGCGTGACGAAGGGGTTGCCGTCGCGGTCGCCGCCGATCCAACTGCAGAAGCCGACCACGGGCCCGAAGGCCTCCACCTGGTCTTCGCCGAAGTAGGTGCGCATGGCATCCTCCAGGTCGAGCATCAGGCGCGGCAGGGCAGGCAGCAGCGAGCGCCGGAAGTAGTACAGCGCCCCCTTCACCTCGTCGATGACGGTGGGCGGGTCGGGCGCCAGCTCGCGGGTCTGCCACAGGGTGGCCACCTCGGCCAGCAGCTGTGCCCTGCGCGCCGCGCGTTCGGGTGGCGACAGCTCGCCGTCGGCCAGGGCCCTAGCCGCCTCGGCGATGCGCTCCAACGTCAGCCGCGCCGTGGCACGCTTGACCTCGGTGGGGTGAGCGGTGAGCGTCAGGCGCACGTCCAGCTGGGCGATGAGGCGGCGCACGTCCTTGCCGGACCAACCTTGATCGCGCAGGGCCTTCACGGCTGCGGCGATGGACTCGCCGCGAGGCGCCTCGTCGGTGGCCGCCCCCGCCCACAGCCGCACCACACGGACGCGGTAGAGCTCCTCGGCCAGGTTGACCAGTTGGAAGAAGAGCGTGAACGCCCGCAGCACCTTCTCCGCGTCCGAGGCCTGCAGACCGCCCAACAAGGCCGTGAGCAGCCTGAGCACCTCGCCGTCCTCGTCGGGATCGGCTCGGCGGCGCTTGGTCAGTGCACGCACCTGCTCCACCAACTGGAAGACCCGCTCGCCCTCGATCTCACGCACCACGTCGCCGAGCACGGTGGCCAGCATGTCGACGTCGCGCCGCAGGCGCTCGAAGGCAGCCCGCTCCAGCTCCTGGGGCGCCAGCATGCCTTCAGGCGAGGTCAGAAGGGCTTCCTTCGGCCGGTCGTTCTCGAGGTCGGGGTCCATGCCGGGCACGAGGCCCATGCTAGACCCTTGGCTGTCCGGCAGCTGCGGCCTGGGACCCGTCACCGGCCGGCTCGGTCCAGCGGACCCGCTCGATGGCCACCGCCCGCCCACCTTCCAGGGTCAGCAGCGCGCCGCACAGCGTGGCCACGCCCTCCGCCTCCTTGTAGCGAACGGGGCGCTTGGTAGTGAAGCGGGCATGCACATCCTCGAAGCGCACGCCGATCGAGGAGTCCTCCACCCCGGTCAGGCCGGCATCGGTGAGGTAGGCGGTGCCATGCCGGATGGCCTCGTCGGCCGTCTGCACGTGGGTGTGGGTGCCGATCACGGCGCTCACGCGCCCCCGCAGGTGGTAGGCAAGCACCTTCTTCTCGCTGGTGGCCTCGGCATGCACGTCGATGAGCAGCCCCTGGCCGGCTGGGGTGGCCTCCACGATGGCGTCGGCCGCCGCGAAGGGATCGTCGAGCGGATCGATGAACACCCGACCCATGACCTGCCCGACGGTGAGGCGCTCGCCTGCCGCGCTGCTCACCGTCGTATGGCCCAAGCCTGGCGTGCCTGGCGGGAAGTTGGACGGCCGGATGACGCGTGGGTTGGTCTCGAGGACCTCGACGATGTCGGGCTGGTCCCAGGTGTGGTTGCCGAGGGTGATGACGTCCACCCCCCATGAGAGCAGCTGCTCTACCTGTCTGCGACCGATGCCGAAGCCGTTGTTGGCGGCGTTCTCGGCGTTGGCCACCACCAGGTCGACCTCGCCGCGATGGTCGCGCAGGTAGCGTCGGGCCACCCGCATGCCGGGGCTGCCGAAGACGTCGCCGATGAAGAGGACGCGCACGCGACAGGCTAACCCGAAGACCGGTCAGGCCGTCCCAGCCGGATGGGCTGGCCAGATGGCGGGCGCGTGCGGGTGATAGCGTGGAGGGATGTTCGACCAAGTCGACCGCAAGATCCTGGAGGTGCTGCGCAGCGACGGGCGCGCCACCCACGCTCAGCTGGCCAAGGACACCGGCCTCTCGGCGCCCGCCATCGGCGAGCGCGTGCGCAAGCTGGAGCAGGCGGGGATCATCCAGGGCTACCGCGCCGTGCTCGATCCCGATCGTCTCGGCCTGGCCATCTGCGCCTTCGTGCACATCGCCCCGCAGCCACGCAAGCCCGCCCAGGTGTTGGTGGCACGGCTGATGGCCATGCCGGAGATCGAGGAGCTGCATGCGGTGGCAGGCAACTACGCCTACATCGCCAAGGTGCGCGTGGCCACGACGGCTGCCTTGGACGCCTTCCTCGACAGCCTCTTCATGATGGAGGGCGTGGAGCGCACCGAGACCACCATGGTCCTGCGCACCAACGTCGAGCGGCCCACCTCCCTGCCCTTCGGTGAAGAGGAGCCGGCGCCAGCCGCGCCGACCCCCACCCGCCGCCGCAAGGCCAGGTCGTGAGGGAGGACCGCCGACTGGGCCCGGACGACGTCGCCGCCTACATGGCCACCCGCGAGTCCAGCTTCGGCTACGGCGGCGACATGGACGAGATCCGCCAGTTCTTCCTCAGCCGCATGCCCAACACCTTCGGCACCTTCGTGGACGGAAGGCTGGTCAGCGTGGCCAGCCAACACCGCTACCGCATGTGGATGGCCGGGCAGCAGGTGCCCATGGGTGGCCTCGGCGGCATCGCCACGGTCCCGGAGCACCGTCGTGGCGGGCATGCCAGACGGCTGATGAGCCTCGCCATGGAGGACGGCCGCGAGGCCGGCATGGGATGGAGCCTGCTCTACCCCTTCGACGCTGCCTTCTACGGCCGGCTGGGCTGGGTGAGCGTGCCCAACACGGTGGCCCTCGAGCTGCCCATCGAGCGGCTGCCAGACGGCGCCCCCGCCTCCCTCACCGAGGTGCGGGGCCGCATCGAGGGGGCCTTCTCCGCCGCCCATGCCGCCTTCGCGGCCAGCCGCAACTTCGCCGACACCCGCACCATCGGCCCTTGGGACGTCTGGGAGCGCATGGAAGGCTCGCCGGGCAGGCAGCTGCTGCACTACGCTTCGGAGGACGCCTTCCTGTCCATCGAGATCATGCAGGCCGACGATGTCGTCGACCCGAGGGCCAAGGTGGTGGACCTCGGCTGGAAGGGCCCTCGCGGCCGGGAGGCCTTCTGGGGTGCCTTGGCCACCTTCCGCGGTCAGGTGGGCAGCCTGCGCATCGAGCTTCCTTGGGACGACCCGGTGGTGGCCGACCGCGCCCGCAACCACGTGGTGCGCGGCA
>CAYXJZ010000014.1:0-50290 GCA_964465355.1 uncultured bacterium | reverse complement strand
GGGCGGCACCCAGAGCGCCCCTTCGTCCTGGTGGCGCAGCAGAGCCTCTTCGACCCCAGCCGTGCGCCGGAGGGCAGACACACGCTGTGGGCCTACTGTCACGTGCCATCCGGCTCCACCGAGGACATGGGTGAGGCCATCCTCGGCCAGCTCGAGCGCTTCGCGCCAGGCAGCCGCGATCTCGTGCTGGCCAGCCACGGCCGCACCGCCGCCGCCTACGAGGCATACAACCCCAACTATGTGGGTGGGGACATCAACAGCGGCGTCCAGGACCTGTTGCAGCAGTTCACCAGACCCGTGGCTCGCTGGGATCCCTACAGCACGCCGGTCCCCGGCCTCTTCCTCTGCTCCTCTGCCACCCCGCCGGGCGGCGGGGTGCATGGCATGTCGGGCCACCACGCCGCCCGCTCGGCGTTGCGCTGGCTGGGGGCACGCTGAAGGCGTAACCTGCGGCTCGTGCTCGACATCCTCCTGCTGCTGGTCGACGTGGTCAGCCCTGTGTTCATGGTGGTGGCGGCCGGCGCCCTGATCGGCCTGCGCTTCCCCATCGAGGTGCAGCACCTCAACCGGGTCGTCATCTACGCTGCCTTGCCATGCCTGACCTTCCGCACCATGTCCAACCTGGACATGGAACCTGCGTCCGCTCTCCGGCTGATCGCCGCCTACCTGTTGCTGCTGTTGCTCATGGCGGGTGTCACGCTGCTGATCGGCAGAGGGCTGGCAGGGCCGCAGCGGCGTGCCTTGGTCGCCACCAGCGTCTTCGGCAACTCCGCCAACATGATGCTGCCCGTTGCCCTGTTCGCCTTCGGCGAGGCCGGGCTCGACCGCGCCCTGGTGCTGTACCTCGTGACCTCGCTGACCATGTTCTCGATCGGTCCCAGCCTGCTCGGCGCTGGCGTCGGCTTCCGTCAGTCTGCGAAGACCGTACTCGGCTTCCCCGTGCTGTGGGCGGCGTTGCTCGGCCTGCTGGCCAACGGCCTCGACCTGTCGACCCCACTGGCCTTGACCAGGGCCGTCGACTTGTTGGCAGAGGTCGCCATCCCCATGGTCTTGATGATCCTTGGCATCCAGATGGCGCGCGCCGGCAGGCCGAAGGTGCACGGCAGGATCCTCACCGCTGTGAGCCTGAAGCTGCTCCTCAGCCCCCTGCTCGGCGCGGCGATCGGCTTGCTGCTTGGGCTCTCCGGCCTCGACCTTGCCGTCTTCGTCGTGCTGGCTGCCATGCCGACGGCGGTGAACACGGTCCTGCTGGCCGTGGAGTTCGGGGGTGACACCGTGCAAGTGGGGGCCACCGTGGTGTTGGCCACGGCCTGTTCCTTGATCACGCTGCCGCTCGTGCTGTGGCTGCTGCGCCTGCTGGGTTGGGGCTAGTCAGGGTCCTCTGTGCGCCCTTGCGAAGCTGCCACGATCACGAAGCCCTGAGGAAGATTCAGCCGGTGATGTGAGCGGAAGTTTCAATGCAAGAAACGGATTGTCTTTCCGTTCACCTCCCCGCTAAGGTCCGTGACGCAACGACCACTCAGGGAGGCATGTCATGGAACTGGAAGACAAGACGATCATCATCACCGGCGCGAGCAGCGGTATCGGCGCAGCAGCAGCTTTGCTGTTTGCTGCCGAAGGCGCCAATGTGGTTCTCGGCGCACGTCGCTCGGTAGAACTGGAGGCCCTTGCTAACACGATCAACAGCGGCAGCGGCAGGGCCGTGTGCCTGACAGGCGACGTCAAGGATGAGAGCTACGCCGACGCACTTGTCGATCTCGCCACGAAGGAGTTCGGCGGGTTGGACGGCGCGTTCAACAATGCCGGCATCGTGGGGACGATGGGTCCTGTCCCCGACATGGATACCGACAACTGGAACGATGTCATCAAGGTCAACCTGACGGCCGCTTTCCTCGCCGCGAAGGCTCAGATACCCGCCGTGAAGAAGCGGGGAGGTGGCTCGATCGTCTTCACGTCGTCCTTCGTCGGTTACAGCAATGGCGGTATGCCGGGCATGGGGGCCTATGCCGCATCCAAGGCCGGGTTGATCGGATTGATGCAGTCGCTGGCATCCGACCACGCAGCGGAAGGCATTCGTGTCCATGCGCTGTTGCCCGGAGGCACGATCACGCCGGCAGGAGGCGAAGGAGATCCAGGCGTCATGGCGTTCATCGCGAATCTGCACCCTATGAAGCGAATGGCCAGCGCGAAGGAAGTTGCGCAGGCCGCCCTTTTTCTGCTTTCCGACAGGTCGAGCTTCATGACGGGAAGCCCCATGATGGTCGATGGTGGTATGTCCGTTCGCCTAACCTAACCGGTATCCAGATCATTCGTCCGTGCTCTTGAGTAGCGGAATGGCGTGGGGGTCGCTCGGCCTAGGCCGAGTGACCCCTCACTCCGTCCTATGCAGCCCTAGGCGGATGCCTAGGAACACCCCAAGGAAGCAGGCTGCGAAGAAGACCCAGCCCGACACGGCGCCGGCCATGATGCCGGAGAGCAGCACGCCAACGGTGCAGCCAAGGGCGGTCATCGCACCCCAGCCCATGAACACGCCACCCAACAGCGCCGTGCTGGCGTTGCCCAGCTTCAGCCTGGTGGGTCTGAAGCTGCCGGACGGCAGCGCGACCATGAAGGAGCCGAGCACCAGCCCCATGACCAACCAGCCGTTGTCCAACACCGCCTGGCTCACCACGGTGATGCAGCCGGCCAGGGTGTCGAGCCCAGGCAGACGGTCGGCCAACCAACCGGCCCGGTCCATGGCGGTGCGGCTGAGGCTGCCCAGCTGGGCGGTCACACCCAGCGGCTCCACACGGAAGTAGGCGACCACCGCCAGCAGCCCCACCAACGTCCCCGACACCAGAGGCGGCCAGCGTCGGCCGAACACCGCCTTGGCCAACCGCGCGGGCGTCAAGGCACCACCCTCCACGGGCCGCAGGGTGTCCTTGCTCCACCACCAGAGCACGATGGCCAACAACGCCAAGAAGCCTAGCTGTAGCAGCAGGGCGCCGGCATGGCCGAAGGTGGCAGGCAGCCACAGCGCCGGCGCACGCCAGATGACCTCGACGTAGGCTGTCCGCCAGCTCAGGAAGCCGAGACCGAAGCCGGCCAGGGCGCCGACCAGGGCAACGGGCGCCCTGGCATAACCTTCCCCTAGACGATAGAGATGGCCGCTGATGCAGGCGCCGGAGAGCGCCATCCCCAAGCCGAAGGCGACGCCGGCGACGACCAGGATCCAGGAGACCGGACCCACGTGCGCGTCCGGCGGCAGCCGGCCAGCTGGGTTGGGTACCCAGACGTCGAGGATGAGGGTGTAGCCGATCAGACCAACCGCCAGGGCCGTCAGGACGGCCAGCATGCCGCCCACCCTGCGCTTCTCGATGAGGTCGCGGAAGACGCAGAAGAAGCAGAAGCGTCCGCGCTGGAACACCACACCAAGAGCGGCCCCGATCAACCAGGAGAGCATGGCGCCGCCTTGACCCCGGCCGCCGCCCAGCCACCAGGCCACCACGGCGATGATCGCGAAGATCGCACCAGCCACCACCAAGGCCCGGACCCCCACGGGACGCGAGCGGGGGGCCGGGCCAGAGGTGGTCGGCACGGCCGTGGAGGCTGCGCCGGGCACGCGGCTTAGTTCGCTCCCCAGACGGTCCCGGCGGGGTTGGCGATGGGCACGCCTACCGTGTTGCCCCACTCGGTCCATGAGCCGTCGTACTGCCTGACCTCGTAGCCGAGCAGGTAGGTGAGGACGAACCAGGTGTGGCTGGAGCGCTCCCCGATGCGGCAGTAGACGATGACGGGTTTGGAGCCGTCGATGCCGACGGCAGCGTAGAGGGCGCGTAACTCGTCGACGCTCTTGAAGGTGCCGTCGGCGTTGACCGCCTGGGCCCATGGCACGTTGACGGCGCCGGGGATGTGGCCGGCCCGGATGGCCAGCTCCTGGAAGCCCTCTGGCGCGAAGATGCGGCCCTCGTACTCGGCCGGCGAGCGGATGTCGAGGATGGCGATGTCTTCTTCCCCCTCGACCACCTGCAGCACGTCGGCCAGGCGGGCGCGCAACTCGGGATGCGTCTCCTGGACGCTGAAGTCGCCGCGAGCATGGACCACTGGTCGGTTGGAGAGCGGACGCTGCTGCGCCTCCCAGAGCGCACGACCGCCGTCGAGGATGCGCACGTCGTTCACGCCGTAGATGCTGAACACCCAGGCTGCCTAGGCGGCGAACCAGTTGTTGTTGTCGCCGTAGAGGACGACGGTGCTGTCCTGGTTGACGCCGGCCGCTTGCAGCAGCTCGGCGAAGCGCTGCGGATCGACGATGTCGCGGACGACGGGGTCGACCAGGTCGGTGTGCCACACCAGGTTGGTGGCGCCGGGGATGTGGCCCCGCTCGAAGAGGCCGGGGACCACGCTGACCTCGAGGACGCGTACCTGTGGATCGTCCAGATGGGCTTCCAGCCACTCGGCGTCGACCACGGAGCCGGTGGTGGCCGCGCTCGCCAAGGCGGTCATGGCCATGGCGCACATCGCGGCGATGAAGAGCGGGGTCGGGCGTCGCGTGGGCGTGGGTTGGGCCATGGTGTTCCTTCCTCGACCGGCTCGGACCGGTCAAGCGCGGCGGGGACGATGGGTCCCGCTGGGTGGGATGGGGCCTCCTCGTTAAGGAGGGTGCCCTCCTCGTTGAGGAGGGGCCCCCTCGTCGAGGGGGTGCAAGAAGGCTATGCATTATTGAGTATTCTTGTCAACTGTCGTCATCGGCACGGCTTGAGGCCTTGTCCTAGACTGGGCCATGCGCCTATCCATCACCGATGTCCATGCCTTCCGCGCCTTGGGCTACCTGGGCACACGGCCGCTGGACGGCCTCACCAGCAGCGACGACATCAGCGAGGCCACCGGCGTGGCCCGCCCCTACCTGGTCAGGGTACTGGCCACCCTGGTGGCCAGCGGCCTCGTGCGCTCACGCAAAGGTGTGAAGGGCGGCTACGCCTTGGCCAGACCAGCCGAGGAGATCAACCTACGCGACGTCATGCGCGCCATCGACGGTCCCATCGCCCCACTCTCCTGCGTCAGCCTGAACTGGTACAGCCCTTGTCCGGAAGCCCATCACTGCCACGCCCGCACCACCATCCACGAGCGGCTGCGTGACGTCATGCTCGAAGCGCTGTCGCAGATCACGGTGGCCGAGCTGGTGATCGACGTACGCAGGGGTGTCGACTACGGCCAGTGCGCCTTGCACGTGCTGCCGCCCAACTGAGCGCGGCAGCCGGTCGAAGCGCTTGCGCGACCGCCCATCACGGAGCGGTCGCGCAAGGAGCAACAGATGGGCCTTGGGCTTGGGTGCCCCTCAGGAGGGCACCCCTTCAGCGGCAGCTAGCGCCGCGTACGCGAGAAGTCGAACGCCACCGGTGCTTTCGCGTCGTCGCGGCACTGGTTGACCGTCGGGACCAGCACGTCGGCAGCGCCAGGGAACGCCACCATGTCGACGGTGGTGAAGCCGAAGACGCAGGCCAGCTCGTAGGGATAGTTGTCGGCGGCGACCACGTCGGCCAGGATGGCGGCGGGTGGGATGCCGGTGAAGCTGAAGGCGTAGCCATCATCGGGGGTCGCCTCCAGCGTGTAGCCGAGCCAGGTCCAGTCCACCCCGTCGTAGTAGTAGACATCGACGTCGGTCAGGATGCCAACGTCCTCGGAACCCGTGCCGTGTCGGTAATCGACCACGGTGCCGGTCGCTTGCCCGTCGTACTGAGCCACCAGGGTGGCGCGGAAGCCGCCGTCGTCGGTCAGGCCGCTGCGATCCAACTCGACGGCGAGGTTGAGGGACTGGCCCGCGGCGATGAAGGCCACCGGTGGCCTCACCGAGATGGCGGGGTCGGAGGAGCCGATCTCCACCAGGACACCCGTCTCGCCCAGGTTGTGCAGCAGGAGGGCGGCGGCCTGCGAGTTGAAGCCGAAGTCGTAGGGGCCTTCGAAGACCAGGAAGGGGACGGCCTCGGCCGCCTCCACCGCGGCCAGCACCGCCGGCACGTCGACCAGGCCGGCGCCGCAACCCCAGGTCTGGCACAGCGCCGTGTCGATGGGCTCGGCCGTGCGCATGAGGTAGGCGCTGGCGCGCACCCAGTCGATGTCGGGATCCAGCGCCTTCATCAAGGCCACCACCCCGGCCACGTGGGGCGAGGCCATGGAGGTGCCCTGCATGTACCAGTAGTCGTCGGTGGCGCCGAGGTCATCGGAGATGGTGGAGAGGACCAAGGAGTCAAGGCTGCCGTCGTAGTCGCCGCCCGGCGCCATGATCTCCACGGCCGTGCCGTGGTTGGAGTAGGAGGCCAACTCTGCCGTCGGCCCCACGGCGCCCACGGTGATCACGCCGAAGGCCGAGGCCGGCGAGTAGCCCCAAGCGTCCGAGCTCTCGTTGCCGGCCGCCACCACGACGATGGCGCCGGTCGCGTTGGCCTCGTCGATGGCTTCCTGCATGAGGGGTGAGGGCCCAGGGCCGCCAAGGCTCATGTTGATGACGTCGGCCGGGTCCGGGTTGAGGGGCACGCCCGTCACGTCAAGGCCAGCGGCCCAGCGGATGGCTTCGGCGATGTCGGCGTCGAAGCCGCCGCCTGGTCCCAGTACGCGCACGTGCACCAAGGCAGCGAAGTGGTCAACCCCGGCCACGCCGATGCCGTTGTCGCTGCAGGCGCCCACGGTGCCAGCCACGTGGGTGCCGTGGAAGCCGGTGTCGTCCTCTGGACCTTCGTCGGTGGAGTCGGCGTCGTAGTCGTAGAAGTCGTAGCCCATGATGCTGCGGCCGCAGTCGGCGAAGTCCTCGTGGTCGATGACCACGCCGGTGTCCAGCACCGCCACCACCACGTCCGGGCTGCCGCGGGTGATGTCCCATGCCTCTTCCAGGCCGATCATGGGGTAGTGCCACTGGTCGGCGTAGAGCGGATCGTTGGGCACGAAGCTGGCTGTGCGCAGGTAGTTCGGCTGGGCGTAGAGAACGTCCGGACGGGCGCGCAGACGGGCCAGCAAGGCCAGGGTGTCGGCCGCCTCCGCCGCGTCGGCCTGGATCGTCTGACCGGGGAGGCGCACCCTGTCGGCCCGCATGAGCTGGGCGCCGACGGACAGGGAACGTACCGTCACAAGGCCAAGGGCGCCCACCTGGTCGATGGAAGCCGCCGAGACCCCGTCGCGGAAGCGCACGATGATCTCGCCCGAGACGAAGCGGGCGGCGGCGGGGATGCCGAGTGCTTCGGCACTGACCGCGGTCAGCGTGGCCGGCGTGAGGACGCGGCCGGAGATGGTGCCAACAGGACCGATGGAGGGCTGGGGTTCGGGCTGGTTCGGCCCTGGCGCGTCGGCCGCCAGGCGGACCCAGAAGATGAAGTCGGTGGCGTCGTCGTGCTCACCCTCGAAGTCTGTGTCCACTTCGGAGGACACGGCCAGCAGGTGGGCACCTGCAGCCAGCCCGTCGAAGCGGGCGGTGGCGGCGTCGACCGTCTCCACACGGGTACGCGCATGGCCCACGCCTGGCGTGAAGAGGGCGAAGTGCAGGGTGGCGCCGGTCCCAACTTCCTGCAGGCCGACCTCCACGTCCGCCGCCGATGCGAGTTGGAAGCGATACCAGCGAACGCTCCCATCCACCAGTCCCGTGACCCCGCTCTGATACGGCAAGGCGATCGCCAGCGGGTTGATGGGCGTAGGCTGCGGTCCGCCACCGCAAGCGAGCAGGACGCCGAACAGCATTGCAGTGGCCACCAGCTTCCAGCGACGATCCATGGCACGCTCCTTCACATGGTCCATAGGCGGTAGCCTAGCGCATGCCTGAGAAAGGTGAAGCCATGTCAATCCTCGTGGCCAACGACCCGATGGTCAGCGAGCCGTGGGCAGCAGGCACGCCATGAACCCCTTGCGTTGGGGGGTACTCGGAGCGGCCAGCATCGCCCGCCGCAGGCTCATCCCCGCCATGCAAGGCAGCGACCATCATGATGTCGTGGCCGTCGGCGCACGCGACCTGGACCGCGCGAGGCAGCTGGCCACCGAAGCCGGCATCCCCCGCGCCTACCAGGGCTACCAGGCCGTGCTCGACGACCCAGACGTGGAGGCGGTGTACCTACCCCTACCCAACCATCTGCACCTGCCGTGGGCACTCAAGGCGCTGGAGGCCGGCAAGCACCTGCTGGTCGAGAAGCCCCTGACCCTCGACGCCACCGAGGCCGAGGTCATGGCCGAGGCCAGCGCGCGACGGCCGGACCTGGTCGTCATGGAAGCCTTCATGTACCGCTTCCATCCGCGCTGGCGTCAGGTGAAGGCCCTGGTGGAAAGCGGCGCCATCGGCCAGGTCCGCAGCGTCGACGTGGTCTTCTGCGCCGTGCCGAGACCCGCAGGCGACTACCGCTATGACCCCACCATGGGTGGGGGCGCCTTGCTCGACCTTGGCTGCTACGGCCTGAGCGCGGCCCGCTGGATGTTGGGGCGCGAACCGCTGCGGGTGGTGGCGACCGCCATCCCGCAAGACGGGCAGGGCGTCGACCTGCAACTCCAAGCCATGTTGGACTTCGGCGACGGCCATGCCACCTTCGGTTGCAGCATGCGCAGCTTCCCCCACCAGCACGCCAGCATCGTCGGCGACCAAGGCGTCATCGAGGTCCCAAGGCCTTTCAATCCCGACGAGGACGCCGGCCAGGACATCCACATCGAGGATGCAGGCGGCCGCAGAACCATCCACGTGCCGCCCGCCAAGGCTTACCGAGCGCAGGTCGACGCCTTCGCAGCTGCCGTCCGCGGCGACCGCGAGGCCGCCACCCCACTGCGCGATGCCATCGACAACATGCGCGCCCTCGGTGCGCTGGCCACCAGCCTACGCGCGTCACGATGGGTGACGCCATGACGACACCATCCCGATCCAACGCCCTCGACCAGGAGGCAGGAGCGACCGTGACCAAGTGTGGAGAACCTTCATGAGCGCAGGCATCGGCCTCATCGGCTGCGGGGTCATCAGCGCCGCCTACCTGCGGACCCTGACGCGGGCACCGACCGTGCGGGTGGTGGCCCTGGCCGACATGGATCTCGCGCGGGCTTCTGCCCGTGCACAGGAGTTCGGCGTGCCGTTGGCGCTGGGCGTCGACGAGCTGCTGGCCCGCGATGACATCGACCTGGTCATCGACCTGACGGTGCCGACAGCCCATGCGGAGATCAACCGCCGTGGCCTGGAGGCCGGCAAGTCGGTGCACTCCGAGAAGCCGCTCACCACGACGGCTGCGGAAGCCATGGCCCTTGTGCGGCTGGCCGAGGAGCGAGGACTCTCGCTCGGCGGCGCGCCAGACACCTTCCTCGGCGCCGGCCTGCAGACCACCATGGCGGTGCTGTCAGAAGGGTTGATCGGCCAGCCCTTCGCCGCCGTGGCCCACCTGGTCACCGCCGGGCCCGAGCGTTGGCATCCCGACCCTGCTTTCTTCTACCGCGAAGGTGGCGGCCCTTTGCTGGACCTTGGTCCCTACCACCTCACGGCCATGGTGGCCATGTTCGGCCCGGTGGCCAGCGTCAGCGCAGAGGCTGGACGCAAGTTCGAGCAACGAACCATCGCCCAAGGCCCTCAGGCCGGGCAGAGCGTGCCCGTCGAGGTCCCCACCCATGTGACCTTGTTGCTGCGCTTCGCCTCCGGCTTCCTCGCCACCCTGCTCACCAGCTTCGACGTCGACGCCACCGAACTGCCGCGCTTCGAGGTCTTCGGTAGCGAGGGCACCCTCTCTGTGCCCGATCCCAACGGCTTCGGCGGGCAGCTGCGGCTGCGGCGGCACAGCGATGAGGCATGGCAGGAGATCCCGCTTCGGCCGGGCTTCGCCAGCGAGGCCCGCGGCATCGGTGCGCTCGAGCTGCTGCAAGCCAGGTCGACGGGCCGCACGCCAAGGGCCTCCGGCGCGTTGGCCGCCCACGTTCTCGAGGTGATGGAAGCCGGCCTTCGCTCGGCAGAGGAAGGCCGAAGGGTGGAGGTCGACAGCAGGCCGGCGACGCCGGCGCCACTGCGCGCCGAAGAGCTGGCCCTGCTCGGCTGGGAGGGTGCGGCGTGAGCACACCAAGGATGGCGCTGCAGCTCTACACCATGCGCGCGGCCGACCTCCCCTTGGGGCGCCTTCTGGAAGACGTGGCGGCCGCGGGCTACCAGGGCGTGGAGACCGTCGACCTGCAGGGTGGCAAGCCGCAGACCCTGCGCAACGCCTTGGAGCAGGCCGGCCTCGAGTCCACCTCGGCCCATGTGAGCCTGCTACGCCTGCGTGAGCACTTCGACCGGGTCGTCGACGAGCACCTGGAGGTCGGCACGCCGCTCATCGTCGTCCCCTACCTGCAAGTCGAGCAGCGCCCCAACGATGCCGCCGGCTGGACGAGCCTGGGCCATGAGCTGGACGACCTGGCCGCCCGTCTGGCCGTCGCCGGCCTGCGCTTCGCCTACCATCACCATGACTTCGAGCTGGTCCCCCTCGAGGGACGGACCCCCTTGGACTGGCTGCTGTCGGCCGGCGATCCCGATCGGCTGAGGTTGCAGCTCGACCTCGGCTGGGTCTTCGCCGCCGGCGGTGATCCGCTGGCTGCCATGGAGGCCTACGGCCCTAGGTTGGCCAGCGTCCATGCCAAGGACGCCGTGCCGGACCAGGACCCACCCTGGGTCGACGTGGGCGACGGCGTCCTGCCCTGGCGAGAGGTCGCCGAGGCCGCCAGCCGTTGGGGCCTGCCTTGGCTGGTCGTCGAGCACGACTCGCCCAGCGATCCCATGGCGACTGCTCGCCGCAGCGCAGCCGGGCTGAGCCGGGTGCTGGCTTCGCTCCGCTGAGACGGCTGCGACCGGTCGCGGCGACGCGGAGCGGTACCGTGGGGGGATGGAAGTTCGTTCCCAGAAGCCCGCAGCTGTGGACCGTGGCGATCCACCCGATCCCGGCCGCCGGCAAGCGATAATCCAGTTGCTAGGCATGGCCGCAGGCTTGGCCGCGGTCGGCGGCCTGGGCTGGGCCTCCCATCACGCCGCCGTGGGGCGACTCGGCGTCACCCATCCCCAACTCTCCGTGCCCCGCTGGCCCACCACCCTTGCCGGCCTGAGGGTGGCCCACCTGAGCGACCTGCACGTGGACTTCACCGGTGAGGGGCAGGCGCGTAGGGCGGTGGAGGCAGCCAACGCAGCCCAACCGGACCTGATCGTGCTGACCGGCGATTTCATCACCCGCGCGGATGGCACCTTGGACGCCCTGGTACCGCTGTTGTCGTCTCTGCGGGCTCCTCACGGCGTCTTCGCCTGCCTCGGCAACCATGACTACATGGCTTCGACCGCGCCACTGATCCGGACCCTCGAACGCTGCGGCATCGAGGTGCTGGTCAACCGCGCCATGCCGATCATGGGCGGCCAACTCCATATGGTCGGCATCGACGACGGCTTGATGGGGCGCCCAGACCTGGCCGGCGCGCTGCGCAGCGTTCCTGAAGGCGCCCCCGTCATGCTCCTCGCCCACGAGCCCGACCTGGCCGATCACACCGGCCCATTGCTGGCCCAACGGGGCCATCCGGCCGTCCAGCTCTCCGGGCACAGCCACGGCGGCCAGGTTCGGCTGCCCATCGTCGGCGCCACCGTCCTGCCTAGGATGGGAAGGCGCTACCCGATGGGCACCTACCTCCTCGACGACCTGGCCATGTACGTCAGCCGCGGCGTCGGCGTGTCGGGGGTCCCTTTCCGACTGGCCTGCCCTGCCGAGGTCGCGATCCACACGCTGACCTGAAGGCCGGCTGGTCCGGGTATCAACTCGCTTGCGCAGCCGGCCTGTCAGTTGTGGAAATGTGATATCATTTAGATATCTCATCCGCGCGCCGTCCTCAGCCCGCGTCAGGCGCGAACCCAGGAGGCATCATGCCCACCAGCCCACCCAACCTGCCCCGTCCTCTGGTCCAAGAACAGGTCCACAATGGATTGCCCGGACTCCCCTACCTCTTCTTGAGCCTGCTGCTGATGGTCGGCTCGGTGGCCGGTCTGATCTACGGCATCGTCCTCATCGAAACGGGAGGGAGCGGGGGCGGCTGGCTGGTCGCCCTTAGCGCCTTGGTGTTCCTGGTCGGCATCCTGATCGCCAGTGGTCTCACCATCGTCGCGCCGGGTGAAGCCCGCGTCCTGCAGTTCTTCGGTCGTTACATCGGCACCATCCGGGAGAGCGGCTACCGCTGGGTCAACCCCTTCACCAGCCGTCGCAAGGTCAGCACCCGCATCCGCAACCACGAGACCTCGGTGCTCAAGGTCAACGACGCCGACGGCAACCCCATCGAGATCGCCGCCGTGGTGGTGTGGCAGGTGGTGGACACCGCCGAGGCGGTGTTCGAGGTGGACGATTTCGTGCAGTTCGTCAACGTGCAGGCCGAGACCGCCGTGCGGCAGATCGCCAACGCCTATCCATACGATGCCCACGGTGATGGTCAGCGCTCGCTTCGTGACGACGCCCAGGAGATCACCACCGAGCTCGAGGCGCAGATCACGGCGCGGGTGCACTCGGCCGGCGTCAAGATCATCGAGTCGCGGATCACCCACCTGGCCTACGCCCAGGAGATCGCCCAGGCCATGCTGCAGCGGCAGCAGGCCAGCGCCGTGGTGGCGGCCCGCGCCAAGATCGTGGAGGGCGCCGTCGGCATGGTCGAGATGGCCCTCGAGCGCCTGACGGCCCATGGTGTGGTCGATCTCGACGAGGAGCGCAAGGCGGCCATGGTCAGCAACCTCATGGTGGTGCTGTGTGCCCACCAGCCCACCCAACCGGTGATCAACACCGGCTCGCTGTACCACTGAGCGCCGAAGGTGAGCGAGCGGAAGAGCGTCCTCCTCAGGCTCGATCCAGCGGTCCACGACGCGCTGGCGCGCTGGGCAGGCGACGAGCTCCGCAGCACCAACGCCCAGATCGAACTGCTGCTCCGTCGGGCACTGACCCAGGCCGGACGGCTGCCGTCAGGGGTCGCCCCTCCAGTCAAACGGGGGCGACCGCCTGGCGGCGAAGAGCGCTGAGGGCCTTGGTCGGCCCGTCCCGGATCAGCCCTTGAGCTGAACGATGCGGATGTGGTTGCCGAAGGGATCACGGATCCCGAGGTCGATGCCGTAACCCCGGTCCATCGGCTCTTCCCTGATGTCCACCCCGGCGGCCTTGAGCCGCTCGAAGGTGCCTTGGGCGTCGTCGGTGGTGAAGCCGACGGTGAAACCAGAAGCCCCCTTGGCGATCAGCGACCGGACCTGCTCAGCGGTGACCGGGTCCAAGGAAGGTGGCGCGGTCTTCTCCAAGAGGATGTCTCGCCCGACCTCGCCGGGAACACGGACGGTGAGCCAACGCATGGGACCGAAGTCCACGTCGGCGCTCACCTCCAGGCCCAGCTTGCCGACGTAGAAGTCCAGCGCCTCGTCCTGGTCGAAGACGAACACGTGCGAGATGAAGATGCTCTTCAGCATGATCAGTCACTCCTTTCGCTTGTGGACTCTAGCGCCGCCTTCGGTCGCCGCGCTTCTCCATAACTGCTCGGCCGCATCCAGGCCATGACGAAACAGGTGGGTGCAGGGCCTACGGGCCCGCGCTTGCGGTAGTCACTGGGGGACTCCCCCACGATGTCACGGAAGGTGCGACTGAAGGTGCCAAGGCTGCCGAAACCGACGTCGAAGCACACGTCGGTCACGCTGAGCTCGGTGGAGCGCAGCAGGAACATGGCCCGTTCCACCCGGCGACGCTGCAGGTAGCGATGGGGCGTCTCGCCGAAGGCCGCGGCGAAGGAGCGGATGAAGTGCGCCTGGGAGACCTCTGCGACCCGCGCGAGGGCGGGGATGTCGAGGGGCTCGGCGTAGGCCCGGTCCATGGCGTCGCGCGCCCTCAGGAGACGGCGGTTGTGCGACTCCACCGACCGGCTCATGGTGCGACGGGCCGCGGTCGCTTGGCCCTCAAGGTCGCCGCACCTTCAAGGTGGTGCCTTCCACCGCCCATACCTCGACCAGCTCACCAGCCGCCACCGGGCCTTCTGCCACGGCCGCATAGCTGGAGTCGGCGACCCGCACGCGGCCGCGCCCATGCTCGAAGTCCGTCAGGCTGGGCAGACGCTGCCCCACCAAGGCCTGCAGTTCCTCGTTGAGCCGCGGGCCGTCGCGGTTGGCCCGCCGCTGCCAACGACCACCTGCAGCAAGCGAGGCGAACATGAGCACGACCAAGGCCACCACCTGCCAGGCCAAGGGCAGGCCGGGCAACAGCCACAACACCACGCCGGTGGCCACCGCCCCGATCCCGATCCACAGCAGGAACACCCCAGGCACCAGCAGCTCCAGCCCGACCAGCGCCACGCCGGCGATCCACCACCACCAAGGCAAGGCGAAGGCAGTCTGCAGCCAGTTCAACCGGACCGCGCTCCCTGCAGCAGCTCGGCCACACCGGCCACCGCCCCGGTGATGCCAGTGGACTCGACCGGCAGCATGATCACCTTGCTGTTGGGCGAGGCGCCGAGGGCCTGAAGCGCGGCCACGTACTCCTTGGCCACGAAGTACTGCACGGCCCGCACGTCACCCTCACGGATCGCGATCGACACCGTGGTGGTGGCCCTCGCCTCGGCCTCGGCAGCACGTTCGCGCGCCTCGGCTTCGAGGAAGGCCGCCTCGCGCAGACCCTGGGCCCGCAGGATCTGCGCCTGCTTCTCCCCTTCGGCCTCCAGCACGGCGGCCTCACGCCGACCGTTGGCCTCGGTGACGGTGGCCCGACGACGCCGTTCGGCGGTCATCTGCAGGTTCATGGCGTTCTGCAGTTCCTCCGACATGCGGATGTCGCGGATCTCGATGCGGATGATCTTGACCCCCCACGGCTTGGTGGCGTCGTCCACCACCCCCATCAGGGTCTCGTTGATGCGCTGGCGGTTCGACAGCGTCTCGTCCAGGTCCATGGCCCCGATCACGCTGCGCAGGTTGGTGGTGGTGAGGTTGACGATGGCCTGCTGCAGCTGCTGCACCTGGTAGGCGGCCCTGGCTGCGTCGTCGATGCGGAAGAACACCACCCCGTCGGTCACCACCGCCGCGTTGTCGCGGGTGATGACCGTCTGGGCAGGCACGTCCAGCACCTGCTCCATCACGCTCAGGCGCTTGCCGACCCGGTCGACGAAGGGGATGATGAAACGCAGGCCGGGCATCAGGGTCTGCACGTAGCGACCGAAGCGCTCCACCGTCCACTGCTCACCCTGGGGCACCGTCTTGATCCCTGCGAACAGCACCGCCAAGGCCACCACCAGCAGCACCAGCGTCAACACACCGAAACCGTCCAAGAAACCCTGCATGGCCACTTCCTCCCCCCAGCCGCCGACGGACGCGTGTCCGTTCGGGGCCGGGCTGAACCGCTTGTCTTCATGCTATAGCGTTTAGGCTGAGCGCCGACGACCGATCCAACGGAGGTTCCATGCCCACCATCCACGAGCACGCCAACGCCCTCGCCGAGCGCACGGTAGCCGTCCGCCGCGACCTGCACCAGCATCCCGAGATCGCCTTCGAGGAAGTCAGGACCATGGGCGTGGTGGCCGACCGCTTGCGTGAACTAGGCCTGTCCCCCCGAACCGGTCTTGGCAAGACCGGCGTGGTCGCCCTGTGGGACAGCGGCCGGCCCGGCCCAACGGTGCTGGCCCGCGCCGACATCGACGCCCTGCCGGTGCCCGAAGAGAAGAAGGACGTGCCTTACCGCTCGCAGGTCGAAGGCAAGATGCACGCCTGCGGCCACGACGGCCACACCGCGGTGCTGCTCAGCGTCGCCGAGGTGCTGCTGGCTCGCGCCGACGAGCTACGCGGCCGCATCGTCTTCGTCTTCCAGCCCGCCGAGGAGGTGGTGCGCGGCGCCGACGCCATGCTGCAAGACGGTGCGCTTGACGGCATCGAGGTCGACCACGTGCTGGGCCTGCATCTCTCCAGCGACACGCCGACCGGCACCGTGGCGGTGCGCGAGGGACCGGCCATGGCCGCTGCCGACGCCTTCGGCCTGACCGTGAGCGGCAAGGGCGGGCACGCCGCCAGCCCGCACCAGACGGTGGACCCCATCGTGGCCAGCTCGCACCTGATCCTCGCCCTCCAGGCGCTGGTCTCGCGCGAGAGCAACCCGGTCGACCAGGTGGTCATCAGCATCACCAGCATCCACGGCGGCACGGCCTTCAACATCATCCCCGAGGCCGTCGAGCTGAAGGGCACGCTGCGCACCTTCCTGCCAGAGACCCGCGACCGCCTGCAGCGTCGCATCTGCGAGGTGGCGCAGAGCGTGGCCAACACCTTCGGCGCCAGCACCGAGATCGTCTGGCACCACGGCTCCCCTGCCGTGGTGAACGACCACGACGAGGTGGCGCGTCTGCGCCAGGTGGCGGCCGCCGTCGTCGGGGCCGACCAGGTGAAGACCTCACCTCAGATCATGGGCGGCGACGACATGGCGCTGTGGTTGCAGCAGGCCAAGGGCGCCTACTTCTTCGTCGGGTCACGCGGCTCAGAGGCCAGCGGCTGGCCCCATCACCATCCGCGCTTCGACATCGACGAGGCCTCGTTGCCCATCGCCGTGGAGATCTTCGCCAGCGGTGTGGCAGAGTTGCTCAGAGCCTGAGACAACGGGGCGGGGGCTCCGACGGTAGGTCGGAGCCCCCGCCCTCCTCACTGAAGCCATCGCCCAAGCGACTACCAGTCCAGGTCGAGCCCGTAGCCTCCCCTGCCACCGTCGTAGTACGAGGAGACGACGATCACGTACTGCCCAGGAGCCAGCTCCAACACCAATTGCGCATCGAAGCCGGCGACCTCGAAGTCGTCGTTGTAGGCGACCACGACACCGCTTGCATCGAGGATCTCGAGGTAGGCGTCGAACTCCTCCGAGCGCAGGGTAGCGATGAGGTCGATGGTCTGGGTCAGCTCGAGCAGGTAGTGGTCGCGGACAGCCGATGACAAGGTGCCTACGTAGTTGCCCGGTCCGGTGACGCTCACCGTCGCGCCCGTCGGCACGACGTAGCTGTCGCGGCGCACCGTGTAGGCACCGAGGTCGTACTCGCTGTAGCCGCTGACCACCACCACGTAGGTTCCGGTGGAGGGCAGGTCGAGGCGGATGGCTGCATCGGTGGTCCACTCCGACGCCGCCCAGTCGTCATCGTTGCTGTCGATCAGCGTGCCACCTGGTCCGTAGAGAGTGAGGTAGACATCGATCTCGTGGCTACTGGCGGTGATCTCGGTGGCCGCCCCTTCGACGCCCCAGAACACGAAGACGTCGAGGTAGCTGCCGTCCTTGAAGTTGCGGCCGTCGTCCGAGTCGAGCTGGCCGTGAAGGAGGGCGCCGAGCTCGAGCACCGGTGAGGTGGAGTAGTAGAAGACAGGGCTGTTCAACCCCTGCTGCGCCAGCGTCATGCCGGCCAAGAGCAGCAACACGGAGCACATCATCAAGCGTCGGATCATCCGCACACGTCCTTCCGGGTTCACCTTGGCCTACAAGACAGTCCGGCCAACACAGGGCGCAGGCTGACCGCATCCAGTTGCCAGTGGTCGCTTGGCTCGGAGGCGTCACCGACGAACATCAGCACGTCGAGCCGGTCGAAGGCCTCGACCGCCTTGGCGAAGCCGGTCTCATCCTCGTCCCACACCACGTAGCCGGTGGGGGTTCCACGGTTGTCGAGCTCGGTCTCGATCTCCAGGGCACCGATCTCGCGGCCGGCGTTGAAGAGCACGGCGAAGAGGATCTGATCGGCCTCCATCCATGTGGACAGGACCTCGATATAGACGCCGTTCTGGCCGGCCCCGGCCTGGCAGACGACGCCGAAGGCGTTGAAGCGACCCTGCGCGTCGGTTGGCCCGACCAACGCCACGAAGTCGACGTCACTGACCACCTGGTTCACCGGCTGCACCGGCAGCGAACGGTAGTCGGTCAGCAGGGTCTGGAAGCTCACCAAGCCGGTGATGGGATCGAAGACCTGGCCCCCATCGGCCACATCCGGTCCGCCGAAGGGGTCGACCGGCGCGTTCGGGCTCTGACCGAAGGGGTTGGCGACGGGCGGTGCGGCGAAGGGGTTGGCGACAGGTGGAGCAGCGAAGGGGTTCTCGACAGGCGGTGCTGCGAAGGGGTCGGTGGCAGGCGGCGCAGCGAAGGGGTCGGCAGGCGGCGCAGCGAAAGGATCGCTTGGGCCAGCGAAGGGGTCCCTCGCAGGCATACGTTGGCTCGCACATACAGCGAGCGTGGCCTCGACCGCGGCGAAGCCGTCCACCAAGAACTCGAAGGTGGGCTGAGCAGCGCCAAGGCTTGGATCGCTCTCCAACCGGATCGCCAACACGCCTCCACGGCGCAGGTCGTCGAACAGGGCGGCCCGGGTGGCCGGGTCGGCGAAGACCTCCTGGTAGCCGTCGCCGAAGTCGATGACCCGCCATGGTTGCGAGCGCACCGCGTCCTGGCCGCGCCTGGTGAGCACACTCAGGGTCTGAGTGGCCGGGTTCAGAGCCGGCATCCGCCCTTCCTGCGTCCACAGGTAGAGCTCGAAACCGTCATCGGCAGCTGGATCGCAGGCGACGAACAGACCCGTGTCGATCTGCTCCATGTACGCCGGGTGCCTGAACGCCTCCACGTAGGCGAAGCCCACCCCGCCGTTGGTGTTGAAGTTGTCGGCGGCCGGGTCGACCACCCATCGCGGTGCATCAGGTGGCGCACCTTGGGCAAGGCCCCAGCCCAACAGGGCCGCAACGGCGATGACCCATGGCGAGAGGCGAGACCATCGAGGCAGCCGTCGGGGCAGACCGGTCACAGGTTGGCTCATGCACCCATGCTACGGCGTCGCTCTCACGAAGGTCTGACCCTCAGGCCCGCCAACGCGCGAAGCTGGTCAGCCAACCATGACGCAAGAGCGCCGGGTGGTAGACGGTGGCCATGAGCGCCAGCTCCTGCGCCACGTGACTGCGTTCGTCGAGGAAGGCCAAGACCCTGGTCGGTGGGTTGTGCAGCAACAGCTTGGAGAAGAAGGCGGCTCCGTCCAGTTCATGGGCGGTCAGGGCACGCAGCAGCACGGCGTCCATCCAGGCGTGCCGACTCCATCCACGCGCCGAGAGCCATGGCCGACCTTCGGTCGCCAAGGCAGTCGCCAAGGCCTCGGCGTGCCGCCACACACGCCCGAAGGCGTAGCCAGTGCTGGGTTTCACCATCCCTGCCGCGGTGCCGATGGTGATGACACGTTCACCACGTCGCGCCGGGAAGGGCCGGTCCGTCATCGGGATGACACCGGTCTCCGTGCGGACCACACGGTAGTCACCGACCTCGATCACGTCGCTCAAGTAGTTGCGCAACTCGGTCTCGTAGGCCTCGGTGGGCCAGGCATGCTCCGAGAAGACCGTGTACTCGACCAAGGCATCCCTCGGGCCGGTGGGCAGGACGTAGACGAAGCAGGTCCCCTGCAACTGGGGAACACGGAAGTCCATGAAGGTGGCGCAGCCGGGGTCGAAGCGGTCGCCGACGGTCTGCACCTCCCAACCGAGGAAGTGCTGCAGCAGCTGCCGGTAGGGCTTAGGTGGGGGTCCGCTCGGCAGGTGCACGGCATCGAAGAGCCAGTCGGCCTGGTAGCGGCTGCCCCCGACCTGCACGAAGGCCAGATCGCCTTCATCGCCGACCGCCTCGATCTCCCCTGTCAAACGCTCGACCTGAGGTCGCGCCTCCAGCCAGTCGTCCATCGCTCGGTAGAAGTCGCCACCACGGATCATCTTGTAGCGGTAGGGAGACAGCTGCAGCCGCCGACCAGGATGGCCAGGAGCGGGCCCGAACACCTCGAACTCGTCCCAGGCCTTGCTCACGAGAGGCTCGAAGGGACCAGGCCTGGTCTCCCAGAAGCACCAGGTGCGGTCGTCCTGTTGCCGCTCGTGCCGGTCGACCAGCAGCACGCGCAACCCACCCAAGCCGGCCTCGTCCAGGGCCCGAAGGAGCATCGAACCAGAGAGGCCGGCACCGGCCACGATCAGATCGAAGCGCTTCGCCGCCATCAAGGCAGGTTACGACGAGGCGCCGTGCCACCCCCCTGTCGGCAGCGGGTCGGCTAGGCTGATGCATGGCGCTCCCTTCGGACGACACGACGATCCCAGATCCCACCTCGACCCAACCGCAGGTGGAGGACCAGCTCGAGCTCGGCAACTGGAAGGCCACCGCCAAGGGCGCCTCCCCTGTCCCCATCCAGCGGGGCGAGCCTTGGCCCAGCCGCGAGGGCGTGCTGGTCTTCGAGCGGCACACCGTCACGGTGCCACCCGAGTGGCCATTGGACCGGGTGCGCCTGCAGCTGGACATGGGCGGCTCAGGGAAAGCGTGGATCCATTCCAAGCTGGGCAAGAGCGTTCACGAGATCGTGCCGGGATCGGCTGGGCTGCCCGTGCACGCCTTGGCCTTCGGTCTGCGGGTGGAGGTAGCGGCACCGACTTCGGACGATGGCGATGCCCCCATGCCCGTCCTCGGACTCACCCGGTTGGCCTTGGTCCCTTAGGTCGGTCGCTCAGCCCTTGCGCCGCGAACGTACGGTCGGGTCGTCGTCCAGCAGGGCGGCGCAGGCTGCCACCAGACCGGGCCAACTGGCCTCGATGAAGGCGCGCTCCTGGTCGAAGGCAGCCAAGAAACCCAGATTGTCCACCATCGCCAGCACTCGGAAGGCGCCGTAGACCTCCTCGAAGCTTGGGTCCAAGGGTCGCAGACGACGGTAGGCGCGAAGCAGTGCCCAGGTGGTGCTGTCCTCGTGCTCCAACAGGGCGAGAGCCAGGTCGAGGGCCACCGGTGCAAGACCCACCCTTCCCAGGTCGATCAGCGCCAACCGAGGCAGCTTGCCCTCCTGAGCCGAGTGGGGCTTGGCCCCACCTCGTGCAGGGTGCCGCCGCGACCCCCTCGTCCCATCGTCCAGCAGGAGCACGTTGCCCGCGTGCACATCGGCGTGCACCCCGATGACCGGGCCGCCTGGACCACCGGACCAGGCCCGCGCCAGCACCTGCGTCGCGACCTCGACTCCGCGGCTCACGGTGCTCAGCTCGTCCGGTGTGGCGCTTGGCAGCACCCGCTCGGCGGCGGACAGGTCCCAGGCGCCACGGGCCCAGGCCTCGTCGTAGCGTCTGACCGAGATCGGCTCGGCCGAGTCTGGCGAGACCTGATCAAGGTGCCGCTCGGCCTCGAGGTGAGCAGCAGCCAGCAGCTCGCCGAGGGCCTCCGCGCTGTCTTCGTCCCACCCGGCCTCGCTGACCTGCGTCCCCTCGATCCACTGATGCACCAGAGCCATGCCGTCCGCGACAGGGGCCAAGGAAGGCTGCATCCCGGGACTGCGCCATGGTGCGGGCACGGGCACGCCTGCATCCGACAAACGTTGGGCCCAACGTAGGGTGGCCTCCAGCTCGGCGGTCTCGGCCTGCTGTGCCCAACGGACCACGAAGGCGCCGGCTGGACCCGCTGCACGCCAGACGCCGGGCGAGCGCACGGCTTCGACCTCGGTCACGTGCAGGCCGGCCACCTGCAGGTCGTGGAGCAGACGACGCCGATCCAGCCGCATGCGCTCAGCGCAACCCGTGTCGGAAGGGGTCGTCGGCGCCAAGCAGCAGCCTCGCTTCGGCGACGACGTGGGCGCTGCCGGTGATGACCGGCACCACGTGGCTGCCGTCGACGCTCTCGACCTCAGCCTGGAAGACGCTGCCCACCACGCTCTGCTGCAGCCAGCGGTCGCCCGGTCCCAGCTTGCCATCGGCCACCAGACAGGCCAGCTTGGCGCTGGTGCCGGTGCCGCATGGCGAGCGGTCGTATGCCCCACCGGGGCAGAGCACGAAGCTGCGCGCGTCGGCATCGGCGCTTGGCCCGAAGAGTTCGACGTGATCGATCTCAGCGCCCCCAGCACCGGTCACCCCGGCAGCCGCCAAGGCGCGCCGGATAGCCTGTGTCTCTGCCGTCAAGGCGTCGACCCGATCGAGGTCGAGGTCGCTGCGCTGGCCATGGGCCAAGAAGAACCAGTTGCCTCCCCAGGCCACGTCACCGCTGACGAGGCCATAGCCAGGCACCTCGACGCTGACCGCGGCCAGGTGGCGGTAGGCGGGCACGTTGCGCAGCCGCACGGTGTGGTCGTCCAGCAAGGTGGCGTGCACCGGACCGACCGGCGTGTCGATGCGGTGCTCCCCCGGCGCCAGGCGGCCCATGTGGCGGAGGCTGGCCAGCAGACCGATGGTGCCGTGGCCGCACATGCCAAGGCTGCCAACGTCGTTGAAGAAGATGACGCCGCAGACGGACCCGTCGTGCTCGGGTGGGAGCAGCAGGGCGCCGACCATGGCCGCGTGCCCCCGCGGCTCGCGCACCACAGCGTCGCGGAAGTCGGCGTGGTCGGCGTCGAAACGCCGCCTGGCCTCCGCCAGGCCGAGGCCGCTCAGGTCAGGGCCACCGGCCACCACCAGCCGGGTAGGCTCACCACCCGTGTGGCTGTCGATGACGTCGACCCAGACGGCGGGGCTCACGCCTCCAGCATCTCCCATAGGCGGCCGAGCACACGGGGACCGTCGGCGTGCAGGCCGTCGTGCTCGTACTCGTTGGTGATCCACAGGCGTAACCCGGCCACCCGGGCAGCCGTCTCCTGCGAGTAGGCCAACGGCACGTAGAGATCGTCGGCATAGGCCACAGCGGCCACCGGCACCCGGTTCGCGGCCAGCACCTTGGGATCGTAGAGGCTCGGCCAGTCGTCCTTGGCCGCAAGGCGCTCGGCGGTCTCCTTGAGCGGGCGAAGGGTAGGCACCTCGTCGAAGATGGAGGGCAGGACCATCTCGGCCGTGAGCAGCGGCAGGTCATCCGGCCAGTCGCCGTTGGCCTGCAACTCGTCTAGAGCGCGCTGCGCGGCCCAACCGCTGGCTTCCCCCTGGGCATAGATGGGCTCGTGCAATGCGGCGTAGATGGGGCTGAGGCCAAAGGGCAGGACGCCGAGCACGTTCTGTCGGAAGGGGGTGGACAAGGTCCTGCGCGAGCCCTCGCCCACGAAGGCCGTCTCCAGCAGGCCGTGCAGCATGCCCGCACCCGTGGAGAAGCCCAGCCCGTTGCCCAGCTGCCTGGCCTGTCCGAGGGTGAGCACGCGCTGGTCGGCCAGCGACGTCTGGTGCGCCTCCGCCAGTGCCAGCAACTCGCGCAACAGCGCCTCATCGCCCGGGTGGGCATGCAGGAAGGCCCGCACCTTGCCGGCCAGCGTCCGGAAGCAGGCGCGGTAGACGTCCAAGGCCGGGCGGTCGAGGGAGGGCAAACCACCGGTGATCATCACCGAGTCCAGGTGCTCAGGTGCCTGCGAGAGGTAGGTCAACGCGCAGAAGCCACCGAAGGACTGGCCAAGCAGATGCCAGCGCCCGTCCTCGCCCAACAAGGCCCGGCGGAGGTCCTCGGCGTCGGCCACGATGGCGTCCGCCCGGTAGTGGCTGAGCCGCTCGGCCAGCTCGGCTGGATCCTCCGACCAGGGCGCCGCCACGTCGATCGGGTCGCTGCGCCCTGTTCCCCGCTGGTCGAGGAGCAGCACGCGGTGGCGTTCCAGTGCCTTGTCCAGCCAGGTGAAGCGCCGGTGCGGCCGTGGGGAGGCGAAGCCAGGGCCGCCCTGCAGGTAGACCAGCATGGGCAGCTTCTCCCGCTCGGCGCCGACAGGGTAGACCTCGCGGGCGAAGACCTTGGTGCTGGCGCCTCCTGGCCGAGCACGGTCGATGGGCACCGTCAACTCGTGGTCGATGCGCATCAGGCCGTTGCGTTGCAAAGGGACCGACGAATGCATGAGGAACAGTGTAGCGGCCGGCCGCCTCAAGCGAAGCGCTCGGCGGCGAAGGCGTCGAGCGCGACCTGCGGCTCGCGGTCAGCCAGCAGGTCGGCGACCAGTCGACCCGACACGGGGCCAAGGCTGAAGCCCATCATCCCGTGCCCGCTGGCCACCACCACGTTGGGCGTGCGCCTCAGCCGCCCCAGGTACGGCAGCCCGTCGGGCGACAGGGGGCGCGACGCGGTCCACATCGGCAGAGCCATCAGCGCATCGGCCTCGAAGCCGGGGAAGTAGCGTTGGGCAGCCTTGGCGACGCCGCGCAACCTACGTAGGTTGGCAGGGCGCCCGGGGGGTGCGATCTCCATGGTCCCGCCCCAGCGGACGCCCTCAGGCAAGGGCGTCATCGCCACCCGCGCCTCGGCCAGGATGGCCGGCACCTGCGGCTGCTCGGGCGGCTGAGCTTGGGTCACGCTGTAGCCTCGCCCCGCCTGCAATGGGATCCTGGTCCCCAGTGCGCGGCTCAGCCTGGCCGTCTCCAGGCCGGCTGCCAGGACGAAGGCGTCGGCCTCGAGGACGGTGCCGTCGTCCAGACGCAGCGCCTTCAACTGGTCACTCGCCGACCGCTCAAGGCCCACGACCTCCCGGCCCCAGTGCGTGGCCACACCGGCCTCGATCACCGCAGCCTGCAGGGCGGTCATCAGGCCCCGGGGCGAGAGATGGGCGTCCTGTGCGTACCAGACGCCACCCACCGCAGCCAGACGTACGCCGGGGTAATAAGCCTCCAACTCCTCTGCGCCCACCCTGCGCACTTCCATGTGAAGCGCGGCCGCTGCCTGCGCCTCGTGCCAGGCTGCCTTCAAGCCGGGCTCAGTCAGGCACAGCATCATCAGCCCGCGGCGCTGCACGGCCGGGCCGGCGATACGTTGCGACATCTCCAGGTGCGCCTGCAAGCCGGCCAGGAGCAGGGCGCCCAGCGCCGGCACAGAGCGCCCCACATGGGCAGGCGTGGCGGAGCGCCAGAAGCGCCAGCCCCAGCGGAGCAACTCGAGGTCGAGCCGCGGCTCGACGAAGAACGGGCTCTCGGGGTCCAGCATCCAGCGCAGCCCTTGGCTCATCACCCCAGGCGCAGCCAGCGGGACCACATGGCTGGGGACGATGAGACCGGCGTTGCCGAAGCTGGCCCCGTCGCGCTCTTCCCCACCCCGCTCCACCAGCGACACACGCCAGCCGTCGCGACTCAGCGCCTCTGCGCAGGACAGGCCGACGATGCCAGCACCAATCACCACCACATGGCCTGGTCGACGGTCGCTGGACGAGGAGACTGACACGGCTTCGTGAGCGTACCGGATCGCGGGCTCGTCCGTTCTAGCAAGGTGCGGGCACAGGCGGAGGGTGGGTCGATGATTGACAGGTCGGGAAGGCACATCGTAGCGTGACGCCAATCCGTAGTCGATAACTATGGATTGAGCGATCCGGATCTACCCACGCCATGACGTCGGCCTCGTCGCCGAGAACGGAGCACCACCCGTGCGTAAGCTCTGCCTCACCGCCCTGCTCGTCTTGCTGTCCAGCACCGCCTTCGCCCAACTGACCCTGTACGTCGGTCGTGGCGAGGCCTTCGCCCAGCCTGCCATCGACATGTTCACGGCCGAGACGGGGATCACCGTCGAGGTCCGTTACGGCAGCACCGCCCAGTTGGCCGTGCTGATCAGCGAGGAGGGTGCGGCCAGCCCCGCCGACGTGTTCTGGGCTCAGGACGCCGGTGCCTTGGGTGCCCTTGACGTGGAAGGCCTGCTCGCCACCGTGCCTGCCGGCATCGTCGCCAACGTGCCAGCCAAGTACGTCCACCCCGACCTCACGTGGGTGGCCGTCAGCGCCCGCAGCCGCGTGCTGGCCTACTCGACCACCCGCGTCGGCAACCTCGAACTGCCCGCGAGCATCCATGACCTCACCGACCCGCTCTACCGTGGTCGGGTGGCCTGGGCGCCTGGCAACGCTTCCTTCCAGTCCTTCGTCACCGCGTTACGCGTCACCGAAGGCGAGGATGCTGCCCGCGCCTGGCTGGAGGGCATGATCGCCAACGGCGCCGTGAGCTACAGCAACAACGGTGGCCAGTTGGACGGCATCGCCGCCGGCGAGGTCGACTTCGCCTTGGTCAACACCTACTACCTGCCGCCCCGCCTCGCTGCGGATGCCAACTACCCCGTTGCCCAGACCTTCTTCGGTGACGGCGACATCGGGAACATGGCCAACGTCACCGGCGTGGGCGTGCTGGCCAGCAGCGATCAGAAGGAGCTGGCCGAGCAGTTCGTGGCCTTCCTGATCTCTGATGCCGCCCAGACCTACTTCACGGTCAGCGGCTACGAGTACCCGGTGACCACCACCGTGGCGTCGGGCGAGTTCCTGCTGTCCACCGAGGACGCCCTCCGCGCCGCTCCCGAGGTCGACCTGACCGACATCGACGACCTGCCCGGTACCCTGCAGTTGCTGACGGAGGTCGGCTTGCTCTGATCGCATCGGCCTTGGTCCACTGGCGTCGGCGTGTCCGGCGCACCCCATGGTACGTGCTCGTCCCGGTCATCCTGGCCGGGGCGGGCGCTTTGCTGCCGGTGGTCTACCTGATCATCCGCGCGGCCGAGGTGGACCCCGTGGTGTTGCGACAGCTGGTGCTGCGGCCGAGAACCTGGGACCTGCTGCGCAACACGCTCAGCCTGACGGTCGGCGTGCTGCTGTTGTGCACCGTGCTGGCGGTCCCACTCGCCTACCTGGTCACGCGCACAGACCTGCGCTTCAGAGGGCTCATCACCTGGCTGGCCGCCACGCCATTGGCCATCCCTGGCTACGTCATGGCCTACGCCCTGTTGGGTCTTGGCGGCTACGGCGGCCTGCTCGACCGCTTCTTCGACGTCCTCGTCGCCAGGCCGCGGGGTTACGGCGGCGCGGTGGTCGCCCTCAGCCTCTACACCTTCCCCTACCTGTTCCTCAACGTGCGCAGCGCCCTGCAGGGTCTGGATCCCAGCCTGGAAGAGAGCGCAAGGAGCCTGGGGCACGGGGCGCGCAGCATCGTCTTCAGGGTGATCCTGCCGCAGCTCAGGCCTGCGCTGCTGGCGGGTTGGCTGATCATCGCCCTGTACGTGCTTGGGGACTTCGGCGTGGTGGCCCTCATGCGCTTCGAGACCTTCAGCTTCGCCATCTACAACCAGTACCTCTCCGCCTTCAACCGCTCCTATGCCGCCTGGTTGGCGCTCATGTTGCTGGTCTTGACGCTGGCCATCGTGGTGGCAGAGGGCCGTCTGCTTGGCCGCAAGCGCTATGCCCGCGTCGGCAGCGGCGCCGCCCGTCCTGCCCCTCCGCAGCGTCTGCGTGGCTGGGCGCCCTTGGCCTGGCTCTACGTCGGGCTGGTCCTCGGTGCCGCCCTCGGGCTGCCGATCGGCACCTTGGTGGCCTGGATCGGCCTCGCACCCCCACCGGCCTCTGCCTGGTCCTCGATGCTGGAGAGCTTCGTCCACTCCATCCGCCTGGCTGCGCCGGCGGCCTTGGTGGCCACTGCCCTTGCCCTACCCATCGCTGTGATGAGTGCGCGGCTGCGCACCGCCATGGGCAGGAGCGTCGAGCGGCTCGTCTACATCGGCTACGCCATCCCACCGGTGGCCCTCGCCCTTGCCTTCGTCATGTTCTCGCTGCGCCACGCTCCGGTCCTGTACCAGACCGTGCCCCTGCTCATCACCGCCTATGTGGTGTCCTACCTGGCGTTGGCCGTCGGTCCCATCCGCAGCGCCTTGCTGCAGATCAACCCACGCATCGAGGAAGCGGCGCGGTCCTTGGGTCGCTCACGCTCAGCCGCCTTCTTCCGGGTGACGGTGCCTGTGATCAGGCGTAGCCTGCTGGCCTCGGCCGCCCTCGTGCTCATGGTGGTCATGAAGGAACTGCCCATGACCTACATGCTCGCGCCCACCGGCACCAACACCCTGGCGATGCGGGTCTTCAGTCGCACCAACGAAGGGATGATGGCCGAAGCCGCCCCCTTCGCGGCAGCGGTCGTGCTGTTCTCCAGCCTCTTCGTCGGTCTGCTGCTGGCCTATGAAGGGCGCGGCGACAGAGCCTAGTCGGGCGTCTCGACCAATTCGTAACCGAAGGGCACGGGCTCGTTCATGATGACCACGCTGGAGCGTTGGTCCAAGCTGGCGAAGGCCGGGTCGGGTGCGATCGTGCCAGCCACCCGCCGACCGACCAGCAGGTCCACCCAGCAACGGAGCGCCTCCTCCGGGCCCTGCAGTTCACCCAAGGCATAGCTGCCGACAGCCAGGTCGAGGAACACGGGTCTGGCCAGGAAGGCGCGGAACAGCGCGACCTCGTTGGGGTTCGTTGCGCCATCGCATCGATCCAGGTCGACACGGACCATGAGCTGGTCGTCGCTGTCCTCCGGCTCCCAGTCGAGGACGACGTCGTTCTCCTCCAGACCGCTGACGGACACGGCGATGGCGGAGCCTGCCAGGGTGATCAGGGTCTGCGGCGCGTCCTCCTCTTCCGAGCGTCTGAAATCGACCCGCAGCACGTCGCCGGCCTCCGCCTGCAAGGCGGCGGCATAGCCCGTGTGGCCGAAGAGGTCGTCGCGCGTCCACATGGCGGTCTCGGCGGGGGCGTCGGCGAAGCCCAGCCATAGGCGGTCGCCACCGGCCAGCTCGAGCGCATGGGGACCTCGGAGCAGGGTCGTGCTCACCTCTGTGTTGCCGTCGGGGTAGGTCTCGACGTAGACGAGGGCGGACATGTCGGACGTGGGGACGCCGACCGAGTCGATCGTCTGACAGGCGCCCAAGACGGAGACCATCAGGACCACGGCGGTCAGTCGGAGCCAAGCGGGAAGGGGTTGCCTGCGCACCGGGTCACCTCCTCTTCGTGACGTGCTCATCGTGAACCATCATGCCCTAGGGCAAGCCCGGCACGCGAGCGGGCGACGACCTCAGGCCTTGGGGTCGAAGGCATCGCGCAGACCGTCGCCAAGGAGGTTGAAACCCAGCACTGTGAGCGATACCGCCAGGCCGGGGAACAACATCAACCAGTAGGCATCGGGGAGGAAGCGGCGCCCGCGGGAGAGCATCTCGCCCCAGTCGGAGACCGGGGGTTGCACACCCAATCCCAAGAAGGAAAGGCCTGCGACCGCCATGATGGCGAAGCCAACACCCAGGGTGGCCTGTACCATCACCGGCGCCACCGCGTTGGGCAGCACGTGCCGGAACATCAGCCTGGCGCGGCCCGCGCCGAGGGCCCTTGCGGCCTGCAGGTACTCCTCCTCACGCACGCCGAGCACCACGCTGCGCACGATCCGGGCATAGCTGGGCAGGTCGACGATGGCGATGGCGATGACCGCGTTGAACAGCCCCGGTCCAAGGGTGCCCACCACCGCCAACGCCAACAGCAGCGAGGGGAAGGCCAAGAGCACGTCCATGCTCCGCATGAGCACGGCGTCTGTCCTTCCGCCGAGGAAGCCTGCTGACAGGCCGATGAGCGTGCCAACGGTGGCGGCGAGCAGCACCGGGATCAGGCCGGTGAGCAGCGAGACCCTGGCACCGTACAGGACGCGTGAGAGCACGCTGCGGCCGAACTCGTCGGTGCCGAGGGGTTGCTCGGCGGATGGGGGCCGGAGGCGCTGCCGCAGGTCTTGACGCTCTGGCGCACGGTCGGCGATCCACGGCGCGAGCAGCGCGAGCAGCACCATGACCAACACGAGGCCCATGCCAAGCCAGGCGCCGGGGTTACGCCTGAAGCGGCGCAGCTCGGCCGGGCTACGTTGGGGGCGTCGTCCTGCTGGGGGCAGCAGCGGTGTTGGCTCAGCCATAGCGGATCCTCGGGTTGATGGCGGCATAGGACAGGTCCACCACCAGGTTCACCATGATGAAGAGCAGCGAGACGAAGAGCACCGTGCCTTGCATGAGGGGCATGTCACGGGTGCCGATGGCCTCGACCAGCATGCGGCCGACACCGGGCCAGGCGAACACCGACTCGGTGAGGACCGCGCCACCGAGCAGCCCGCCGAGCTGCAGACCCACCACCGTGACGATGGGCAGCATGGCGTTGCGCAGAGCGTGCCGCAACACCACCCTCCGCGGGGCCACGCCCTTGGCCTTGGCCGTGCGTACATGGTCCTGGCCAAGGGCCTCGATGACCGAGGCCCGGCTGATGCGGGCGATGAAAGCCGCCGATGACAGGCCGAGGGTGAGGGCAGGCAGCACCAGGTGGCGCCAGCTCCCGCGACCGCTGGCCGGCAGCCAGCCAAGGTCGAGGGCGAAGAAGGTCATGAGCAGGAAGCCTGACCAGAAGACCGGCACCGATACGCCAAGGAGGGCCACGACCACGGCAAGGACGTCCAGCCAGCTACGACGGTAGACCGCCGCGAGCACACCGAGGCCGAGGCCGAGCAGCAGCGCAACAGCAAGACCCGCCAGCGCGAGTTCCGCGGTGGCGGGAAAGCGATCGGTGATCTCGACCAGCACCGGGCGGCCGGAACGGATGGAGGTGCCTAGGTCGCCTTGCGCCAGCCCAGCCAGGTAGTCCAGGTACTGCAGGGGCAGAGGACGGTCAAGGCCCAGCTGCTGTCTGAGCTCCTGCAGACCCTGTTGGGAAACGCCTTGGGCGGCCTCTCCCAACAGGGCGAAGAGCGGGTCGCCCGGGGTGAGCCAGGTCATGGCGAAGACCAGCAGCGTCACCCCGAACAGCACCGGCACCGTGCCGACCAGGCGGCTCAGCGCGTACTTGAGCAAGGCTCAGTCGACCAACGTGGCCTGACGGAGATCGAGCAGGATCCAGGAGAAGGCCACCACTTCGCCCTGCAGGCGCTGCCGCTTGGCGTAGGTGGAGGCGGGGTAGTAGAGGGCGATCAGGTTGGCGTTGGCCACCGTACGCTCCTGGACCTCGAGGTAGGCGGCGGCGCGAGCGGCGTCATCTGGCACGTCGCGGCCGGTCTGCAGCAGGGCGTCGATCTCGGCGTCACGGAAGCGGCTGCCGTTGTT
This sequence comes from uncultured bacterium, assembly GCA_964465355.1. Lineage (GTDB taxonomy): Bacteria > Deinococcota > Deinococci > Deinococcales > Trueperaceae > JAABTL01. The sequence continues at coordinate 19,589 of CAYXJZ010000014.1, read as the reverse complement.
GGCCGGGATCTCGCTGCTGTGGAAGAAGGCGTAGAGCGCGTAGTCGGCGTCGAGCGTCGGCGTGCCCCAACCGCTGAGGTAGGCCTCGACCTCGTCGGTCAGCAGCGTCTCGGCGTAGGCGGCGAAGGGCTGGACACGGATGTCGAGCTGCACGCCGATCTCGGCGAAGGAGAACTGCAGCACCTGGGCAACGGCTTCCAGATCGGCGTTCTGGTAGACGTCGAGGGTGAGCTGAAGACCCGTGGCGCCAGCCTCTTCCAGCAGGGCGACGGCGCGCTCTGGATCGAAGGGGTATGGCTCGCTCAGGTCGGCGGCGAAGGCGATGGTGGGTGGGATCGGCGCCACGCCAGGGCTGGCAAGGCCGCGCAGGAACTCCTCGGTGATCAGTTCCTTGTCGATGGCGTGCGCCAGAGCCTGGCGGACACGCAGGTCGGCCAGCTTGGGGCTGTCGAGGTTGAGCCCGAGCAGCGTGGAGCCCCAACCGTCGAAGGCGCTGCTGACCAGCGCGGGATCGGCCGCCAGAGCCAGGAAGTTGTCCGGCGGGATGTTGAAGAGGACGTCGACACCGCCCGAACGCAGCTCGACGACCTGGGTGCTGATCTCTGGGATGATGCGGTAGACGATCTCCGCGATCTGCGGCACGCCACCCCAGTAATCCTGGTTGGCGCGCAGCACGATCTCGCTGCCGTCCACCCAGCGCACGAAGCTGAAGGGGCCGGTGCCGACCGGTTCACGGCCGATGCGCTCAGCCAGGGCAGCGGGCGCGATGGCGGCCACCGGGTGGGCGAGGTGGGCCAACAACGGCGCGAAGGGATGAGCGGTGACCAGGTCGACGGTGTAGGCGTCCACCACCCTCACCTCGGTCAGCGCGCTCAGCACGAAGCGGCCTGGGGCGGCGGTCTGCGGATCGATGAAGCGTTCGATGGAGGCAGCCACCGCTTCGGCGTCGAAGACGCTGCCGTCGTGGAAGCGCACCCCCTCGCGTAGGGCAAGTCGCAGCACGGTGGGCTCTGGGTAGCTCCAGGCCGTGGCCAGACCGGGCACGATCTCACCCTTGGGGGTGCGTCGCACCAGGGTCTCGTACACCTGGTTGGTCACACCGAAGGAGAAGCCGTTGAAGGTGACCTGCGGGTCGAGGGTGGGTGGGTTGGAGGTGGTGGCGATGGTGAGGGTCTGGGCCAGGGCCGCAGAGGCCGACAACAGTAGGCTCAGTACGATGACGGACAGGGTACGCATGTGGGTTGGATCCTCCGAAAGGTGATATGGCTACTGGGTGCAGCAGGACCGCGAGGATGGGTCAAGCGGTCGAGCGGCGATGGCCTCACGGCGCACCCCGTCCGAGCGAGGCTACCGCAACCGACCATGTCGCGCCTGCGCAAACCGGCAGGTCGCACCCAAGGTTATGTTGACACGACGGGTCAACCAAGATGCCCAGACGACTGAGGAGACGCCGTGACCACCGCTCTGCCCGCCATCCATCGCGACGACCCCGCCCACGCACCCGAGAAGGCTGTCGACCTCCAGCGCTGGCGTAAGCGCTACCTCGACGGCCTGGCCGGCCCTTATGGCTGGTGGTCGATCACCGCCCTGGCCTGGACCGAGGAGGGCGCCAACCTGTTGGGGGGCGCCGCGGATGCTCAGTTGCCGTTGCCGCAGCGTGCGCCGGCCCAGGTGGCTTGGCTGAGGCAGGAAGGCGAAGGTCTGCGCATCGAGCCGGTGGCCGGCACCGACCTGCTGGTGGTGAACGGCGACCAGGCGCCCACGCCGCTCACGGCGCCGCTCGACTTCAGCGGCGAGGACGTGGTCCTGCAGCTTGGCACGGCGGCCGATGCGATCCAGGCCGTGGTCATGCGCCGTTTCGGGCGCCATGGCGTGCGGGTCTTCGACCCGCAGCAATCGGCCGCGCGTGATCGCGACGCCGCCGTGGACTGGTTCCCCTTGGAAGCGGGCTTCGTGGTGGAGGCCGAGGTGCTGCTAGCGGAGCCGGGTGAGACCTTGCCCATCGTCAACCTCACGGGCGACGTCAGCGACCACCCGGTGGCGGGGCGCCTGCGCTTCGACCTGCACGGTCAGAGCCAAACCCTGGTGGCCACCGCCTCTGCCAAGGGTTGGTTCGTCAACTTCCGCGACGCCAGCAGCGGCCAGACCACCTATGGCGCAGGGCGCTTCTTGACCGTGGCTTCACCGAAGGATGGGCGCACCGTCATCGACTTCCACCGGGCGCACCACCCTCCTTGCGCCCATAGCCCACACGCCATCTGCCCCTTGCCGCCGCTGGAGAACCGCTTGGCGGTGGCGGTGGAGGCCGGCGAGCGCTACCCCGGCTGACCGCAGGCACCACAGGCATGAGGAAGGCGGCAGGGCACGATGGCCCTGCCGCCTTCCGCGTCATCTGGGCGCTCAGCTCAGTCGCGTGAGCCGGCGAACTGCAGGATGTAGTAGAGCAGGTAGGCGATCGAAGCGGCGGCGGCGGCGACGTAGGTCATGGCTGCAGCGTTGAGCACCTGCCGCGAGCCGCCCACGTCGGCGGGCGTCGCCAGACCGAGGCGCTGCATCTCGGCCACGGCCCGGCGACTGGCGTCGAACTCGACGGGCAAGGTCACCAGCTGGAAGAGCACCGCGGCGCCGAAGAGCACGATGCCCACCTGGACGAGGCCGGCCACCCCGAGGACGAAGCCGGCGATGACGATCCAAGGACCGAAGTTCGCACCGATGCTGGCCACCGGCACCAAGGTGGAACGGAGCCGCAAGGGACCGTAGCTCTGTGCGTGCTGCAGGGCGTGGCCAACCTCGTGCGCAGCTACCGCCGCACCGGCCACGCTGGGCAACTTGAAGTGCGCCTCGGAGAGGCGGACGGCTCGCGCCCGCGGATCATAGTGGTCGGTGAGCTGCCCAGGCACCGCTTCCACCTTGACGTCATCCAGGCCGTTGGCTCGAAGGATGGCGCGTGCGGTGTCGGCCCCGGTCAGCCCAGAGGCGTTGGCGACCCGGTCCCAACGACTGTAGGTGTTGCGCAGCCACCACTGCACACCCATGGTCAGTACCAAGGTCGCGATGAAGATGATGTACATGCGTGGGTCCTCCTGGCGTGAAGTCGTCGAGAGGGCCTAGGACAGTCCGCTCGGCACGGGGTCGGGCGGCACCTCGAACACGTTCATGGTAGCAAGCGCGCCCATGAGACCCACCCCGTGGACACGACAGCGAGCCACAGGCGAGGTCGGCCACCCATGACGGGTAGGTCATGCAGGGACTGACGGTAGGATGCGCCATGATCCTGCTGCTCATCATCGCTGCCGCAGCCCTGATCGTGACCGTCTGCATCCGCGCTCTGGGCTGAGGTCACTCGCAGGACGGCCGCGTCTGGGCGAACCTGTGCCCCGCGCCTACGACCAACTCGCTGCATGGAGCGCCCGAGCGGGTTACACCATGGACATGCGTACCGTCATCAGTCACGAGACCATGGTCTCCGCTCAAGTCGATGCCCTGATCGTTCACCTCTACGCCGGTGACGCCCGCTTGTCGGGCGCGACGGCCGCCGTCGACCGCGCCATGGGTGGTCAGTTGGCTGAACTGGTCGCGCGTGGCGACCTCAGCGGCGAGCGAGGCAGGGTGCGTGTCCTCTTCCCGCAGGGCGGGCTGGCCGCCACCAAGGTCATCGTGGTCGGCTTGGGTCCGGTCGCCCAACTGGACGCCGAGGCCCTGCGGCTGGTGAGCGCCGCTGCGCTCCTGCAGGCGCGCGAGCTCGGCGTCGCGCGCGTCGGTACTGCCCTCCCCCACCCTGCCTCGGGTGCCGATCAGGCCCTGAGCCTGGCGGGGACGGCGCAGGCCTTGGTCGAAGGGGGCCGGTTGGCTCTCTACCGATACGGCAAGGACCACGGCGTGGAGGAGTTGGTCCTGCTCGACGTGCCTGCCAAGCTACGGGAGACCGTGGAGGATGGCCTGCGCTGGGGCGAGGCGACGGCCGAAGGGGTGGAGCTGGCGCGGGAGCTGGTCAACCGGCCGCCCAACGTCGCCACACCTGAGCACCTGGCCGAGACGGCACGCCAACTGGCCGACCAGCACGGCTTCTCCCTGACCGTAGGTGACCGCGCCTGGGCCGCCGAGCATGGCATGGGTGCCTTCTTGGCCGTGACCCAGGCCGCAGGCTTCGAGCCCAGGTTCATCGTCCTCGAGCACGATCCGAGCAAGGGCAAGGAGCGACCGCTGGTCCTGGTCGGCAAGGGTGTCACCTTCGACTCGGGCGGCATCTCCATCAAGAACCGGCAGGGCATGGAGGCCATGAAGACCGACATGGCCGGTGGAGCAGCCGTGCTTGGCGCCATGCATGTCCTGGGCAAGCTACGCAGCCCAAGGCGTGTGGTGGCCATCGTGCCTGCTACCGAGAACCTGCTCGATGCGCAGTCCTTCCGCCCATCGGACGTGCTCACGGCCGCGAACGGCACGACCATCGAGATCATCTCCACCGATGCCGAGGGCCGGCTGCTGCTGGCGGACGCCTTGGTCTACGCCCAGCGCTACCAACCCAAGGCGGTCGTCGACCTGGCCACCCTGACAGGCGCCGTGGTGGTGGCCCTTGGCGAAGGCGTGGCCGCAGGCCGCTTCAGCAACGACTCGGCGCTGGCCGAACAGCTGGACGCCGCGGCCGAAGCCACCCAGGAACGCACCTGGCCCCTACCGCTCTGGCCCGCCTACCTCGCCGACCTGGAGAGCGATGTGGCCGACATGAAGAACTCCAGCGGCCGCCCACGCGGCGGCGCACCGGTGGCCGCCGCCTTCCTCGAACGCTTCGTCGACTACCCGTGGGTGCATCTCGACATCGCCGGCATGGCGCGCAGCGACAAGGCCAAGGGCTACTTGACCAAGGGCGGCACGGGCTACGGCGTCCGCCTGCTCAGCCATTGGATCAGCCATACCTGAGCGCGATCCTTCGCGCCTCCACGACGTTGGGCTCAGATCGGCTGCGGTGTCGGCATGTGGGTCCGCGCCCAACCGTCGATGGCCTCGATGACCTTCTGCAGCTCCAAGCCGGCGTCCGTCAGCTGGTAACGACTACGTGGAGGCATGACGGACTCGACCGTCTTCGACAGCAGACCCAGCCTCTCGAGCTGGTCCAGGCGCTGCGAGAGGGTGGTGGTGTTGACGCCGCCCACCGCCCTGGCCAGTTCGTTGAAGCCGTGAGGGCCAGCGAGCAGGGCACGGACGATGTGCAACACCCACTTCTCCTGTAGCAACTGGATGCTCTGGTAGACCGGGCAGAAACCCGTGTCCTCGGAGACCTGCATGGGATCATCCTACCCTACATGGCACTCCATTCGATTATTCACTTGACATAATAGAGTGCTTGACATTATGTTGTGAGGAGTCGGCCGTAGAGCGATCATCGCCCGACTCAGTACCCCCACACCACATCAGGAGAGTCATCCATGAGCCAGACCTGGGTCATCGACCCCACCCACACCACCGTAGGCTTCGCCGTCCGCCACTTGGGCTTCGCCACCGTGCGCGGCAGCTTCAAGACCTTCTCTGGCACCGTCCAGGCCGACGAGTCCGGTCAGGTCAGCGCGGTCGACGTCGAGATCGACGCGGCCAGCATCGACACCGGTGTCGCCGACCGCGACGCGCACCTGCGCTCCCCCGACTTCTTCGACGCCGAGAACCACCCCAAGGTCACCTTCCGCAGCCGTGAGGTCATCCAACTCCAAGACGGTGAGTACCGGGTGGTCGGTGACCTCACCATGCACGGCGTGACCAAGAGCGTGACGCTGGACACCGAAGCCGGCCCGACCATCAAGGACCCATGGGGCCTGACCCGTCGCTCCGCCACGTTGACGGGCAAGCTCAACCGCAAGGAGTGGGGGCTGACCTGGAACCAGCTGATCGAAGCCGGCGCCCTCATGGTCTCGGAAGAGGTCAAGCTCAGCATCGACGTCCAGGCGACCCTGCAAGCCTGAGGCCGCACCACCCGGGCTGCGACCTCCGCCCCTAGGTCGCCGTCAGCGGCGCCTCAGTTCAGTCGTCGCGGGTCTGGTACGGACACCTGAACACGGGGACGTCCGCGATCGAAGCTCAACCAAGCCACGTCACCAGGCCGTGCATCAGCCGGCGCCCGATCCGGCGTCAGCTCGTAAGCACGGCCGGTGTCGATGGAGTGCCAGACCTGCATCCTTGGCGTGACCACCTCGCAGCGCACACGGAAGGCCGCCGGAGCCTCCGTCGGGTCGGGCTCGGGCTCCACCCACGGCCGCCCTGAGGTCGCGAAGGACGGTCGTCGCAACGGCCCACCCGGCCCCGGCCAGCTGGGGAAGCTGCCGCCTGTGCCGCGCCAACCCAACCAAGCGGTCAGGCCACCGACCAGCAGACCCAACCACAGTGGTCCTTCCATGACGCTGACCAGGACAGCACCAGCGAAGAAACAGGCCATCGGCAGGAACCAGCGTGGTCGACGACGGGCCATCGTGGTCAGCTTACCGCGACCTATCGACCATCCTCCTGTACCATCGGCGACAGGAACGCAGCCAACGCGCCTGATGGAGGTCTCACCCGTGCCGCGATCGCTCATGACCCTTCTCCTTCTCCCCCTGCTCGCGACCGCCCTGGCACAAGACCATGGCGTCTGGGTCGTCGAGAGCTACCAAGACGCCTACAGCTTCAACGGCCTCGGCTCCGTGTGGCTGGAGCCATACCAGACGCCCGCAGGCCTGACGGCGGAGGAAGCGCTGCTGGTGGTGGGCTGCGACGCCTCCTCCCCCAACGGCTTCGAGGTGCTGGTTCAGGTGGGCTACGACCTCATCTCCCTAGCCGAGGGAGACGACGGCGATCTCGCCATGTTGGTGCGCTTCGACCAGGGTGCCATCCTCGACCAGGGCTGGTTCCTCGCCGAGGGCTTCTTCGGTCAGGAGATCGTGGCCTACTACGACATGAACGAGGACCTGTTCGCCGGCCTTCGCTCTGGCTCCAACCTGGCGCTGCGGGTGCAGGCGGATCCCCGCAGAGGTGTGCCCGAGATGACCTTCCAGTACGATGTGCGCGGCTTCGCCGCGGCCTTGGGCAGTCTGGTCTGCGGTGAGCAACCAGAGTCATGGGAGTGGGAGGACGACGAAGGTTGGGATCCGGAGAACGACGACCTGTTGGTGGGTTCCTGGTCCTTCGATGGCGACGTCGGCATGATCAGCAGCGACCTCGCCGGCAGCGCCAACGTGGTCGCCATCTACTGCAGTGAGTCGGCCGACGACAACGGCATCGAGGTGGACCTGGGCGACTACGAGCTGCTGACCGGGGACCGCTTCGAAGTGACCTTCCGATCTGGGACCATCGACTTCCTCAGCACCAGCGCAACGGTCAACGGCTACGGCGCCGCCCAGCTCGACAGCGACGTGAGCGAAGACCGCCTGCTCCGCTACCTTCGGGGCGTGATCGACCTCACCGTGACGCTCAAGCCCTCTTCCGGTGGTGCGAACATCAGCTACACCGTGGGGAACCAGGACTTCGTCGCCGCCATCGGGATGCTGGCCTGCACCCCGGCGGGTTTCTAGGTCACCGGCAGGTCGTCGCCGAGGGGCTGCATGGACCCAGCCTAGGGCTCGCTAGGGAAGCTGGCTCCAATCGAGGACCACCTTGCCCGATGCGCCTGAGCGCATCAGGTCGAAGCCCTCTTGGAAGCGACTGACGGGCAACTCGTGGGTGATGATCGGTGAGAGATCCAGGCCTGAGGCGATGAGGCCGGCCATCTTGTACCAGGTCTCGAACATCTCGCGGCCGTAGATACCCTTGATGAACAGGCCCTTGAAGATGACCTGGTTCCAGTCGATGGCCACCTCGCTGCTCGGCACCCCCAACATGGCCACCTTGCCGCCGTAGTTCATGATGCCCAGCATCTGGCGGAAGGCGACGCCGGAGCCGGACATCTCGAGGCCGACATCGAAACCCTCGGTCATCCCCAGCTCGGCCATGACCTGCTGCCAGTCCAGGTCGGGGTCGCCCACGTTCACGGTGCGGGTGGCCCCCAAACGTTCGGCCAGCGCCAGGCGGTATGGATTGAGGTCGGTGACCACCACGTGCCTCGCGCCCACGAAGCGGCAGACGGCGGCCGCCATGCAGCCGATGGGCCCAGCACCGGTGATTAGCACGTCCTCCCCCACCAGGTCGAAGGACAGCGCCGTATGCACGGCGTTGCCGAAGGGGTCGAGGATGGCGGCGACGCTGTCATCGACGACCTCGGGGAGCTTGAAGACGTTGCTGGCAGGTAGGACGAACCGCTCGGCGAAGGCCCCGGGCACGTTGACGCCCACCCCCACGGTGTTGCGGCACAGATGGCGGCGACCTGCACGGCAGTTGCGGCAGTGGCCACAGGTCAGGTGGCCCTCGCCCGTCACCCGCTCCCCGACGTGGAAGCCGCGCACCTCGCTGCCCACCGCCTCCACCACCCCCATGTACTCATGGCCGATGACCATGGGAACGGGCACGGTGCGCTGCGCCCAGGCATCCCATTGATGGATGTGGACGTCGGTGCCGCAGATGGAGGTCCTGCGCACCGAGATGAGGACGTCGTTGGGGCCCACGGTGGGTTCCTCGGTCTGGTGGGTCCAGATGCCCTCGCGCGGCTCCAGCTTGGCGATGCTGAACATGGCGCTCAGGCCACCAGGCCCAGTTCGCGCCCGACCAGGGTGAAGACGTCCACCGCTCGGTCCAACTGGGCGCGGTCGTGGGAGGCAGAGAGCTGGGTACGGATGCGCGCCTGACCCCGAGGCACCACCGGGAAGGAGAAAGCCACCACGTAGATCCCTTCCTCCAGCATGCGCTCGGCCATCCGGGCAGCCATGGTGGCGTCGCCGATCATGACCGGCACGATGGGATGGTCGGCACCGGCCAAGGAGAAGCCGGCCTCGTTCATGCGCTGACGGAAGTAGCTGGCGTTGGCATGCAGCCTCTGGCGCAGCTCGTCGGCACCTTCGAGCAGGTCGAGCACCGCCAGCGACGCGGTGACGACCGACGGCGCCAGGGAGTTGCTGAACAGGTAGGGGCGCGAGCGCTGCCGCAGCAGCTCGACGAGCTCGGCGCGGCCGGCGGTGTACCCGCCGCTGGCGCCACCAAGGGCCTTGCCCAAGGTGCCGGTAAGCAGGTCCACCCTGCCCATGACCCCGGCGTGCTCGTGGGTCCCGCGCCCTTCCTCACCCATGAAACCGACGGCGTGGGAGTCGTCGACCATGACCAGGGCGTCGTAGCGATCGGCCAGGTCGCAGATCTGCTGCAGCGGGGCCACCACGCCGTCCATGCTGAACACGCCGTCGGTGGCGATCATGCGGAAACGGGCGCCCGCACTGGCCTGCAGGGCTGCTTCCAGCTCGGCCATGTCGGCGTTGGCGTAGCGGTGGCGCTGCGCCTTGCACAGGCGCACGCCGTCGATGATCGATGCGTGGTTGAGGGCGTCGCTGATGATGGCGTCATCGGCGCCGAGCAGGGTCTCGAACAGGCCGCCGTTGGCATCGAAGCAGCTGGCGTAGAGGATGGCGTCCTCGGTGCCGAGGAAGGCGGCCAGGCGCCGCTCGAGCTCGCGGTGCTGCTCCTGGGTGCCGCAGATGAAACGCACCGAGGCCACCCCGAAGCCGTGCTCGTCGATGCCTTCCTTGGCGGCCGCCATGACGGTTGGGTGGTTGGCCAAGCCGAGGTAGTTGTTGGCGCAGAGGTTGAGCACGTGGCGCCCGTCCTCCAAGACGACCTCCGCCTGCTGCTGGCCGATGATGGGCCTCTCATGCTTGGTCAAGCCTTCGGCAGCGATGGCGCCCAACTGCTGACGTGCGAAGTCGAGGTATCGCTCCGCAGCCCTGCTCATCGGGTGCTCGCGCTGGGTCGACGAAGGTGGTGGTCCGGGTTCATGAACCACACGGTAGCAACAATCTCGGGACCGGAACGGGTCCGGGGGACCGACCTGAGGCGTACCGACGAACCCCTACTCGAACTCGAGCCCGACGCGACGACTCAGCGGCGTTTGGGGAGGTACTCGAGCCTGCCCTCCACCTTCACCTGGCTGGGCTCGGACAGCCACAGCTGCAGCCCGCCCCAAGGGTCGTCACGCAGGATCAGCGTCACCGTATGCACGCCGTTGGCCGAGTGCCAGTCGTTCCTCTTGAGATCGACGCTGCGCTCCGCGATGAAGGCCTCGATCGACTCGGCGACGCCGGCCGCCTGGGCCGGCTCGATGACGAAGCACAGCACACCACTGTCCAGAGCGACGCCGCAAGGCGTCACTTCGGCGTGGAGGTGCTCCAACAGCGCCATGGCCACGCCTGCATAGGGCGTGCCCCCGAGGTCGCCCAAGGCCAAGGCAAGGGAACCGCAGCTGAGCAAGAAGATCAGCGCCCTGGATCGGAGCAGCCGGAAGGAGCGTCGGAGGTGTGCGGCGGTCATGTCCCGAAGCGGATGATGACACGGAGGCAGGCTGCCGGGTCAGTCCTTGCGCTTCTCCAGGAAAGCGCGTAGGCGCTCGAGAGGCCAGGTGTTGATCACCTGGTCGGGGCCGAGCCAAGCGCGGCGGGCGGTCAAGACCCCGTAGCGCATGTCGTCCAGCCCGGCGAGCACGTGCGCGTCGGTGTTGATGACCACCCGGCAGCCGGCTTTGACCGCGCGCATCAACTCGAGGTCGCCGAGGTCGAGGCGATAGGGCGAGGCGTTGCACTCCACGGCCACCCCGTTCGCTGCCGCAGCCGCGAACACCTGGTCAAGGTCGATCTCGTAGCCTTCCCGCTCGCCCAGCAAACGGCCTGTGGGATGGGCCAGGATGTTGACCTGCGGGTGCTGAATGGCCTTGATCACCCGCGCCGTCTGCTGCGTCTCCGGCAGGTCGAAGAAGCTGTGGACGCTGACGATGACGATGTCCAGGCGGTCCAGCCAGGCATCATCCAGGTCGAGACTTCCGTCCTTGAGGATGTCGACCTCGAGACCGCGTAGCAGGGCGGGCGCATCGTCAGCGAGGGTGGCGGTGAAGCGGTCCAGCTCCTCCCATTGCCTGGCCAGCTTCTCGGCGTCCAAGCCACCGGTGAGGCGCAGGGCCTGCGAGTGGTCGGTGATCGCATGGTAGGCGTAGCCGCGTTGGGCGCAAGCGGCATGCATCTGGGCCAGGGTGCCGCGGCCGTCTGACCAGTCGCTGTGCATGTGCAAATCGCCTCGCATGTCGTCCAGTTCCAGCAGCCTTGGCAGGCGACCTTCGGCCGCCGCCTCGATCTCACCGCGGTCCTCCCGCAGCTCCGGCGGCACCCAGGCCAGGCCAAGGGCCGCGTAGACCTCGGCCTCCTCGCTGCCGGCCACCCGCTCTCCCCTTTCGGGATCATCGCCTTCCCCACCACGGAAGAGGCCGTGCTCCGACAGCCGCAACCCTTGCTGCACCGCCCGCTGGCGAAGCGCCACGTTGTGCGCCTTGGAGCCGGTGAAGTACTGCCAAGCCGCTCCGAAGGAGGCCGCAGGCAACACCCGCAGGTCGAGCTGGAGGTCACCTTCGAGCCGCACACTGGTCTTGCTCTCGCCGCTGCCGAGCACCTCGGCCACGTCAGGGTGGTCACGTAGAGCGGCCATCACCGGCTCCGCGTCGTCGGCCACCGCCAGCAGGTCGACATCGCCCACGGTGGCGCGGCCACGGCGCATGCTGCCGGCAACCTCCAGCCGTTTGACCTGCGCCATGCCGCCCAGCGCAGCCAGCAAGGGCGCGATGCGCGCCTCTGCGTCCGAGCGCCGCATCCTGCCCTGGTGTCGGCGCACCTGGGCGATGCCGGCCAGAGCCTTGGCCTGCGTCTTCTCGCCGAAGCCGGCCAGACCGGCCACCTTGCCGTCCTTGGCTGCCTGCTCGAGCTCGTCCAAGCCGGTGACGCCCAGCTCGCGCCACAGCGTCTGGGCGCGCTTGGGGCCGACGCCAGGCACCGCCACCACATCGAGCAGGCCCAACGGCACTTCCTTGGCCAGCTCGGCATAGGCGGGGATCTCCCCCGTGCTCAGCAGGTCGCCGATGGCCGCGGCCAGGTCCTTGCCCACACCCTTGAGCTGGGTGAGGTCCTCTTGGCGCTCATGCATGTCGGCCAGCGGTTCGGGATGGGCCTCCACCGTGCCGGCCGCCGCGCGGTAGGCGCGCACCCGGAAGGGGTTGGCGCCGCTCAGTTCCAAGAGGTCGGCCAGACGCTCCAAACGGCCGGCGATGGTGCCGTTGGAGAAGCGCCTGGCGCTCACGGCTCCTCCCCCCTCGTCAGCTCGGCAGGATCGACGCCGCGTTCGCGCAGGTAGGCGAAGAAGCCCTCTTCGTCCACCACCGGCACGCCAAGGGCAACAGCCTTCTCCAGCTTGCTGCCCGCCTCGGCGCCCGCGACCACCAAGGTGGTGCGCTTGGACACGCTGCCGGCCGCCTTGCCGGCCAGGCGCCCCACCAAGGCCTCGGCCACCTGGCGGCTGAAGCCGCTCAGTGCGCCGGTGAACACCACCACCTGACCGGCGAGGGCGTCGGACACGGGCGCCACCACCTCGAAGGGGGCGATCTCCACCCGGCCGTCCAGCAGCGCGTCGATGACCTGGGTGTTCATGGGGTCCTGGAAGAAGCTGGCGATGGCCTCGGCCATGACGGTGCCGATGCCGTGCACCTGGGCCAGCCGCTCGGCGCTGGCCTCGCGCAGGGCTTGCACGGTGCCGAAGGCGCCGGCCAGCGCGCGCGCCACCGCCGGCCCCACCTCCGGCACCCCGATGGCGACGAGGAAGCGCGGCATGGTGGTACGCGAGGCCTTGAGGATGCCGGCGACGAGGTTGGCAGCAGAGAGCTCGGCGAAGCCCTCCAGCTTGGCCACCTCAGCCGCGTCCAGGTCGAAGAGGTCAGCCGGGTTGCGGGCCAGGCCGGCCTCGTAGAGGATGCGGGCGGTCACCTCGCCCAGGCCCTCGATGTCGAGGCCGATGCGGCTGCCGAAATGCTGCAGGCGGGCCACCGCCTGCGCCGGGCAGCCGAAGGCGTTGGGGCACACGGTGTAGGGGCCGTGGTTGATCAGGGTCGTGCCACAGCTGGGGCAGCTGAGCGGCATGCGGAAGGCCTCGCCGCGCTCCGCGGCATCGGCCGTCTCGACACGCTCCACCACCTGGGGGATGACGTCGCCGGCGCGCTCCACCCTGACGGTGTCGCCCTCGCGGATGTCCTTGCGCTCGACGTCCTCGCGGTTGTGCAAGGAGGCACGGCTGACGGTGACGCCGCCGATGTTGACGGGGCGCAGCAGGGCCACCGGGGTGACCACGCCGGTGCGGCCGACGCCGGTGATGATGCGCAACACCTGGCTGATCTCCTTGCGCGGCTGGAACTTGATGGCGAAGGCCCAGCGCGGGTGGTGGGCTGTCTCCCCCAGTCGGCGACGCAGGTCAAGGTCGTCGAGCTTGACCACCAAGCCGTCGACCTCGTATGACATCTCGTCGCGGCGCTCGGCGAAGGACTGGAACACCGCCCAGGCGGCGTCTGCCGCATCGACTTCCGGTCCGTCCTCGACCCACAGGTTCTGCGGGTTGACCGGCAGGCCCCAATCCGCCATGGCGGCCAGCACTTCCAGGTGTCGGGCGAAGCGCCCATGACCGTCCTCGCCGGCGCCGATCTCGAGCACGTCGTAGACGTAGACGTCCAAGGCGCGCGAGGCGGTCAGGCTGGGATCGAGTTGGCGCACGGTGCCGGCGGCGGCGTTGCGAGGGTTGGCGAAGGGACTCTTCCCTTCCAGCAGCAGTCGTTCGTTCATGTCGTCGAAGGCTTTGAGCGGCAGGAAGACCTCGCCACGCACCGACAAGGTGCGCGGGACCGGTCGCTTGCGATCGTCCAGGCGCAGCGGCAGGCTGCGGATGGTGCGCACGTTGGCGGTGATGACCTCACCGACGCGTCCGTCGCCCCGGGTCACGGCCCGTAGCAGCGCACCGTCCTGATAGACCAGCTCGATGGACAGGCCGTCCAGCTTCGGTTCCAGCGAGTAGCGCAAGGGGGCCGGCTCGACCAGCGCGCGGCGCAGCCGGGCATCGAACTGCCGGAAGGCTTCCTCTTTGGCCGAGGAGTCAAGGCTGAGCATGGCCGCCAGGTGCTCGGCGTTCTCCAGTTGGGACACAGGACTGCCCGCCACCCGTTGGGTGGGGCTGTCGGCCGTGATGAGTTCAGGGTGCTCGGTCTCGATGGCCTTGAGCTCATGCCAAAGGGCGTCGTAGACCTCGTCGCTGACCTCGGTGGTGTCGAGTTGATAGTAGAGACGGTCGTGGTGCGCGATCGTCCGCCTCAGCTCCTGCGCCCGCTGCGCTACCTGGGCCGTGGCACCCTCAGGCATCGCGGCAGGGGACGGTTCGTTCTCGTTGATGGCCCCTGACCCTTCCGACCTAGCTTCAGGCATGCCCCAGTGTACGGACCCGGGTGAGTTCTCGTCTCGACTGCGGCGCGGCGACGAACGTCCGCCGTTCCACCTCGGCCAGTTGGTCGGACTGCGCCCAGCGGTTGGCGATGAAGTCATGCACCATGACCAGCACGGTGCCGACCACCACGATGCTGAAGAAAGCGGCGAAGAGCAACAGTGCGACGAGCATGCGGCAACCTCCAGAGACAGGGCGTAGGCGCCCTACCTGATTTGCTATGGTACCGCGTTTCTTAAGGTAGGATGTGAGGCGTCCGACACCACGTCTGGCCGAGCGCGTGGCACCCCGTCGCTGGAGCGGTCGGCCGGTCTCAGGCGGCGGCGCGCAACTCGGTCAACAGCCGTTCACGGTCTTCTGCCGGATGCTCCGCGATCAGGTCGCCGTGGTCGACGAAGGCGACCAGGTCCTCCAAGTGAGGTGGCAGGTCGAGGAAGCCGTGGCTGCACATGAGGTCGAGACGGCTGATCTCGTAGAGCGATCCCTGCCACCCATCGTTCTCGATGCGCTCCAGACTGAAGCGCGACAGGGTCGCCTGCATGAGGGTGTGGATCAGGTCGCGACGCTCCTGCGAGAGTCCCCGCCATGCCTCTTCGGCTCGGGAGCGGCGCTGCTGCCTGAAGGCCTCGACCAAGCCGGTGACGATGCCGCGCAAGGCGTCGCGACTCAGTCGCTGGTCGACCACCTCGGCCTCCAGTGGTGGTGGCTCCACGCCCTGCTGCAGCAGGCTGTGCACGAAACCAGCCAGGTTGCCGATGGGACGCCCTGACTGCTCGGCCTTGCGCTGCAGGCTGCGGGCGTAGCGGACGGTGTCCATGACCCTCGCCGGTCCGTACTGCTGCACCGTCTTCTCGGCGTCCAAGGACCAACCCAACTCCTTCAAGACATCGGCTGCCTGCAAGGTCTTGAGCTTCGTCTCCGTGTCTCCTTCACGCTTGACACGGCGGGCGATGCTCTCGGGCAACCGTACCCGCGGTTGGAAGACGTCGTTCTTCTCGACCACGATGTCGACATGCTGGATCTTCCGACCCACCTTCCGCCCCTGGTAGCTGAACGTCAGGCAGGTGTACCGCCTGAACTCCTCCTGTGCCTTGTTCAGGACGTAGGTGAAGTCCTTGAAGCGCTCGTACTTGCCCTCCATCCCGAGCCGCGACTTGAGGTCATCGACGTCGAAACCAAGGTGGCGTTTCTCGCCGCCGTAGCTGGTGGTGTAGAGGATCTCGAAGAGTCGCATGCTGCTGAAGGACTCGAAGCTGAGGAGCTGGTCGGTCGGGATGATGCTGAAGTCGCGCCTCAGCTGCAGCAGGTAAGGCTTGAGCTTCTCGTGGATCTTGAGCTCGATGCATGCAAGCCTGTCCTTGCCGTCGCGACCGCTGTCGTAGCGGGCCTCGCTGACCCACTGGAACATCACCCAATCGCCGTTGGCTTCCTTCACCTGGACGGTCTGCTCCAGCAACTCACGGGCGGAGTCCTCGATGCGGTTGTAGATGCTCTTGCCGCGAAGGTTGAAGATCTGAGCGTACTCCCACGCGGTGATGCGGATCGGCTCGAGGTCGTGGTCGTCGCGGGTGATGTCGCTCAAGGCCAACACCAGCAACCGCTTGGTCAGCAAACCCATCTCCTGCCTGGACAAGGCAAGCGGGTTGGCTTGGGTGACCGAGACCCGACTGCTGCCCGCACGACGCTCGATGGCTCGCCGCGCCGTGGCCTTGGCGGCTGCCTTGGCACCAGCCCGCTTGGCCTTGGTGCGAGCCTGGACCTTCTCCCCTGCTGGCTTGGGGGAAGCGGGAGGTCGGGCTGTCTGCGCCTCCGTCGAGCTAAGCTTGGCTTCAGCAGCGTCCATCAGCCCTCCTGGGTGTCCACCCGACCGATGTTGGGCACGGCGAGGGATCGGTTCCGAGACAGCTGAGCATACGGAAGCGGGGAACGATGTGTCAACGTTCACCGCATCGCACATGGAGCGGGAATCAGGAGTACCGCGTTTTCCCCCTCAAGGTCCCGCGGTTTCCCCCGATAGTCCCGCAAGTTTCCCAACGGGGTCCCATCGATTCCCCGCACAGGTCCCCTAGTGTTCCCCCATCGGTCCCGCCATGTTCCCGCTTGCTTCGCTTCCATCCCGTGCCAGACAGCAATCAGCGCTCCCATAAAGGTAATAGGAATGAAGTCAAAGGCAATCTGACAAGCAACAGAAGCGGCGCTTCGCGCCGCTGGTGCTGGCGTTCGGAGAGTACCTTCCTGAGACCCAAGGCCAGTACCGAGTTTCCCCCCCACCAACACATTGGTCCCCCGTTTATCCCACTTTCACCTTGCCGTTGGCGGCAGGGACCCCACGGATCATGCATCATCTACGGACTCAAGGCACCTTCGATCCGACTACGCGGTTCAGCACTTTGCGTTCGGCAAAGGATCGCCCTGGGGCACAGCTGTAACCCCACATCTTTCCCCGCAACCGGCGAACAGGGAATCCTGGGGGACTGGACGCAGGATTGCACTGGGTTCCGTAGATTCCCCACTTGGAAGTCCCGCGTTTTTCCCAAGAGCTGGGACCTGTGTCCCGCATTGTTCCCACCTACTATGCTTATTGGCCCTATGAACGCCTCTTCATGCGCGCGCTTTCGCTAGTATCGGATCGTTGAGTCCCCTAGTCTTCCCAATAGGAGCGCGCGGTACCCAGCCTCGACCTCCTTGCGATCCTTCGTTGTAGGACGGGCCTGGGTTGATAGCCACCATGCAAGCACGCGCCGACTCCGGATTGACCGCCGCTCGGCGCGCTCGTTCGGATATGGTCAGGCTCGTGACCCCGACTCTCTTCGCCTGGGCGCCGCGAAGTGGGAAGGCTAGGGGACCGGGACGTGGCACGCTTGGTCTCCCTGCTCAGTAACCCCGTCAGGCACCCATGTTCCGCCATAACGTTATGGCGTAGTGGGAACCCGGAGGGACTCTCTCGACTTCACGTGCGCCTCTAGGCTGCGGTGGGTATGATGCCAGCACTGTGATCCTGGGGAACCTGAGTCGTCGCGCTGCCTGGTCGTACCGACCATGAAGGTGCTCAGCTTCTTCAACCACGCCGGCGGTGTGGCGAAGACGAGCACGGTGCGCGACGTCGGTTACGTGTTGGCCGAGACGGGTTACCGCGTCTTGCTGATCGACATGGACCCTCAGGCAAACCTGACCAGATGGTTGGGCGTCGACGATGACATCACCCTTGACCAGACGATCTACCCGGCGGTGCTGGGTGAGGCCGACGGAGGGGTCGACGAGCGAGTGGCTGAAGACGACAACGGTCTTGCTCTCCCCTCCCCCATTCATGTTCATGGCATGGACCTGATCCCGGCGCATCTGAACATCGCGATCATCGAGCGCGAGATCCTTAGCGTCTTCCTCGGCATCCTCCGTCTCAGGGAGGCTGTCCGCAAGTTGGAAGGCTACGACCTGGTCCTCATCGACCCACCACCGAGCCTTGGCCAACTGTCGGCACTGGCCGTGGTCGCCTCGGACAGGGTAGTGGTTCCTCTGCCCACCAACCGCAAGGGCCTGGATGGCATCCCCACCGTGATCAAGATGGTGAGGGAGTACAAGAAGGCGGCTCGCGAGTTGCAGATCGCCTTGTTCATCCTCACCCAGCACGACCGGAGAACGCGCCACGATCGAGAGAGCCACGAGATCATCACCAGCCAGTTGCCCGCCTTGGCGCCGATCTCCACGCCACTGGCGAGTCGGCCCGCCTATTACAGTGACGCGCAAGTCCAGGGGATGCCTATCCCCGTCTACGCGCCTGGCAGTGAGGCGGACCTGGAGGTCAGGCAGGTCACGCGGGAGCTTCTCGCAGCGTTGAGGATGAAGTCGTGAGCAGCAAACGACGACGCACGGACTTGGATCGGGCAGCCGTCTTCGAGGCCATCCTGGGTGACTTGGGTGGACAACCCGCTGAACCTACGGTAGGCAGCGTGGCGATCTCCGACATACGTTTCCACGAGGAACAGCCGCGGCGTTACATCGATCCTTCCGGCCTGGCCCAACTGACGGCCTCCGTGCGGGAGCGCGGTGTGTTGGAGCCGGTCCTGCTGCGTAGGTCTGGTGAGGTCTACGAGCTAGTCGCCGGGGAGCGGCGCACTCGGGCCGCGATGGCGGCAGGTTTGGAACGTGTGCCGGCCATCGTCCTCGAACTCGATGACCGTGAGGCCCTCGAGATCTCCATCATGGAGAACCTGCAGCGCGAGGACCTCAACGCTGTCGAGGAGACTGAGGCCGTCCTCCGTCTCTTGGAGCTGAGCCTGGAGCTCGACCGCGCCGGGATCTTGGCGTTGTTGGCAGAGATGGTGCAGGAGGCAAGAGGGCGCGAACCCAAAGCTCGCTATAGCGCGGCGCACAAGCGCGCAGCTGAAGAGCTGTTCGAGCGTCTCGGCCGTTTCACGCCGGCGTCTTTCATGGCGAACCGTGTACCCATCCTCGGATTCCCTAGCGACTTGCTCGCTGCGGTGCGTGATGGGCGATTGGCGTTCACCAAGGCCCAGGCCCTGGCCCGGGTGGAGGATGCCGACGATCGGCGACGGCTGTCCGAAGAGGCGATTCGCGAAGACCTCAGCCTCTCACAGATCCGCCGCAGGATCACCGAGGTGCGCGCCGACCAGCCAGTACAGCGCAGCCTGGGTGAGACGGTCATCGAGCGCATGAGCTCTGCGAGGCGCCTGTTACAGCGCAAGAACCTGGCTGCTCTGCCCAGCGCACGTTTGCGACGGGTGGCGGAACTGCTCGAGGAACTGCAGTCCTTGTTCGAGCCTGAGTAGCCCTGTGGCCTCACAGGAGGCCCCTTGAGGGCTTGGTTCGACCTCTCCCCTCCCCTGTTCGCCTAGTAGGCTTCGCCGCGCCGTACGGGATCTCTCGGCCTGCTTTGCTGCCTGGTCCCCCGTCGGCGTTCGGAGGGCACGCTGCTGGTCTCAAGGGTCCGGCCGATGGGGTTCCGAGGGGTTCTTTATGCCGGTTGACGGCCCTACGTCAAGGGCTTGCAATCGCCGCAGAGCATGCTAGAGTCTGCCCTACACCACCGCGCTCAAGGCGCGGATTCCACCTCAACTTGCGTGATGCGCACGCGTTTTGGTTCTTCCCTGTGGGCGAAGGAGGTTTGCTGCCGTGTCCTCGTTTTGTATCTTTGTGAAACCAACGGGGAGACGTCCTGCGACCACCTTCGTGAACCTGACTCAGCT
>CAYXJZ010000013.1:0-51388 GCA_964465355.1 uncultured bacterium | reverse complement strand
GGCCCGAGCGCGGTGGTGCCCACCCGCTCGAAGTCGGCGCTGGCGGTGCGGATGATCTCGCCGGTGAAGGCTACGTCCTCCAGGTCGGCCAGGGTGAGGGCCTCGCTTGGCAGGGACTGGGCGGAGGTGCGCACCAGGCGGAACTCGAGCACGGCCTGCTGGCCGATCAAGTCGAGCGCGCGCTCCAGGTCGTTGGCGTCGAGACCAGGCAGCTCCACCACGATGCGGTCGGTGCCGCTTGTTTGGATGAGCGGCTCGGAGACGCCGAACTCGTTGATGCGGTTCTCGATGATGTTGCGGGCGGTGGCCAGATGCTGCGGATCGGGGTTGGGGACGTCTGCCTCCAACTCGATCCGCAGGCCGCCGCTCAGATCGAGGCCCAGCTTGATGCTTGGCTCACCCGGGTTCCAAGGCTGCCAGAGGTAGAGCACCGAGGCCAGCACCGAAGCCAGGATCAGCAGACCGGTGAAGGTGCGGCGACTCATGCTGCGGCCACCTCGACCATCTCGTAGACCTCGATGATGTCACCTTCTTGCGTGTTGTCGTAGTTCTGCAGGTTGATCCCGCACTCGAAGCCGGCCGTCACCTCGCGCACGTCCTCCTTGAAGCGCCGTAGCTGGGCGATGGAGCCCTTGTAGACCTCGCGGCCGTCGCGCTTGAGGCGGGCACGGGCGCCGCGGCGCACCAGCCCGTCGGTGACGTAGGAGCCGGCGATGTTGCCCGACCTCGGCACCCTGATGATCATGCGAACCTCGGCGTGACCCAAGATCTGCTCCTCGAAGGTGGGCTCGATCTGTCCCTTGATGAGACGCGCCACCTCCTCGATCAGCTCGTAGATGATGCGGAAGGACTTCAGGGGGATGCGCTGGCGTTCGGCGGCCTTGGCCACCGAGCCAGGCGCGTTGACACCGAAGGTGAGGATGGTGGCGCCAGCGGTGGAAGCCAGCAGCAGATCGCTGTCGGAAGGCGCACCCACCTCGGCCAGCATGAGGTCGACCTCGACCTCGGCCACGTCCTCGGCGGCCTGGGCGATGACGCTCTTGATGGCCTCGAGGCTGCCCTGGGTGTCGGCGCGCAACAGCAGGTGGATGGTCTTGGTCTTCGGCTTGTTGAAGAGATCGGCCAGGGTGAGACCCTTACGGCCGATGGCCTCCTCGCCAGCGAGGTCCTGGCGCTCCTCCCGCCGTTCGGCGGTGAGCTGCTTGGCGGCCACATCGTTCGCGACGCCTTCGACCATCTCGCCTGCCTGGGGCAGCTGCGAGAAGCCGAGCACCTGGACGGGCACGCTGGGGCCGGCCTCCTTGATGATGGCGCCGGTGTGGTCGCTGAGCCTGCGGACCTTGCCCCAGACCTCGCCCACCACCAGGTGGTCGCCCACCCGCACGGTGCCCTCTTGCACCAGCACGGTGGCGAGCACGCCGGCCTGCTTGTCCAGCACCGACTCGATGACCACGCCACGCGTCGTGGCGCCTGGATCGGCCCGCAGGTCCTCGATCTCGGCCACGAGGGACAGCATCTCGAGCAGCTCGTCGACGCCCTGCCCGGTGCGGGCGCTGACCGGCACCACGATGGTGTCGCCGCCGAAGGCTTCAGGCACCAGCTCCAACTGCATCAGGTCCTGCAAGACCTTGTCGGGGTTGGCCTGAGGCAGGTCGATCTTGTTGACCGCCACCACGATGGGCACCTTGGCTGCCTTGGCGTGGGCGACGGCCTCGCGGGTCTGCGGCATGATGCTGTCGTCGGCGGCCACCACGATGACGGCGATGTCGGTGACCTTGGCGCCACGCTGCCTGATGGCGGTGAATGCGGCGTGCCCCGGGGTGTCGAGGAAGGTGATCAGGCCCTGCGGCGTCTGTGCCTGGTAGGCGCCGATGTGCTGGGTGATGCCGCCCGCCTCACGCGAGGCCACCTTGGTCTTGCGGATGTAGTCGAGCAAGGAGGTCTTGCCGTGGTCGACGTGACCCATGACGGTCACGACCGGTGCGCGCAGGGGAGCCTGTGATGCAGGGGCCGGCTTCTCGATCTCGGTCGTGGAAGCCACGTCCGGCTCAGGCTTCGCTGCCGGCTTCTTCGCCGGCGCTGCGCCATCGCTGACCGCCTGCGGCTCGGTCGCCGCCTCGGCAGAAACGAGCTGACGTACCGTCTCGGCCACATCGGCCTCGAGGCTGCTTGCGTGCGATTTATAGCTCACGCCCATGTCATCGAGCATCGCCAAGAGTTCCTTGGTCTCGATGCTGAGGTCACGAGCAAGCTGGTAGATGCGGACCTTCTCAGCCATGCATCCCTCCGTTCGGATGGGGTCTCGGGTTGTCATGGCCGGTCGACGTCGGGAAGGCGGCGACAGCCAGGGTATCGGTCAAGGGGGTGAGCAAGGCACGCACGGCGTCGGCGTCTTGCTTGAAGGCCCGGCGGAAGCCTTTGAGGCGACCGGCATCGTCCTGCCGGACAGCGGCCAAGGCACAACCGGGGCACAGGGAGGTGCCGCGTCCGCCCGCCCGCTGCCGCAGGTCGAGCTGCCAGCCGGACTCGTCCTGCCACAAGCGGATCAAGGCCCGCTTGGGCGACTCGGCACGGCAGGCGACGCATCGCCGCATGGGCTGGTGACGGAGGCTAGCGGTCATCAGGCTTCGCCAGCCTCGCTCTCGCTCGCAGGCTCAGCGCCTTCATCCCCGGCTTCCTTGGGAGCGCTGAACAGGGCGTCGAAGGCGGCCCGACGGCTGTCGGTCGGGGCGGGCTCGTCCAGGTCACTCTGGCGCGAGGCCGCCGCCGCCATGGCGGCGTCGAGGTCGCTGATGGTCTCACTGGCGACCAGATCGATCTTGAAGCCACTGAGCTTGGCGGCAAGGCGCACGTTCTGGCCGCCCTTGCCGATGGCAAGAGAGAGCTGATCGGTGCCGACGTTGACGTGTGCCTCACCGGCCTCGACGTCCAGCTCGATGCTGCCGACCTTGGCGGGGGAGAGCGCGTTGCGGATGAACTCGCGAGGGCTGGGATCCCACATGATGATGTCGACGCGCTCGCGCTGCAGCTCGGCGGTGACCGCCTGGATGCGGCTGCCGCGGTGACCGATGCAAGCCCCGATGGGGTCGACGTTGCTGTTGGTGCTGGTGACCGCCACCTTGGAGCGTTGGCCGGCCTCGCGGGCGATGGCCTTGATCTCCACGGTACCGTCGGCCACCTCGGGGATCTCCTGGCGCATGAGGTACTCGAGCAGTTCGGGCGCAGCACGCGACACGAGGATCGATGGCCCGCGGGTGGACAGCTCCACCTTGGCCACGTAGACCTTGAGCCGCATGCCCACCATGTAGCGCTCGCCCTGGATCTGCTCGCGCGGCGGCATGATGGCCTCGCCTCGCCCCAAGTCGACGAAGACGTTGCGCTTGTTGTCGGTGCGCGCCACCACCGCCGTCATGATGTCGCCTGCGCGGTCCTTGTACTCCTCGAAGACGTGTTCCCGCTCCTTCTCACGCAGCTTCTGGGTGATGACCTGCTTGGTGGTCTGCACCGCGATGCGGGTGAACTTCTCTGGATCGGTGGGGAACTCCATCTCCATGCCGACCTCGACGCTCTCGTCCAGCTCCAGCGCCTCGCTGAGCAGGATCTCCTTGTCGGGGTCCTCGATCTCTTCCACGACGCGACGGATCACGAGGACGTCGATCTCGCCTGTCTCGGCGTCGACCTCCACCTCGATCTGCTTCCCTGGCATGACGTTTCGCTCGAAGGCCTGTTCAAGGGCCTCCTCGATGGAGGAGAGCAGTTCCTCTTTGTCGAGGTTGCGTTCGGCTGCGAGCACGTTGAGGGCGTCGATGAATTCCTTGTTCATCCTTCACTCCGGTTCTAGGTTGTCGGTGACGCCGCCTCGCCGGTGCCACGCTCCTGGTTGTAGGTGGCGGCGGAGCGGCCTTCGCTCCGTCGCAAGCCTCATAGCGATGGCCTCACCCCTGACGGGGGAGGACTTCACCCCTAGCGGGGTGACGTGGGCCATTCAGCGAGGTTGGCCCTTTCGATCTCGGCGAGGGGAACCTGCCTCGGTTCCGCTTCGCCGGCGACCTCGAAGACGACGACGTCGCCCTCGACCCGCAGAGGCCGCCCGCTGAAGGCGCCGCCACGGGTCACGACCTTGATCAAGAGGTCGTGGAAGCGCTCGAAGTGACGCGCCGTGCGCAGGGGACGCTGGGACCCCGGCGATTCCACCTCGAACTGGTAGGCGCCGTCGAAGGGGTCGAGGCGATCCAACTCGAGACCGAAGGCTTCCGCTGCGATGCGAACGTCTTCGATGGACACCACCTGCTCGTCCAGGCGGTCGATCCGCAGCAGCACCCTGCGGTTCCGGCCACGGTGGCTCACGATCAACTCGAGCACCTCGTAACCGAGCGGTCCCAGAGCTTCTTGCGCGGCTTGTTGCAGGTCCATGCGTCCTCCGTGGCGGCCTCGCATGAAGGCGAGCCGAACGGACCGAGGGCCATGCGTTGGACCCGCCCTCGAGACCGCCGGGACCTTGTCCGCCCACTAGCCTAACACGCGCGCACCTCCAAGGTCCCCCGATGCACGGTCCATCTGTGGCGCATCCCGCTTGCGGCGCCCCGCCTCAGCGGTTAGACTCCCGCCCAGATGCGACCATCGGCGCGAGCTACACAGCAGCGATGATGTCTGTTCCCGCTTAGGCGGGAACAGGCGGCATCGCACCAAGGGACCGGCCCGCAGGGGTTCGGTCCCTTCGCTTTGGTCTTCGCCGACGGCGCGCGGTCGCCCTATCCCAAGAGGGTGACCCGGGAGGACGAACATGGAAGCTGGACCCTGGATGGACGAGGTGTTGCTGCTGACACCTGGCCCTACGCCGATCCATCCACGCGCAGCCGCCGCCATGCACTGGCCCATGCGCGGCCACATGGACGCCGACGTCTTCGCCTACAACGACGCCATCGTCGCCGACCTGCGCCGGCTCTACGGCGCCAGCGATGACGCCTTCACCTGCCTGCTCTCCGGTAGTGGATCAGCCGGGATGGAGGCCGGCCTCATCAACCTGCTCGAACCTGGCGAGCGCGTGCTGGTGGCCAGCAACGGCGTCTTCGGCGAGCGCATGGTGCTGATGGCCGAGCGCCTTGGCGCCGAGGTCATGGCGGTGCGCGCCGAAGCCGGTCGGCCGCTCGATCCTGACGCCGTGCGCCGCGCGGCGCAGCGCTTCCGCCCCAAGGTGCTCTCGATGGTGCACGGCGAGACGTCCACAGGGGTGATCAACCCGCTGCTCGACATCGCAGCCGTGGCCGCCGAGGTAGGGGCGCTGTTCTCCGTCGACGCCGTCACCACCGTCGGCATGCAGACCTTCGACATGACGGCCGCCGGCATCGACTACGCCTACACCGGGTCGCAGAAGTGCCTGTCCGCACCCCCCGGCCTTGCCCCGGTGGCCGTCTCCGCGCGCGCCATGGCGACGGTGGAGGCTCGCCGCACGCCTGTGCTGAGCTGGTATGCCGACTTCCTCGGCATGCATGGCTACTGGGCAACGGGCGAGCAAGGCAGGAAGTACCACCACACGGTGCCCATCCACCTGCACTGGGCCACCGGTGAGGCGATCCGCGCTGCACTGGACGAAGGTCTCGAGGCCCGCGCCGAGCGGGTCGCCACCGTGGGGGCTGCCAGCCTGACTGCACTGGAGAGCGTCGGCTTCCGCGCCTACGTCCCCGAAGAGGCAAGGCTGCCGACCGTGCTGGCCGTGCTGCTGCCGGACGGCCTGGCCGACGCCGAGGTGCGACAGGAACTGCGGTCCGAAGGCATCAGCCTGGCAGGCGGCCTCGGGCCGACGGCCGGTCAACTGTGGCGGCTTGGCCTGATGGGCGAGGGCGCACACCCAGAGAACTACCTGCGGCTGATGCAGGCCTTGGCCGACATCCTCCCGCGACACGGCCTGAGCGCGGCCGAGGAGTTGCCACAGCGTTTCGAGGCTGCATGGCACGCGCTGACGGGCACGCATCCGGCGCCGCAGCACGGCAGGGAGCAGGCGGCTGGCCCCCTGGCGCTGGTCTCCTGAAAGCCGCCGAGATGGCCGGCCAGGAACCACGCGTCGAGCTGCTGCGGGTGGACCCGCGCCTGCTCGACGCCGCGTCCTCGCTGTTCTGGGCGGCCTTCCCCGGCTTGCGGCTGGGGCAGGCGCCGATCGACGCAGACGGGCGCGTGCCGCTCACCATCGATCGGCCGCTCGACGAGGAGCAGTCGGCCAGGTGGACGAGGGCACTCGACCAACTGCTGGTGCAGGACTTCGCGAGAGCAGGGGCCGCCCAGCTGCGTGAGGTGCGCGATCGGCAAGGACGTCGCCTCGAGCTGCTGCTGGCCGTCGAGCCGGGCGCCTACCAGGGTGGCGCATGGTGGGTGGGTCCCTTCGCCGACATGGACGCCGCCAAGTCATGGGCGGGCGAACGGCTGAGCGTGCCATGGGTCTTCGATCCCGTGCACCTGGCCGAGCGGCTCTACCTCGACGTCTTCCTCGGCGACGAGGCTTGACCAGGGCCCCGTCCCTGCCTTAGGCTCCCAGCGTGAACGAGATGGCGTCCTGCCGTTCGCCCTTTAGCCCGCTGGCGTAGGAACCCGGCCGCGCGCGTCGCGACCGTCGTTCCCTGCGCACCGCCCCGCGACCCGCGACGGCGGTGCTTTTTTGTGACCTCGCTTCTCGATGACATCGAGCCCGCTCGACCACGGAGGAGACCCCAACGACCATGCACGATCAGGACACCCTACGAGGGTTGCGCGACATCGCCGAGGCGGCCGACGCTCGCGCCTTGCAGGACCTGCGGGTCCATTGGCTCGGCAAGAAGGGGAGGCTGACGGAGAGCCTCAAAGGACTCGGCACCATGGCGCCGGAGGAGCGCAAGGTGCATGGCCAGGTGCTGCACCGGCGCAAGGAGGCCATCGAGGCTGCGCTGGCCACGCGCAAGGATGAGTTGGAGAGGATGGAGCTGGCCAGGAAGCTGAGCTCCGAACGTCTCGACCTCAGCCTGCCGGGCGAGCAGGTGCCCGCCGGCGCCCATCATCTGCTGAGCCAGGTCACCTTCAAGCTGCTCGACGTGTTCCGCAGCATGGGCTACGAGGCCGTGGTCGGCCCCGAACTCGAAGACGACTTCCACAACTTCGGCGCGCTCAACTTCCCGCCTGAGCACCCGGCACGGGACACCCAGGACACCTTCTGGGCCAGCGATGGCCGCCTTCTGCGCACCCACACGAGCAACATGCAGGTGCGCTACATGCAGACCCACGAGCCGCCCTTCAAGGTGGTCGTGCCAGGCAAGGTCTTCCGCAACGAGGCCGTCGACACCACCCATGAGGCGCAGTTCCACCAGCTCGAGGCCCTCGTGGTGGCCGAGCGGGTGACCATGGCCGACCTCAAAGGGGCCATCACCGAGATGGCGACCGCGCTCCTCGGCGAGAACACGCGCACCCGGCTGCTGCCCACCTACTTTCCCTTCGTCGAGCCAGGGGCCGAGTTCGCCATCTGGTGGACCCACCCCAAGACAGGCAAGGAAGGCTGGTTGGAGCTGGGCGGCTGCGGCATGGTGCACCCCAGGGTGTTCGAGGCCGTCGGCTACCAGGGCGTGACGGGCTTCGCCTTCGGCTTCGGCATCGAGCGCCTAGCCATGGTGAGCTACGGCGTCTCCGACATCCGTGACCTCTACCGCGGCGATCACAGGGTGCTCGAACAGTTCAGGGGCGTGGCCTGATGCGCGTGCCATACGGCTGGCTGGCCGAACTGGTGGAGGGGCTGCCCGACCTGGAGAAGACCACCGAACTGCTTGCTGGCCTCGGCCTCGGCGTCGAGGTGGTGGAGGAGATGCCTGCCGCACCATCCGGTGTGCGGGTGGTGCAGGTGGTCGAGGTGGCCGATGTGCCAGGTGCCCAGGTCCGCCGCGCCGTCGTCGACGACGGCGTCCAGCGGCGCACGGTGGCCTGCGGGGCGCCGAACCTGACACTGGGCATGCGTAGCGCATACGCCCCGCCAGGCACCATGCTGCCTGGCATGGATCAAGCCATCGTCGCGCGCGAGATGGCGGGCTTCGTCTCCGACGGCATGCTCTGCAGCCCGCGGGAGCTTGGCCTCTTCGACCACGCCGGCGGCCTGCTGGTGCTGGGTGACGACGCGAAGCTTGGTGCAGAGCTGGCCGAGCTGTGGCCGGCCGAGCAGGTCATCGAACTGGAGCTCACGCCCAACAGGGCAGACGCCTTCAGCCTGCTCGGCGTGGCGAGGGACCTCTGCGCCAAGCTTGGCACCGCCATGCGCCACCCGGCCAGCGGGTCTGGGGTCCACCAAGGCGACGCGGAGGTCGACGACGGCCTGAGGCTGGTGGTCAGCGATGCCGAGCGCTGCCCGCGTTTCTACCTGCGCCGCATCGACGGGATCACGGTCAAGCCCTCGCCTCTATGGCTGCAGCGTCGCCTGGCACACCTGGGCTCGCGCCCGCGCAACGCGGTGGTCGACATCACCAACCTGGTCACCTTCGAACTGGGCCAACCGTCGCACGCCTACGACCTCGACGTGCTGGATGACGGGATCCTCGAAGTGCGCCGTGCCAGGCAAGGCGAGCAGTTGGTCACCCTGACGGGTGAGGCCCTGACGCTGGAGGAGGACGACCTGGTGATCGCCACCGGCGGCCTAGGCGGCGCTGGAAGCCGGGCGATCGGCCTGGCCGGGGTCATCGGCGGCCTCGATGACTCGGTCAGCGAGCGCACCACCGCCATCGCCCTCGAGGTGGCCAGCTTCGAGCCCACCGGCGTGCGCCGCACGGCCAGGCGGCACAAGCAGGTTACCGACGCGCGCATCCGCTTCGAGCGGGGTGTCGACCCGGCCCT
Source organism: uncultured bacterium (assembly GCA_964465355.1). GTDB lineage: Bacteria > Deinococcota > Deinococci > Deinococcales > Trueperaceae > JAABTL01. Next base: position 42,553 of record CAYXJZ010000013.1, on the reverse strand, counting down.
CCCGCCGCTGGCCTCCGCCCGCATCGTCGAGTTGCTGCTCGCCGTCAGCGACGGCCGCCCCGACCCCGGTCTCAGTCGCTTCGAGACCGGCCTACCCCAGCCATCACCCATCGCCTACCGGCCCGGTCGGGTGCACGACCTCATGGACTTCGAGGTGAGCCATGCCGAGCAGCTCAGCCACTTGACCAGGCTGGGATGCAAGGTCGAAGCGCCCGAAGGAGGTCCTTGGACGGTGTGGCCACCCAGCTGGCGCATGGACATCGCCATCGAGGAGGACCTGGTGGAGGAGGTGGCGCGCCTTCACGGCTACGAGCACGTCGGCACCACAGCGCCACGCTTCGCCTTCGTACCGCCGGCCACCGACCCCATCCACCGCCTGCTGCGCGAGAGGCTGGTGGGCGCCGGCCTGCTCGAGACCATCGGCTACGCCTTCGTCGCCGAGGATGACCTGGCCCGCGCCCGCGTCCCCGCCTCCGTCGTGCACCTGGTCAACCCACAAGGCCAGGACAGGGCCGTGCTGCGCACCTCGCTCCTGCCCGGCCTGCTGGCAGCGGCCAGAGGCAACCGCGACGCCCCGTCCCTCGCCCTCTTCGAGATCGGACGGGTCTTCCGCGAGCAGGAGACCGAGCAGTTGGCCATCCTCTGGCGCGGTGAACGCGCAGGCAGCCGCTGGCGCGCACCTTACCTGCAAGACGCCTTCGTGGCCAAAGGCATGCTGGAGTCCCTGGCGGCCGGCATGGGCGCTCGCCTCGAGCTGAGGCAACGCGACGACATCCCCCACCTGCACCCGGGGGTCGGTGCCGAGCTGTGGTGGGATGGCGTCAAGGTGGGCAGCTTCGGCCGTCTGCATCCCGAGGTCGCGCTGGCCTGGGGCTGCGGCGACGTCTTCGTCGCCGAGATCGCCCTGCCCTTGCCCAGCCACCCGCCACGCCTGACGGAGCTGCCAAGGCAGCCCTTCGCCGAACGCGACCTGGCCGTGGTGGTGCCGCAGGCGCTGTCATACGAGGCGCTCAGGGGGCTGTGCAGTGAGGCGGCCGGACCGCGGTTGGTGGAGCTGTTCCCCTTCGACGTCTACCAAGGCCCACAGCTGGGCGAAGGCATGAAGAGCCTCAACCTGCGCTTCCGGTTCCGGCATCCGCAGCGCGCCTTGACGGACGCCGAGGTCGATGCAGATATGACGCAGGTCATGAACTCGTTAGAGAAGGCTGGTTATGCTCCGCGCACATGACCTGGATCGACGCCACCTTCGTGCTCACCGTCGCATCGACCACCGCGCTCGCTAGCGAGCGCCGGTTGTCCGGCCTGTTGGTGGGCGCCGGCGGTGTGCTGGCCTTCCGTCCCCTGCTCGGCTTGGCGCAGAGCAACCCCTTCTTGGCCCTCGCGCTCGCGCTGGTGACGGGCCTGGTCCTTGCCCTGCTCGGCCGGCACATGCTGCAGTGGGGCCTGCGCCTGCCGCCGCTGGCCGGACGTCTGGCAGGCGGCTTCGGCGGCCTCGTCCTCGGTGTCGCGATCGTCATCACCCTCGTCACCTCCCTGCCCATCGGCAGGCAGCCGCTCTCTGGCGGCATCTACTACCCCCCGACCGACCTGCCGGCTGCCGTGCAGCCGGCCGTGTCCGGCTCCGCCGCGGTGGCGGTCGGCTGCAGCGTGCTGCTCCAACCGCTGCTGCAGGCGCACGGTGAGGCGGCTCCTTGCCAGCGCTCGGCCCTGCTCACACTGCTCCACGACTGGTTCGTGGTGGGAGAGCCTTGGGCCTCCGCGCCCTGAGGCAGCGGTCGCCGAGGAGCAGGCCGGCGGACGCATCGCGCAGGCCAGGAGGTGGTCGGCTGATCCGAGGCTAAGAGGACGCGAGGAAGCGCAAGCCTGCGTGCGTGGCTCTGGCGAGCCACACCCGCAGTGACGAGGCGGAGGGCCTGACCACCACCCCGATGACAGGGATGCCCAGTGAAGCTGGGCCGAAGTGATACCGGGCAGGGGTCGGGATAGCGTGTGAGCGGCAAGGCGTCGTTCGCACGTCAAAGCGCGAACCAGTCTGCGGGCCCCTCCAGAGCACGACCCCTCTCTCGACCACGTCCTGGGTCAAGGTCCGGGCACCACCCGGCACGGGTTCAGCACCCGGCATCCGAACGAAGAACGGACTTCTAGCGGCGACCGTCCACGTCGGTGGGCGACGGCCGAAGGCGCGGGCGGCTCTGAGCCTTAGGGAGCATCCTGACGCCAGGAACCTTCTCAGGAGGACGACCATGTGTGGGATCGTCGGATACATCGGCCAACGCGCCGCAGCCGAAGTGGTGATGGACGGCCTGTCGCGCCTGGAGTACCGAGGCTACGACTCGGCCGGGGTGGTGGTGGCTTCCAGCGGCGTTGGTCGGCTCGAGGCCGTGAAGCGAGCAGGCAAGCTGCAGGTGCTTCGCGCAGCCCTCGATGAACGCAGCGCAGCCGGTTCGGCCCTGGAGGGCATGCGCGCCGTCGGGCACACCCGCTGGGCCACCCACGGTCGGCCAACGGATGCCAACGCCCACCCCCATCTCAGTGAGGACGGGCGCCTCGGCCTGGTGCACAACGGCATCATCGAGAACTACCTCAGCCTGCGCCAGGAGCTGCAAGGTCGAGGCCACGTCTTCTCCAGCGAGACCGACACGGAGGTGCTGGTGCACCTCATCGAGGAACAGTTGGCGGACGACCTGCCCGCGGCCGTGCGCGCTGCCTTGGCGCGCGTGCGGGGTGCCTACGCCATCGTCGTCACGCACGTCGACCACCCGCAGGTGGTGGCGGCGCGCGCGACCAGCCCGCTGGTGGTCGGCCTCGGTGAAGGGGAGGCCTGGGTGGCCAGCGACGTGCCCGCCCTCCTGCCATACACCCGCGAGGTCATCTACGTGCACGACGGCGAACTGGTGGTGCTCGATGAAGAGGGCGTCCACCTCAGCACCCTGGCCGGCGAGGCGGTGCTGCGCGCCCCGCAGACGGTGGATTGGGACGCCACCGCGGCGGAGAAGGGCGGCTACCCCCACTTCATGCTCAAGGAGATGCTCGAGCAACCGGACGTGTTGCGCCGCACCTTGGGTGGCCGGGTGACCGCCGACGGCCTCGACGCCGACCTGGCGCTCTCTCTCGACCCGACCACCGTGGACCGGGTGGTGCTGGTGGGGGCAGGCACGGCCTCCTACGCCGCCCAGGTGGGCGAGGTGCTGCTGGAGCGCATGGCCAGGATCCCCGCCGAGGTGGTGGTGGCCTCCGAGTTCCGCTACCAGGACCCGGTGGTGGACGAACGCACCCTCGTCATCGCCGTGTCGCAGTCTGGCGAGACCATCGACACCCTGGAGGCCCTGCGCGAGGCGAGGCGCAAGGGTTCACGCACCATGGCGGTGCTCAACGTCAAGGGCTCCTCCATCTCCCGCGAGGTGGACGACGTCGTCTACGTGCACGCTGGACCGGAGATCGGTGTCGCAAGCACCAAGGCCTACGTGGCCATGGCCGCCGTCTTCGCGCTGCTGGCGCTGCGCTTCGGCCGTGCCCGCGGCACCTTGGGCGACGAAGCTGCCCGCCGACTGGTGGCCGGCATGAACGACCTCCCAGACGCCGTGGCCGTCGCCCTCTCGCGCCGGCCGGCGGTGCGAAAGGTCGCCGAGCGCGTGGCGAAGGCGCGCGACGTGCTCTACCTCGGCAGGGGCGCCGACGTGGCGACGGCCTTCGAAGGGGCGCTGAAGCTCAAGGAGATCAGCTACCTGCACGCCGAGGCCTACCCCACCGGCGAGATGAAGCACGGCCCCATCGCCCTGATCGACCGCGACGTGCCTGTGATCGCCATCGCCACGCCGGCCACCACCTTCGACAAGACCGTCTCCAACCTTCAGGAGGTGCGAGCCCGCGACGGCTACGTCATCGCGGTGGCCGCCGACGGCGATGAGGTGGTGAGGGAGCACGCCGACGAGCTGTTGTTGGTGCCAGGCATGCCGGAGGAGCTGGCGCCGGTGGTCAACGTGGTGCCACTGCAGCTGCTCGCCTACGAGGTGGCGGTCATCCTCGGCCGTGACGTCGACCAGCCCCGCAACCTGGCGAAGTCGGTGACGGTGGAGTAACGGTCATGGGTTGGCGCTTCAGCGCCAACCCAAGCCGCCCTAGATGATGCCTTGGTTGCGCAGCACCCAGTAGATGACCGCGCCAAGGGTGATCAGGCCAAGCCAGCGCAGCCAGGGCCGCTGGGCCCAGCCACGGCCGCTGGCGGCCAGCGTGGCACGGGCCTCCTCTGCATCACGGCGTCCGCTGAGGCGCTGGGCACGGCGCAGCGACGACACGCTCTTGCCCACCTGGCCCTTGCGGCGATAGGCGACCCCCAGGTTGTGGTGGGCGTTGGCGAAGCTGTCGTCCAGCTTGATGGCGCGTTGGTAGTCCTCGATGGCCCCGTCGACCTCACCGGCCTCCAGCTTGAGGTTGCCCCGATTGGTCAGTGCCCGCACGTGGTTGGGGTCGACGGCAAGGGCTGCTGCCAGGTGGGCATGAGCAGCGTCGAGGTCCTGCTCGTACACCGAGATCGTGCCGAGCAGGGCCTCACGCTCGGCCAGGAACAGTTCCGTGCGCAGGCGCCCGAGGGCCTCGCGCGCGGTCTCGGCTTCACGCTGGTCCACCGCCTTGGTGGCCTCGACCAGGGTGGCCAGGTCGGCTTCGAGGCCGGCCCAGTCCAGCAGATCGGCCGGCGTGCGCACCACCTCGCCTAGGCGACGCTGGGCGCGGGCAAGCGACTTGCTGCGCACCGAGCCCTCCACCTCGGCCAGACCGGACAGGGCGCTGCGCAGGTCGAGGTCGTCGCCACCGGTGAGCCTATAGGTCTGCTCAGCCAGGCCGAAGCGACCGATGGCCAACAGGCTGCGCCAGTCGCCTGCGCGGGCCAGTTCGATGATGGGGTCGGTCTCCACCGGCACATCCGGCGTGGTGTCTGGGCGGTCGCTCATGGGGTCCCTCCGGGTCGGGTCCTTCGGTAGATACGGTCGTAGGCGGCCACCGCCAGGTCCCAGCCGAAACGGCGGTGCATGGCGGCCTGCTGCATGACGAGCCAACGGGCGGGCGAGTCGTAGATGGCGCGGGCCCTTGCCAGGGCGTCTGTCAAGGCGTCAGCAGTGGCCTCTTCGAAGAGGAAGCCGTCATGGCCGTCGTCGATGGTGTCGATCAGCCCGCCCGTCGCCCTGGCGACGGGCAAGGCGCCGTAGCGCATGGCGATCATCTGCGTCAGGCCACATGGCTCGAAGCGCGAGGGGATGGCCAAGGCGTCTGCTGCGGCGTACACCTGCCGGGCGAAGCCATCGTCGAAGCCGAGCCGTCCGCCGACGCGGCCAGGATGCTCGGCCATGGCCTCCGCCACCCTCGCCTCGAGCCTTGCCTCGCCCGTGCCGAGCAGGACCAGGTTCCAGCCTTGCGCGAGCAGGTCGGGGAGGGCGTCGAGCAGCAGGTCGATGCCCTTCTGTTCCGCCAGCCTCGAGACCACGCCAAGCAGCGGTGCATCAGCGGTCAGTCCTGTCTCGGTGGTCAGGGCCAGCTTGCACGCGGCTTTGCCGTCCAGATCGGCCGAGCCGTATGGAGCCGCGAGCAGAGGATCGGAGGCGGGATCGAAGGCCAGCTCATCAAGGCCGTTCAGCACACCACCGAAGCGCTCACCCAGGGCGCGGAAGTCGGCCTCGAGGCCGTAGGCGCCCCGCTCACGCAGCTCGTCGGCATAGCTGGGGGAGACCGTGGTCACCTGTTCGGCCGCCATCAAGCCAGCGTGCAGCAGGTTGCCGTGATCGCCGTGCGACAGGACATCGGTGCACGCTGCGGGTAGACGCAGCCAGTGCACGATGGCGGCCGCGTCACCCCAGCCCTGGTACTGGGCGTTGTGCACCGTGAGCACGGTGGGCAGCCCGCTGAAGCCGCTTGGCAGCAGCGCACCGAAGCGCAGCAGGGGCGCCAGCGCCGCACTGTGCCAGTCGTGCAGATGCAGCAGGTCGGCGTCGAAGCCCAGCCGGTCGGCCACCACCGGCACGGCGCGGCTGAAGAGGCAGAAGCGGCGCACGTCGTCGCCGTATCCGTAGAGCCGAGGGCGCCGAAAGTCCTCGTGGCCGACGAAGGCGTAGCGGACGCCCGCCTGCTCCATGGTGCCGACCCCGACCGTCAGCGACGCGCCAGCGAAGGGCACCTCCACGTCGCCGATCCAGTAGGGATCGCCGCCGCTCAGGCCCGCGTACCACGGCATCACCACCAGCACCGCATGCCCGGCCTGCGCCTGGGCCGGCGGCAGGGCCCCGAGTACATCGGCCAGGCCACCTGTCATGGCGAAGGGTCGCACCTCGGCGCTGGCATGGAGCAACTGCACGTCAACCACTCTACCGTGGCAAGGAAGAGGCCTAGGACACCGTTCTCATCCACTTCGCTACCTATACTGCGCGCATGACTCGCCGCCTGGTGTTCGCATGAGACGTCGCCCGCTCGTCGTCCTGATCGTCATCGCTGTCTTCGCCACCATGGTCGTGCAGGCCCAACTCTCCCGCGACTTCGCCAACGAGTTCCTGGCGAACCCAGCCGGGCGCGCCCTGATGCAGACGTTCGGGGCCCTCAAGAGTGGCTACCTGACCGACGTGGACGACGACACCATCATCCGAGGCGCCATCACCGGCATGCTCGAAGCCGTCGGCGACCCGTACACCTACTACCTGGAGCCGCGCTCGGCGGCCCGCGAAGCGCAGGACCGCAGCGGGTCCTTCGAGGGCATCGGCGCGGTGCTCACCACCTTCAACCGCCAGTCGGGCAGGGGCGTCGAGGTGCTGAACGTCTATCGCGACGGTCCCGCCTACCGTGCCGGTGTCCAACGCGGCGACATCTTCATGGACGTCGACGGCGTCGACGTCTCCAACTTCACCACCACCGAGGTGGTCGACCTGGTCAGGGGACCGGGCGGCACCACCGTGCGCATCAGCATGCAGCGCCCTGGTGAGAACGAGCTGGTGGTCTTCGAGATCGTGCGCGCCACCATCGAGATCGTCGACGTGTCCTCCTCGCTCATCGACGGCGATGTCGGCTACATCGAGGTGCGCTCCTTCGGCAACCAAAGGGTCTACCAGCAGATGAGCGATGCCATCGCCCGCCTGCAGCTCGAGGGCGCCCAGTACTTCGTGCTCGACCTGCGCGACAACCCCGGTGGCCTGCTGGCCCAGGGCATCATGGTCGCCGACGAGTTCCTTGCCAGGGGCGACATCATGTTCCAGCGCGCCAGAGGGGTGACGCAGCGCACCGCCTCCGCCGACCCGGCCGGGCTGGTCGACCCGCCGATGGTCGTGTTGGTCAACCGCAACTCGGCCTCGGCCTCCGAGATCGTGGCCGGCGCCCTGCAGGACAACAACCGCGCGCTCATCGTGGGTGAGCGCACCTTCGGCAAGGGCGTGGCCCAGAACGTGGTCTCCCTCTCCGACGGCGGCCAGTTGGCGTACACCACCATGGAGTGGTTGACGCCCGACCGCCGCTCCATCAGCGACGAGGGCATCCTGCCCGACCTGGCGGTCACCGACAGCCGCCTCAGCCAGACCATCAGCGTCGAGGGTCGCGGCGGCGAGGGCGGCCAGATCGTCACGGTGCTGGTGGACGGGGTCGAGGTCGGCAGCGGCACGGTGAACGAGGACGGCACCTTCAACATCGTCACCCTTGGCCCAAGGCCCGTGCTCTCCGAGGTGCAGGGCCAGGCCATGGTCGATCTGGAGAACGACGCTGTCCTCCTCGCCGGCATCGCCGCCTTGCGCGACGGCCGCGCGGCCGCAGTCGCCGGACGCTGAGGTGCCGACGGCCCGGACCAAGGTCCGGACCGTTGAGCAGGGCACCTTGCAGAGCGTGCAGGGTGCCGCTGCGATCGAGGTCGTCGGCCTGAGCAAGCGCTACGGCAAGCAGCAGGCGCTGCACAGCCTCGACCTCCAGGTCTTCGAAGGGGAGGTCGTCGGCCTGCTCGGACCCAACGGCGCGGGCAAGTCGACGGCCATCAAGAGCATGGTCGGCCTGCTCCGGCCCGACAGCGGCCAGGTCAGGTTGATGGGCCACGAGCTGCGCAGGCAGCCGCTGGCGGCCAAGGCGTCGGTGGGCTACGTGCCCGACCGGCCCTACCTCTACCCCAAACTCAGCGGCCGCGAGCTCTTGCGTTTCGTCGCCAGGGTGCGCAAGGTGGACGATGCCGAACGCCGCATCGAGCAGTGGCTGCACACCTTCGACCTGACGATGGCGGCCAGCCAGCTGGTGGAGGGCTACTCGCACGGCATGCGGCAGAAGCTGGCCTTCGCCTGCGCGCTGTTGGCCGAGCCACCGGTGCTGGTCGTCGACGAGCCCATGGTCGGTCTCGACCCGAGGGCCAACAGGCAGGTCCGCGAGATGCTGCGGGCCCACGCCAACGCCGGTAACGCCGTCCTGCTCACCACCCACGCCATGGAGGTGGCGGAGGCCGTGGCTGACCGCGTCGTGGTCCTGCACCGCGGCAAGACGGTGGCCTCCGGCACGGTGGCCGAGTTGCGCCTCCGTCTGGGGCAGGAACAGGCCGACCTGGAGGAGATCTTCCTGCTCCTCACACATGAGGCCAGCCCCGGCGACGACATCGTGCTCAGCCGCGACACCCCGCGGCCTGACGAGGAGACCTCGCCAGGCGGCCCCCGGGGCCCCCGCCTCCTGTCATGAGCCAGGCGCTCCCCACCTTCCAGCCTGCCTCCGTCAGCCTGTTGCTGCTGCGCGGGCGAGGCCTGCTCAACGCCATGCGGCGGTCGCCGCTGCGCCACCTGCTGGCCAGCGCCTTGATGGTGGCGGTGGCCCTTGCCATCTGCATAGGCGTCGAACGCGGTGTCCGCTGGATCGACGGCTACCCCCTGATCGGCAGCATCGCCGACGTCGCCCTGCAGCGCAGCCTCGAGCTCTTCGTCACCCTGCTCCTCCTCGGCGTTGCCTTCTCCGCCTTGTCCAACGCCATCACCACCCTCTACACCGCCACCGACCTGCCGCTGCTGCTGTCGCTGCCGCTGCCTGCCGCCAGGGTGTTCCGGCTCAAGGTGCTGGAGACCTACCTGTCCTCAGCCGCCCTGCCTGCCCTGCTCACGGTACCGGTGGTGCTTGGGCTCGGCCTGGCCCGTGACGCGCCACCGATCTACTACCCCGTCGCCGTCGCCGCCATCCTGGCGCTGTACGCCCTGCCCGTCGTGCTCGGGGCCCTGTTGGCCCTGCTGCTCATGCGCCTCGCGCCTGCCGGCAGGGTCAAGGAGGTGTCCACCGCCCTCACCGTGCTGCTGGCAGCCGGTCTGGTGCTGGCCTTCAGGGCCATCCGCCCAGAGCAGCTGGCGGAGCTCACCCCCGAGCAGTTCGAGGTCTTCCTGCAGGCCTTCGCTTCCCTGCAACTGGGCGCCTGGCCACCCGGCTGGGCCGGCACCGCGGTCTGGCAGGGACTGGGCGGCCAGGTGGGGCCTTCGCTGCTGTGGTTGCTGCTGCTCACCTCGCTGGCCATGTGGCTGTTGACGGCGACGGCGGTGCACGCCTACCAGGCAGGGTGGGTGCGCGGCCTCGATGTGGGCGGTGGGCGCAGCGACGCGAGGCCAAGGCCGGTTGCCTGGTGGGAACGCCCGCTCGCTCGCCTCGGTCCTTGGGGCGGCCTGGTGGTCAAGGACCTGCGCACCCAGTTGCGCGATCCCAGCCAGTGGTCGCAACTGCTCGTCCTGCTCGCCTTGGCCGGCGTCTACCTGGTCGGCACCACCAGCGTGCCGGTCGAAGGTCAGCGTTTCCGCGACATCCTCGGCACGCTCAATCTCGCCTTCCTCAGCTTCCTGCTGGCAGGGGTGGGCACCCGGCTCGCCTTCCCGGCCCTCTCGGCAGAAGGGGAGGGCCTGTGGCTGCTGCGTACCGCGCCCCTGTCGGTGACCTCGGTGATCATGGCCAAGCTGGCGCTCGTGCTGCCGCCCCTGCTGCTCCTCGGCCTCGGTCTCGGCGCCGCGCAGGCCCTGTTGCTGGACGTGTCATCCGGCCTGGCCAGCGCATCCTGGCTGGCGGGAGGCTGCGCCGCCGTGGCCGTCGCCTGCCTTGGCGTCGGTCTGGGCGCAGCCTTCCCGCGCTTCGATGCCACCCAGGTCGCCGAGGTGCCCATGTCCCCCGGAGGCCTGCTCTACATGGCCATGTCGTTGCTGTACGCGGCCGGCCTCACCCTGCTGCTTGCCTTCCCGGCACTGGCCGGCTGGCTGCCGCCCGATGGCGCCATCTGGGCCACCCGCAGCGGCGCGTGGGCGGCCGTCCTTGCCGTGGTCTGGACCCTGGCCTTCGGTGGCGCAGCGCTGCTGCTCGGCATCGCGCGCTTCCGTCGCTGGGAACCAGGCAAGGACTAGGCCCGACGCGGTCCGGCCTGACGCACGGCTTCCTCGACCTGACCGTGGAAGGCCGCGAAGTTCTTCTGGAACATGTCCGCCAGCCTGCCTGCCTGCTCGTCGTACGCGTCACCATGCGCCCAGGTGCTACGGGGGTCCAGGAGCGCCGGCGGCACACCGTCCACCATGGTCGGCACCTCCACCCCGAAGGTGGGGTCGATGCGGCTGGGGACGTCGTCCAAGGCGCCGTCAAGGGCTGCCTGCAGCAGGGCGCGCGTGTGTGCCAGCTTCATGCGTTGGCCCGTGCCGTATGGCCCTCCTGACCAGCCCGTGTTGACCAGCCACACCCGCGAGCCCTGCCTGCTCAGGCGCTCACCGAGCATCCTGGCGTAGACGGCGGGGGCCAACGGCATGAAGGGGGCACCGAAGCAGGCGGAGAAGGTGGCCTGCGGCTCGGTGACGCCGCGCTCGGTGCCGGCGACCTTGGCGGTGTAGCCAGACAGGAAGTGGTACATGGCCTGCGCCGGGTTCAGGCGGGCGATGGGCGGCATGACGCCGAAGGCGTCGGCCGTGAGGAGGACCACGTCGCGGGGGTGGCCTGCACGACCGCCCGCCAGCACGTTGGGGATGAAGGGGAGGGGGTAGGCGGAGCGGGTGTTCTCGGTCTTGCGGTCGTTGTCGAAGTCGATCACCCGGCTCTCTGCATCGATGACCACGTTCTCCAGCACCGCGCCGAAGCGCGTGCTCGCGCGGTGGATCTCCGGCTCGGCGTCGGCGCTGAGGTGGATGGCCTTGGCGTAGCAACCCCCCTCGAAGTTGAAGACTCCGCTGTCCGACCAGCCATGCTCGTCGTCGCCGATCAGGCTACGCTCAGGGTCGGCCGAGAGGGTGGTCTTGCCGGTGCCAGATAGGCCGAAGAACAGGGCGACGGCACCGCCCTTGCCCACGTTGGCCGAGCAGTGCATCGGCATCACGCCGCGCTGCGGCAGCAAGAAGTTGAGCACCCCGAAGATCGACTTCTTCATCTCACCGGCGTACTCGGTGTTGGCGATCAGCACCAGCTGCTTGCTGAAGTCGACGGCGATGGCCGTGCTGCTCCTGGTCCCGTGGCGTTCTGGGTCGGCCTTGAAGCTGGGCAGGTCGAGCACCGTCCAGCCGCCGACATCGGCGTCACCGTCGCGGATGAAGAGGTTGCGCACGAAGAGCGAGTGCCAGGCGCGCTCCGTCACGATGCGCACGGGCACCTGAAGGGCTGGGTCGGCGCCGGCATGCAGCTCCTGCACGAACAGGGTCTTGTCGGCGGCGGCGTCGAACATCTCCTCCTGCAAGCGGGTGAAGTGTTCGGGCGACATGGGCTGGTTGACCAGGCCCCAGTCGACGGCCTGGGCCGTGATGTCGTCCTTGACGACGAACTTGTCCTTGGGCGAGCGGCCCGTGAACTTGCCCGTGTCCGCCACGAGGGGCCCGCCCTTGGCGATGACGGCCTCGCCACGACGGACGGCGTGCTCGTAGAGCACTTCGGCTGGCGCGTTCCGGATGGCGCCGGCCAAAGGCAGGCGCATGAAGGCGGTGGCATCGTGCATCAGGTCGTCCATGTCGTTCCTCGCTCCCGGTGTGGCAGCGGCCATGACCATGAACCGAGCTTCGCGATCGAAGCGGGGCTGGCCCAGCATGCATGCATCCAAGCCTTTATACCAAGCGACTTCGAGCTCCAGAAGGGGCTTCAGACCCGTCTCGGGATCACTGGCTCGGTGGTCGACACGACCTCACCAGCGCCAGGTGACCCCGAGGCGAGCGCCCGAGCGTTCGGTGGAGAGGTCGACGCCCAACTCGAGCGACCAACCGGGGGCGAAGCCGTAGCGAGCGTCCAACGACAGCGACGGCACGGGCCCCAAGCGACTGCTGCGATCGGCCGCCATGTCGATGCGGCCGCTGAGGCCGATGGCCACCGGCCCAAGCTGGTAGTTCAGCAACAACTCGTTGGTGACGCCGGCTTGGCCGTTGCTGCCGTCGAGGGTGGAGAGCCGGTAGGAGGCGAACACCTCCTCGGACAGGTAGGCGCCAAGGCGCAGGGAGACGCCGAAGGGGTCGCTGCCGTCGAAGAGCGACGACACAGGCGAGGTGCGCAGCTCCACCACCTCGATGCCGAGCGCCTCGGCAAGAGCGGCCTGCAGCTCGGCCGTGATGAGCATGTCGATGGCCGTGTCGAGGGCGCTCTGAGCCACCGTGCCGGCCAGGGCCCCATCGACGTTCAGCCGGCCGAGCGTGACGAGCGTGAGCAGCTCCATGTCGCTGAGCGGCCTTGCCCCGACACCGCCAAGGCCTTCCACCAAGGCGTCGCTGCTCAGGTGGTGGCTCAGGTCGAGGCTGAGGCCATCGGGACCGGGCGCCGACTGGCCCGAGAAACCGACGTCCACGGTGAAGGTGGGGCCGGCAGGCGCGGCGAAGCGCGCATCACTCCCGGTCGGCAGCACCCTGATCTTCTCGAAGGTGGTGCGTGTGTCGACCGAGATCGAGGGGAACAGGCCGACGGTGGGGTCGAAGCTGAGCACGGCATGCACGATGTCGAGGTCGCGTCCTGCGAAGCGGATCGTGCCCCGGATGGCGGTCACGGTGCCCGCCAGCCTCGGTGTGCCTGCGGTGCCGACCAAGGTGAGGTCGACGCTGGCCTCGGCATTGGCGAAGGTCTCGTTGACCAGCACGCGTTGCGGCACGACGATGCGCACACCGTCGAAGCGGAAGCGCTCCAAGGCCTCGGCCGATGCGCGGATCTCGGCCGGGCTGGGCTCCTGGCCCTGGCTGCCTGCCGCCTGGGCCCGGGCCCTGCCTGGTGCGCCGATGTCGGCCAGCGCCTGGCTGCCGTCCAGTCTGCCGCTGAGGCTCAGGTAGCCGTCGCCGGCAAGCAGCCGCAGGTCGGCGTCGAGCACCGCCTCGGCCACGAAGAGCGTCGGCAGGCTCAGACGCATGCCCTGACCACGCACCCGCAGGTCGAGCGGGGAGAGCCGGCCTTCCACCCGTGCCGCCGCCCCACCCACCGTGCCGCTGACCACCAGGTCGCCGGCTTGGTCCTCGGCCCAATCCAGGCCGGCCTCCAGGTTCGCGACCCTTCCGACCAGTGGGACGTCCAGGTCGCCGCTCGCCCGAGCCGAGAGACTGAAGCTCGGGGAGGGCCATAGCCGTGCCTGGCCACCGGCGCTCAGCTCGAGCAGTCCGCCCAAGGGAGCGACGCCCTGGACCGTGGCCTGCCCCGACCATGAGGTGCCGCTCAGGTCGAGCGCCAGGTCGTCGAGCCGGTAGCGGGTGCCGGCCACGCCTAGCTCTAGGCCGTCGCTGCTCAGTTGGATGTCGGGCGCCGACAGGGTGCCTTGGGCCGTGAGTCGCAGGCTGCCGCCTGCGCTGACGCCGTAGCGCACGAACATCGGCACCAGACCGAGCAGGGGGTCGAAGTCGGCATCGCTGGCGACCAGTTCGAGGTCGATGCGCTCTGGGGTGGCGCTGCCTTGGGCACGCCATGAGCCTCGTCCCTCGAAGAAGGCCTCGCCGATCTCCAGCGACTCGCCGTCCCAGTTGAAGGCCACGTTGCCGGTGGTGACCACCCCTGCGCGCTCCAGGTGCACGGTCTCCGTGGCGATCCGCAGGTCGAGGGGCCTTGCTTGCCCCCATGCCCAGGCCGCCCTGCCGACCCCGGTCACGCGAGCCACCACGTCGATGGGGCCGAGGGTGGCGTTGACCAGCTCCTGCAGAGGGAAGCTCTCCAGGCGCAGGAAAGCCGCGATGCCTTCGGTGTCAAGGTCGACCACGGCGGAGGAGGAGCCCATGTCGAGACGGAGGGTGCCCTGAGGTCCGTCGTCGCCCGCCAGGTTGGCTTGGACGCCTAGGCTGGCAGGCGTTGACCACTCGCCAAGGGTGAGGCCGGCCACGGTGAACTGGCCGACGACGACGTCGCCGCGCAAGGCGGCGTTGCCGCCCAGCACGCCCTCCAGCGCGGAGGCGCCGCCAAGTCCGGCCAGGTCGAGGCCCACCAGGCGCAGGTCGGCCTCGCTGCGTGGCGGACCCGCCACACCCCAGCCGGCCGGCCGGACCATGGCCGCGTCCCACCGCCCGGTCACCCCGAGCACGCCCCTTGGGACAGCGACGGTGGCCTCCAGCTCGACATGGTCCCGACGCCCGCGGACCGAGACCTCCACCTCCGCCGACATCTCACCGACCTGCACCTCCAAGCCATCAGAACGCCATTGGCCTTGCCAACCGTCGTCGTCGAGGCTGAGCACACCATGCAGCCGCCCGCCCATGGTGCGGAGGTCGGCGGCCAGGCTGGCGCTGCGCGCCGCTGGCTCCAACGCCAGCGCGATCTGCCACGGTGCCTCGGTCAACAGCTCGAGGCGCTGGCCGTCCCACAGAAGGCGTCCATCCAAACGTTCGGGCAAGTGCTCGGCGAGCGCTGCCGGTGGTCTGTCGTAGCCAACACCGATGTCGAAAGCAGCCGCGTCGAGGCCGCCCTGCCCTCGTAGGTCCAGCGTCAGGTCGCCAGCGCTGAGCCTCAATCCCTCGGTGCTGAAGAGCGGCGACGAGGGGAAGCGCAGGAGGGCCTCACCCACCCAGTCGCCCTCACCGACCCAGGTCAGGCCCCGGTCGGTGAAGGCGGCGACCACCTCGGCGATCGAGCCGGTCGGCAGGGCGGCACGCAGGCCGCCCTCGGTGCCGTCGAGGGCCAGCCGCAGACCACCGATGGCGCTCAGCTCCAAGGCCACCGGACCGAGCCGCAGCTCGGTCCTGCCATCGACTTGCAGCTGCCCATCGGTCCAGCCACCCCTGAGGCGCGCGACGTCGCCAGCGCCGCCGTCAAGGATCAGATCCACATCGGGCCAGGCCCGACCGCGCAAGCCGACACGGCCACCGTCCGGATGATCGAGCTCCGCTTGGACGACGGCCGAGGTGCTGTCCAACCTGCCACTGAGCTGCCAACCAAGACCGGCCTGGCTGTCGAGACCAGCGTCGTCTGCCGCGAGGATCTCCACCTGCAGCACCGGGTCGAGCAGCTCGCCGGAGAGGTCCCAACGGGCCGTCAGCGTCTGGCCTGCGAGCTCGGCGCCATCGATCCGCCCCTCGCCCGACCAGCCGTCCTCCGTCAGCCGCAGTGGCCAGTCGACCGAGCCGCCGAAGAGCAGGCCATCCAGCCTTCCTTGCCATCCCTCGCCGTTGGGATGGAAGCCGCCGCTGAGGTCGACGGGCCCCCACGCGCTGCTGCCCCGAAGATGCAGCGCACCGCCGACCGTCCCCTCGTCCCGGCCGGCGCTGAGATCGAGCACCAGGTCCCCCAACGGCAGCGGCAGCCCTGCCAGCTCTGCACGCCAGTCCTGCAGGTCTGCCGAGAGGTCGGCGTTCAAACGGCTGCCTTCGAGACGCCAACCTTCGGCGAGGCTTCCCTGCAGCGACAGGTCCTGCAGCAACAGGCCGAAGACATCGAGGCCTGTGACATCGAGGGCCAGCGATGGGCCTTCCTCACCCGCCAGGCTCAGGTCGGCTCGCCAGGTGCCGCTGGCGTTGGGCAGGTCGGCGAGGTCGCCGGCCAGCGCCAGCCGCCATGGTCCGGGGGAGAGCCTGCCGACCCAGTCGCTCCACCCCTCGCCTCCCTGGAGCACGAGGTCCTGTCCGTCCGCGCGCAAGGTCCAACGGCTGTCTTCGGTGACGACGCTGCCTTGGCCGGTGAACAGGCCTTGGCTGCGAGCCAGGTCCAGATCGACGGTCGCACCCATGACCCTGCCGGCAGCCAGCAGTTCGAAGGCCGACCGCAGCGGGTACCAAGAGAAGCCCCCGTCCAGCTTCAGCGCCTGACCGTGCGTCAACCAGCTGCCTCGCAGCAAGGGGTCGGCTAGATCGCCTGAGGCTTGCAGCTCGCCTTGCAGCGTCGCGCCGAGGCCCGTCGCGCTCAGGCCATGCAGGCCCCAACGGGCCTCGACCTGGCCGAGGCCACTGCCGCCAGCCTCCGACGGTGTGAGCAGCAGCATGCCATCGACCCGGCCGGCCAGAGCCGGCCCGAGGCGCAGGTCGCCGAGGTCGAGATCGGTGCGCAGCCAGCCGCGCGGCCCCTCGACCGGCTGCCAGCTCCCGCTGCCCTCGATGGATCCGCCGGGGGTGGTGAAGCTCAGACGCTCCACCCACAGCTGCAGTCCGTCAGTCCCTAGGCTCAGGTCGGCACGCAGGTCGAGGCTGGGTTGGTCGATCCAAGGAAGCAGCTCGAGCAGTTCGACGGACTGGAGGTCGAGGTGCCCTTGCCCGGCTCCGTCCCGCCAGCTGCCGCTGAGCGTCAGGCCTTGCCCGAGGAGGTCCAGCCTCGCCCTGCCACCCGCCCAGCTCGCGCGGCCGTGGGCGGCACGGGGACCCGTGAGCACAAGGGCGAGGTCGAGGGTCGGATCGACCAGCCGGCCGGCCACCGGTCCGGACGCAGCCAGGCGCCAACCGCCCTCAGCCGCCGGGGCTGCGTCACCCAGGTCGAGGGGCAGGTCGAGAGCCACCTCGCCGGACCAGGGAAGCAGCGGATCCGCCGGCAGCTGCAGCCGGGCGCCACCCAGCACCTCGTCAAGGCGCCTGATCGTGACGTCGGCCAGCAGTTCGCCTGCTCCGGTCAGCTCGGCCGAGGCGGAGAGTCCGATGGGCAACGGCTCGCTGCTCAACTCGGCGCGGCCGGACCAACCCGCTGCCGGGCCCCAGGCAAGGCCGTCTGCCTGCAGACCGAGGTAGGGCAGTTGCCCCGCCGAGCTACGGCCGCTGAGATGGACGCTGCCATCCTGCAGCCGGAAGCGCAGACCGCCCCAGGTCGCCTCCAGCGCCGGATCGGCCTTCAGCCGCAGGGGATGGATGGCGCCGCCCATGGTGCTCAGCTCGCCGCTCAGCGCCAGCGGCGCCACCGGTCCCTCCAGCCGCATCCGCGTCTCGCTGGAGGCGTGCGCCGCGCTGATCACCAGCTCGGGCGCGACCCCGTCCGCGAAGCGCAAGAGGCCGTCGGCCTCGACGCCGAAGAGCCCGCCTCGCAGCTCAACGGCCATGCCGTCGTCGTGGCTAGACCAGCGGACCTCGACCCTCTCCTCGGCGCTGGGGCCCCGGAGGTTCGCGTGCCCCTCCACCCCCACCAGGCCCTGCAGGTCCCAACCACCGTCGTCGGTGACCAGTTGCAGCCACCATGAGCCATCACCTAGCGGCCGCAGGCCACCCGAGGCCGGCACACCGGCGACCTCGGCGGCCAGGTCGACCCCTTGGGTGGGCAGGAGCATGAAGTCGGCTGTGGCGGCTTCCGCCGCCAACGAGGCACCGGCCACCTCGGCCGACACGGCCACGCGCATGGCCCTGCCTGCCGCCGCCAGCTCCAGCGACCACGGTGCGCCGTCAGCCGTCAAGGGCAGGGCGAGGTCGAGCCTGCCGTCGGCGCGGAGGCCGTCACCGTCCAGCCTGAGCGACAGGTCGCCATCGGCCTGCGACCATGGGCCGACGCCCAAGCCGCTGCGTCGCTCGGGATGCAGGTCGGCTGCGCGCAGGCCGAGCTCGATGCCGGTTTCGTCCAGCATCGCCGTGCCGCTCAGCCATGGCTGGATGGGGTCACCGACCGTCCAGCCTCCTTGGGCCTTGGTCCCGGCTCCGTCGAGCCGCAAGGCCAGCGCTTCGTCACCTTCGCCGTAGAGGCCATGCAGGACCCATCCAGACCAACGTCCGCTGAGGCTGGCTCGCAGGTCATCCCCCTGGAGCTCGAAGGCAAGCTCATCAGCCAGTGGGCCGGAGGAGAGGAGGAGGGGGCCGAGCTGCGTGTCGAGCGGCAGCCGCATGCCGGTCACGGTGTCGCCCAGCAGGGCACCGGTGCCGCTCATCCGCCACGGCTCTCCAGGCAGGGGGTCGAGGACGGCCCCGAAGGCAGGCCAAGCGACAGGACCGAGCTCGGCCGCTGGCACGTCGATCTCGCCAGCGAAGCTGAGCTGGCCATCCTGGAAACGCAGCCTGCCGTCCGCCGTAGCGGCGGGCTGTGGGTAGCTGGCGAACACGTCCATCTCGAGCCGCCAAGGCGCGGTGTCCAGTCGCCCCTGACCACGCAACTCGCCGTCGGCCACCGTGGCGTCGACCGAGAGGTCGAGGCCGGCCCCGCTGCCACGGAGGTGCAGGCGGGCGTTCAGCGACGGGTCGCGGCTGCGTGCGATCAGGTCGCCGGTCCATTGCCCTGACCGCCAGCCAAGGTCGCCGTCCAGCCGCAGGGGCCAAGGCAGCGGCGAGGCGACGACCATGTCATCGGGCTGGAAGTCGTCGGCCCGCAGGGCGATGCCGTCGTCGTCCGCGCTCAGGCTCAAGCCCTGCCCCGTGGCCTGCACCGTCCAATCGTCACCCTGGAGCGCGAGATCGACCCGCAGGAGCTGCCCGCCGCCCACAGCCGACCAGTCCAGCCGGCCCAGCGAGGCGCCGTCGGCGCTCCATCGCCCGCTGCCTCGCAGCTCGCCTGCCAGGGTGGCCGCACCCCGCTCGCCAAGGACGGGGGAGATGGCCTCTGCCCAACGGTGGGTCGGCCCGATCAGGTCGAGCTCGAGGAGCTGAAGATCGCCTAGCAGACTGGCCTCGGCGCCCTGACCCAGGTCCAGCCGCAGATCGATCGAGGGGCTTGGCTCGGCCAGGTCCCATGTGGCCGAACCACCCACGACTGCGGCCGTCTCGCCCCATGCAAGCGCCTGGTCGATCGTGGCAACGGCCCGGTTGGTGACCGGGTCATAGCGGAAGGTGGAGTCCCCGACTTGCAGGTCGGCCTGCAGGTCGGGCGTGACCGTCAGGGTCCAGGCAGGACCGGTCAGCGAGGCACCGAGCCAGGCCTGGTCGGGCAGCTGCCCCTGACCTCTGGCGCCGTCCTGGTCGATGGAGATGGGTCCGAAGACCCCCCAGTCCGCGGTGGCCTGCCAAAGCATGGCGGCGGTCGGTGTCCATGCCCCGCGGAAGGCCAGAGGCGCGAGGGGCAGCTGCATGCTGCCCGCGAGGTCCACGCGGCTGCCGTCGCCGACGGCCTCGACCACGGTGGGCAGTGGCCCCTGCGCGCTGAGCTCAGCCGTGCCTCGGGGGGCTGGCTCGCCTGGGAGCCAGGCGGCGTCCACCCTGGCCATGGCCACAGGCAAGGCGGGCCAGAAGGTGGCGAAGGCTGCCGTGTCGATCATGCCTCGCAGGACGGCGCCCTGGGCGGCAGTCCAGTCGATGGTCAGTGTCTGCTCTGCGCTCGCGAGCAGGGCTTCAGCGGTGTCGCCCGACCAGCGCCCACGCAGGCTCAGTGCCTCGTCATCCAACTGGGCGAGCCAGGTCGCCTGCCCGTCCTGCCATGCGCCGCTCAGCCGCAGCGGTCGGTCGAGCAGGCGCAGGCGGACCTCGTCAAGCCGCGCCTCGAGGCCATCACGCCAAGTCAGCTGCCAGCCCTGCTCGGTCTCGGCCAGCCAGGCGCCCTGCCCGCCGCCCAAGCGCCAGACCAGGGGGCCATCGGTGGCCAGCAGGGGCGTGCCTTCGACCAAGTTCTCGGCCCACCAGCCCGCCTCGGTCGCCAGCGAACCGCCCAGGCCCTCCTCTGGGCTCCAGCTCAGTTCCCCAGGGCCAATGGTGCCCCTGATGCCCTGTCCCTCCACGGCAAGCGGATCGAGGACGACGACCGCCCGACCGTCCATGAAGGACAGCTGCGCTGGACCGAGGCGCCCGTCCAGCCATAGCCCTCGGTCGTCCCAGCCCGCCGTGGCCTGACCACGAAGATCGAGGTCGCTAGCCCAGTCGGCGAGGACGGAGGGACGCACCGCGGCTTCGCCCTGCACAGAGAGGCTGGCCAGGGGAGCGCCAAGGCGACCGGCCATCTCGGCCTCCACCTGGGGGGCGCCGTCCCACAGGCCGGGGTCTGGCGTCCAGCGCAAGGCACCGCTCATGGGGGCGTCGGCACGCAGCGCAGGGCTGGCCACCGCGCCCTCGACCGGCCCACCGAGCAGTTCGCCGCTCAGGTAGGCCTGCAAGCCCTCTGCATCGAGCACCATGTCGACGTCGATGCGGTGCGCCGGGCCGGCGCTATGAGCGCGTGCCCTTCCGGTCATCGCTTGGCCTGTGGCGATCTGGAGCTCCACCTGCTCCAAGGGGAAGCCATAAGGCTGCAGTTCAGCCGCCTGGAAGGCCCAGAGGGTGGCCTCCGCCTCGGGCCGGGCGCTCAGCGTGAAGGGGCCTTGGCCCCAGCGACCCACGGCCTCGACGGCCAAGCCGCCGGCCTGCGGTCGGTAACTCAGGGTCAAGGAGGGACTGACCAAGGTCTCGCCGAGGTAGCTGCCATCCTCGATGCGCAGGTCGCCGCTCATGCCCACCGTCGTCCAACCTTCGAAGTGCATGCTGCCCGTCACCCTGCCATCGGTGGCAGCAGGGAGCTCGCCGACCTCCAGGTAGGTCAGCAAGGCTGCGCTGGCCTCGCTCAGCGGCACATCGACGTCGCCGTCCGCCCACCAGCGGTCCTCTGACCAGTCCACGGCGCCCTGAGCCGTCAGCCGCCCATCGAGGCCCTGGCCGACCATCACCGCCTCCACCCGGCTGCCCAGCCAGACGAGCGGGCCATGCACATGGTCCACCCGGGTGCCGAAGACCTCCAAGGCGCCGCCCTGCAGTTCGAAGCGGCCATCGGCGCCCGCTGGCCCCCAGCGCATCGCGCCGCTCAACTGCCCGTCACGCACCCCCTCCCACCAATGATGGGCGACCATGGCGTCGCCACGCAGCAACTCGATGTGCAGCTCGGGGTCGCCGATGGCCCCCCGCACCACGCCATCCAGGCTGCCTTCGGCGGTGCGCAGGGTCAGCTCGGCACGGATGCCACCGTCATCGCCGACGGTGGCCTCGAGGCGCTCGATGGCGAAGGAGGGCAAGGTGAAAGGCACGTCGAGCAGTTCGATGGCGGCGCCATCCAAGCGAAGGGCGTCCAACCTCGGTCGCACGGGCATGGCGGGAACGGCGCCGGCGTCAGAAGCGCCCCAGCGGCTGAGATCCAGTTCGGAGAAGCGCAACTGCCCGCTCAGGCCGGTCACCTCCACCCGCAGCGGCAGCTCACCCACCAAGAGCGAAGGCAGGAACCAGCGCAGGCGTACCTGGTCGGCGCGCAACTCGCCGCCTACGGTGCTCACCTCGGGATCACGCAGTTGCAGGCCACGCCATGCGTTGCCTTCGATGGCGCTGAAGCTGAGCTCGAAGCCGGCGTCCTGCGCGGTGGTGCGCAGCAGGTCACCGATCCATTGCCTGAAGACAGGGGTTCCCGGCGCCCATGCAGCTGCGAGGACGAGGGCGGCGAGCAAGGCGAGGGTCACGCGGGTACGAGGTGGCATCGCAGGTTGGGCGCGGTGGCCACGCGCTTCGCAGCGGATCCGCTCCTGGATGCAGCCTATCATCGAAGCATGAGCGTCCCTGATACCATCAGGCCCATGCCGACGGAGTTCCTTGCACGTGCAACGGTGCTGGTCAAAGGCCGTGTCCAAGGTGTCGGCTACCGAGCCTACGTGCGTCGCCATGCCCTCGACCATGGCCTTGCAGGCTCTGCAGAGAACCTGCAGGACGGGCGAGTGGAGGTCGTGCTGGAAGGGCGTCGCCCCGACATCGAGCACCTGTTCATCGCCTTGGGCAGGGGGCCGAGCCACGCCGAGGTCGGCGGCCTCGAGATCGCATGGTCGGAGCCTGCCGGTCTGCAGGGTTTCCATGTGCTCTGAAGCGTCTGCCGGGGCATGGGCGGAAGGCCTCCTGGCCGAGGCCGCTCCTCTCTCGCCCTCCGCCTTGGAGCGCGTGGCCGGCGTCCTTGGCGAGATCAGCCGCGCCAGGGCGGCCGACTACGCCAGCGTGGCGGCCCTGCCCACGGTCGGCGCCTTGGCCCGGCCGGCGGCGAAGGCGTCCTTCACCGCCGCGCTGAGCGGCCGTGCGCGGTCCGGCGCCGCACCGGCCTTCATCGCCGAGGTCAAGCGGGCCTCCCCATCGCAAGGCGCCATCACCGCAGCCGAGCCCTTGGCCTTGGCCCGCGCCTACGCTGCTGCCGGGGCCGAGGCGCTCTCCGTGCTCACCGAGCCGAGACGCTTCGGCGGCGAGCTTGCTCACCTGCTGCAGGTGGCCACCGACGTGCCTCTGCCCGCCCTGCGCAAGGACTTCGTGGTGCACCCGAGGCAGCTGCAGGAGGCCGCCGAAGCGGGGGCCAAGGCCGCCCTGCTGATCGTGGCCGTGCTGGGGCAGGCCACCGGCGCCTACCTGCGGTACGCCTCTGCCCTCGGCTTGGACGCCTTGGTGGAGGTGCACGACGTGGCCGAGTTGGAGGTGGCCTTGGAGGCCGGCGCCGACCTCATCGGCGTCAACAACCGCGACCTGCGCAGCCTGCACATCGACTTGGGCACCGCGCCGCGGTTGATCGAGGAGGGCCGCCTGATGGCCAAGCTGCCTGTGGTGTGGGTGGCCGAGTCCGGTTACCGGGAGGCGGCGCAGGTGGAGGCCTTGACGGGTCAGGCCGACGCCGTGCTCGTCGGTACCAGCCTGGCCAGCAGCAGCGACCCCGCCGCGGCCATGCGGGCCCTGCGCCAGCCTCGAGGCGGCGGCTCCTGAACCTGCTGTGTCGCTGACCTGGAAGCCACCTCCTACGGTGCTAGGCTCGCCTTCATGACGTCTGAACCCGAGCCGATGCTCGACCTGACCTTGGACAACGGCTTGCGCGTGGTGATCGAGAGCATGCCTTGGCTGCCCACCCTCAGCCTCAACCTTCTGCTGCCGATGGGCTCGGTGAACGACCCGGAGCAGGCGCAGGGCTCGGCAGCGGTGCTGCACGAGTGGTTGCAGCGTGGCGCGGGCGATCGCGACGGTCGTGCGCAAGCCGACGCCCTCGATGCCTACGGCGTGCGCAGGGGCGGCGGCTGCGGCCGTGACGCGGCCAACCTCAGCGCCGCCATGCTGGCCCAGGACGCCGCCGCCGTGCTGCCGCTGATCGCCGACATGGTGCTGGCCCCGGCCCTGGCCTTCGCCGAGTTCGAGGGGGCGAGGCAGTTGGCCTTGCAGGAGCTCTCCAGCCTGGACGACGCGCCGGCGCAGCGCTTGGCTGAGGCAGTGGTCGACGCCCGTTACATGAGTCCGCATGGACGCAGCGCCTATGGTGTCGCCGCCCACCTCGAGGCCCTTGACCCGGCTGCGCTGCGAGACAGCGCCCGCGCCAGGTTGGCGCCGCAGGGGGCGGTGCTCGCCTTGGCAGGCGGCGGTGACCAGCAGGCCTTGGCCGAGGCCGTCAGGCGCTCCTTCGCCACTTGGCAAGGCGAGGCCATGATCACCCCACCGCCCTCGGTCAAGCCAAGCCAGCGGCTGCATGTGGAGAGCGAGGGCGCCCAGACCCAGGTCGGCATCATCGACGACGCCGTGCCGATCGGACAGCCTGGCTGGGTGGAGCAGGCGCTGGCCATGTCGGTGCTGGCAGGCTCCATGGGATCGCGCCTTTTCACCGAGGTCAGGGAGCGGCGCGGTCTTGTGTACGGCATCTCTTCCAGCGTGAGGTGGGTGGACGGCGACGCCTACCGGCTCACCTACGCCAGCACCACGCCAGAGCGGGCGGCGGAGACCATCGAGGTCACCCTGGCCGAGCTGGTGCGGCTGCAGCAAGGCGTTGAGCAGGAGGAGCTCGACAGGGGCAGGGCCTTGCTGCGCTCCAGCCTGATCATGCAAGGCGAGTCAACCGGCGCACGCGTGGCCCGCCTCGCCAGCGACGTCAGGTCGCTCGGGCGTCCGCGCAGCCTGATCGAGGCCGAGACCACCTTGATGGCCCCCGACCTTGGCATGGTCAACGACTTCCTGGCGGCACGACCCTTGCCCGATGCCACCGTGGTCACCTCCGGCCCAGCGCCTAGGCTGGCGGCACCGGCGTGATCCCCGACGGCTTCGACTACCTGCGGCTGCCCAACGGCCTCCAGCTGCTCGGGGAGCGCAGCCCGGCCCGGTCGGTCGCCCTTGGTGTGATGGTGGACGCCGGCGCGAGGGACGAGACGCCGGAGCAGTCCGGCATCTCGCACTTCCTCGAGCATCTTGCCTTCAAGGGTGACGGCCGCTGGGACGCCCTCAGCCTGAACCGGGCCTTCGACGCCATGGGCGCCCACTACAACGCCTACACCAGCCATGAGCGCACCTTCTACTACGGTGCGGTGTTGGCCGAGCGGCGAGCCGAGTTCACGGACCTGTTGCTCAGTCTGCTGCGCCCCGCCTTCGACGCGGCCGAGCTGGAGACCGAGCGCAAGGTGGTGCTCGAGGAGATCGCCATGTACCAGGACCGGCCGGCGGCACGCGCCTTCGAGCGGGCCTCCGAGCGTTTCTTCAACGGCCATCCCATGGGCGGGCAGGTCCTCGGCACGCAGCAGACGGTGTCGTCCATCAGCGTCGATCAGGTGCGCGCCTACCACGGCGACCGCTACGGCACCGACCGCAGCCTCATGGTGATCACCGGCGCCTACGACTGGGACCAGGTGGTGGAGCAGGTGGCCGCCGTCACCGCCGACTGGCAGCCCGGGCATGGTCGTCGGTCGCACCCCACCTTCGCCCCACGCCGGGGCCAGGAGGCCGAGGACGTCGCCGGCATCCATCGCGCCCATCTGTGCTGGTACGCGCCTGCGCCGTCCACCCAGGACCCCGAGCGCCTGGCCGCCGCCTTGCTGGCCAAGGTGCTTGGCGACGCCGACAACGGACGGCTGTTCTGGGCCCTGGTCGAGCCAGGGCTGGTGGACGAGGCCTCCTTCTTCTACGACCCGGCCGACGGCCTTGGCACCTTCCAGGCCTACGTGTCGACGGGCGCAGAGCGCTGGCAGGAGGTCGCCGACGTGGTGGAGGAGGTGATGGAACGCTTCCAGGAGGAAGGCCCGACGGAGGAGGAGTGGGCACGGGCGCAGAGGGGGATGGCGACGGCGGTGACCTTGAGATCGGAGACGCCGATGGGGCGTCTGGGGGGCTTGGCCGATGCCTGGCTCGACCGAGGCGAGGTCCAGACCGTTCAGGGTGCCGTGCAGCGTTGGCTGTCGATCGGGCGGGAGGAAGGCATGTCCCTGCTGGCCACGCGGCCGCTGGATGCCCGGTACCGCTTCGCTCTGCGGCCGCGTGGCTGAGCGTCGGATCGGGTCTGGGTTGGCGTTGGATGAAAGAGGGCTCACCTCCAGCCGTCATCTTCGGCCGGTAGGCTAGCCCCATGCGGCGCGCCATGTCCTCCCTGCTCCTGCTCTGCCTGTTCCTGGCGCACCCGGCATGGGGCCAGGCGCCGGAGGCGTTCGCCGAGCTCTCGGTGGTCGCCTACGGCACCCAGCGCCTCGACCTGGTCAGCGGTCTCACGGTCCTGGAGGACGGTGGCGAGGTCATCGACCAGGCAAGCGGCATGCGCCTCGTGGCGGCATGGATCGCCTACGCCGAGGGGCAGACCCTCGAGGCACGCGATGCGCAGTTGGACGGCGCGGTCGGCCAGGTCAGGGCTGCCGAGCTGTTCATCGACCTGCAGCTCGGCCGTGTCGAGGCCGCGGGCGGTGTGGCGCTGCTCAGGCCCGGCCTCGTCGTCGAGGCGGGCGGCATGGGCGTCGACCCCTCCGCCGGTCTGGCATGGCTGATCGGCGAGGTGGTGGCCACCGAGCCGTCTGCCAGCGCTGCCGAAGCCTGGATCGATCTGGACGACGGACGGATCCTGCTGTTGGGCGAGTACCGCTACCACGACGGCCTCTTCGAGTTGCAAGGCGGGGCAGGCACGGCGCTGCAGCTCGATCCCATCGACCTGCAGGGACAGGCCACCTACGATGTGCGCACCGAGGTGGACGGTGCCTTCCTCGCGCGGGTGCAAGGCCTGCGCGAGCGCATGGTCGACCCTGCGGCAGAGGCGGCTCCATCTGGGGCACGTTCACCGGCCCCGGATGGAGCGCCTGGGGGCGGGTGAGCCCCCACCGTCTGCTGCTGCTGTTCCCCCTGATCCTGCTCCTCCTGGGGGGCTCCGCCCGCGCTGCAGAGGGCGGCTGTCGTCTGGTCGAGGGCGGTGGTGAGATCACCGTCCAAGGACTCGGCCGGGTGGTCTTCCGAGAGTTGGTCACCGATCGCCTCGCTGACACCGCCAGCTTCAGCGGCGAGGTCTGCTTGAGCGTGCCGAGCGCGGGCTTGAGGGTGTACAGCGAGGGCCTCCGCGTCAGAGGCTTGATGGGCGCCCTGCAGCTCGAGGCCGACCGCGTCAGGGTGGAGACAGGCGATTGGCTGCTCGAGGCCGCAGCCCTCTCTTCCGGCCTCGGCGAGGCCCGCCTCGGCGGCGTGAGCCTGCAAGGGCCAGACGCCATCGGCTGGGCAGAGGCGGTGACCATCGACCTCATGACGGGGGCGATCGAAGGCCACGCCTTGCGCCTCGCCACCAGCCAGCTCCGCCTCGATGCCGCGCACGCCTTGCTCGACGGCGAGGTGCTGCAGGCCGCCGATCTCGTGCTGACCAGTTGCGACTGCCCGCCCGAGTCGGCACACGTCCGGCTGGAGGCTCGCCGCGCCAGCCTCGACCTGAGCCGGACCGTGGCGATCGTCGAAGGCGGTGTGGCCGTGGTGGCCGGCGTGCGCTGGGCGTTACGCGACCCGACGGAGATCAGTGAGCAGAGCCTGGCGGCCATCCAGCTCCCAGTCACCATCGGCAGCGATCCCGCCGGCCAGCGTGGCCTGATCATCGGCAGCCTGCTGCGGGAGGTGGCCGACGGTGTGGCCTACGCCTGGGAGGTCGGCACCGGCGATGACACCCACCCGCCTGACCTACGGCTGCGGCTCACCGCTGCCGAGGGCGGCCACAGCCTGCAGTGGACGGGCGCAAGTGACCGCTTCTCCCTCGTGTGGAGCAGCACAGCAGCCCTGGGCAGCGGCTGGCGCTTCACCGCCGGCCAGCGCTTCGAGGGCGGGGCCATCGACAACCCGGTGCGGCGCAGCACCACGCGCCTGGCTTGGCAGCAGACCCTGAGCCCGCCCTTGCCCGGTGTCCCGGTCGCCACCATGGGCCTTGGCATCACCGGGGCCTACACGGCCCAGGAGCAGGCTGTGGGGGACATCGTCGGGCCAAGCCTGAGCGTGGACAGCAACCTGAGCCTGAGCGGTTGGCGTTGGGGCAACTGGCGCCCCAGCCTCGGATTCGCCTTCAACCACAGCACCTACCCCGGGCTGGACGCCCAGCAGACCTGGTGGTCGGTCACCCCGTCCCTGCAGGGCAGCTGGGGCCCGGCGCGCGTTCAGCTCTCCTACCTCGGTCGTTGGGTGAGGGGCCGCTCGCCCTTCACCGGCTCGGTGGACAGGGTGGCGTCGGATCAGCGCATCGACCTGAGCAGCAGCGTCGACCTTGCGCTGTCCGCCTCCTGGCGGGCGAGCATGGCCCTGACGGTGCGCTACAGCCTCGGTGACGACCCGCTCCGCCCCGGCTCCCGCATCGGCTGGTCGATGCTCGATCCCAGCCTCAGCGTCTACGGGCCACTGGCTGACGGTGAGCTGCGCCTCGAGGTCAGGGCGCGACTTGGGGGTTGGCTGGATCCCCGCCCGCAGCGCGACAGCAGCCTGAGGACCTCGCTGCGCTGGACGCAGGATGGCCTCGGCTGGGAAGGCGGCGTTCGCGCGACTTGGGGCCTTGTGGACGGCCGTAGCCTGCGCGAGCTCACGGTGCTAGGCGCCGTCCCCATCACCTGGGACCAGGGCCGCTGGCTGTTGCGCCCCTACCTGGCCGTCGACACCTACGCCTTCATCGGCGGTCACGGCCCGTGGCTGCGCGGCTACGGTCTCGACATCGGCTGGACCACCTGCTGCGGTCGCATCGAGGCCGGCTACCGCTACGACGAGGCCGATGGATCCGCGGCGAGGTTCTCGGTGACACTGCAGACCCACCCCCTTGGGCCGGATCGGCTCCGCGTCCTCCAACCTGCGGATACGATGCTTGACCAGGTGAGCCGTCCTTGACCCGCTTCGACCGGTACCTTCTGCGCGAGCTGCTGCCGCCCTTGGCCTTCGGCCTGCTGCTCTACGCCGGCCTCGCTGTGGTCAGCGCCGTGCTCCCGAGGCTGCAGTGGATGGTCGGCGTCCCCATCTGGGACGTGGCCGGCTGGATCGCGCTGCTGCTGCCGCAGGCCCTGGTGCAGACGGCGCCCGTCGCGCTGGTGCTGGCCGTGCTGCTCGCCTTCGGTCGGCTCAGCCACGACAACGAGCTCACGGCCGCCAGGGCCGGTGGCGTGCCCATGCTGCGCGCCGCCGGCCTCTGCCTGCTGTTAGGCACCGTCGCCGCTGCGAGCACCTTGGCGATGAACGAGTGGCTGGTCCCTCGCAGCAACGCGGCGGTGGCCGACACCTACTGGCGCCTCACAGCCGGCCGCAGCGGCCTCTTCCGCCTGGCAGCCCAGCGCCTGCCGGTGCAGGGCTTCAGCTTCAGCTTCGCCTCGGTCAGCCGTGACGGCACCATGGAGGACGTGCGCGTGGAGCGCTGGGAGGGCGAGGTCCTCACCATCGTGAGGGCGCAACGCGCCCGTTTCGATGGGCTTGACCTGGTGCTCCAAGGACACCGCACCCAGCGTCTCGACCTCTCCGCCCTCGATGCCGATGACCTGGAGCCGGTGGCCCGCCTGCGTGCCTTGGTGCGGCTGGACGCCCGCGGCAGCAGCCAGGATGCCCCCTTGGTGCTCTCCACCGGCATGGACGAGGGCGAGCTGGTGGCCCGCTTCAGCGCCGGCGGCTTCGAGGACGCGCGTTCGCTCTCGCGTCTGTGGGGCGACGCCCGCGACCCCGGCGCCAGCGTGAGCGAGCGACGCGAGGCAGCCACCTTGTGGCACCGCAAGCTGGCTGAGCCGGTCTCCAACCTGGCCCTGCTGGTGATGGCGGTGCCGCTGTCGATCACCTTCGCGCGTTCGCGCGCCATCGCCTTCGGTCTTGCGCTGGCCGTCACCCTGGCCTGGTACGTGCTCTACGTGTTCGGCCAGCTGCTGTCGGTGGCCGGTCTGCTGCCCGTCTGGGCCGGCCCGTGGGCCGCCAACGCCCTCGCAGGCGCGCTGGGCCTGTGGTGGGTGCTGCGTCTGGGACGCCGGTGAGCGGCAGCGTGGGAACGGGGCGAGGTCCTGACGGCGTGGTAGCATCTTCGGTTCAGATGGAAGAGCTTCGCGCCGGACTCGTCCAGTTCACCGACTACCTCCCCGAGGTGGACAGGCGACGTGTGGCAGAGGCCTTCGACCTGGCTGCGCACGCGCACCGGGACGACGTCCGGCGTTCCGGAGAGCCGTACATCACCCATCCCGTCGCGGTGGCCGGCCTGCTGGCCGAGATGCGTCTGGACGGCGACGCCATCGTCGCCGGGCTGCTGCATGACACGGTGGAGGACACCCAGGTCACCTTCGAGGACATCGAGGAGCGCTTCGGTCAGCCGGTGCGGCGCATCGTGGAGGGCGAGACCAAGATCTCCAAGCTGGCGGTGCGCGCCTACGAGGACGAGCAGGCCGAGAACCTGCGCCAGATGCTGCTCGCCATGGTGGGCGACGTGCGCATCATCCTGGTCAAGCTCGCCGACCGCTTGCACAACATGCGCACCCTGGCCAGCATGCCGCCGGTCAAGCAGCAGCGCATCGCCCGCGAGACGCTGGAGATCTTCGCGCCACTCGCCCACCGGCTCGGTATCAACCACATCAAGAACGAGCTGGAGGACCTTGCCTTCATGTACCTCGAGCCGGAGCGCTACCAGCAGCTTCAGCGTCAGGTGCGCATGCGCCACATGGAGCGCGAGAGCTATGTGCGCGAGTCCATCGCCTTGCTGGCCGACAAGCTCAAGCTCGAGGGCCTGCGCTACGAGCTCTCTGGTCGTTCGAAGCACCTTTACAGCATCCACCGCAAGATGCAGCGCGACGGCAAGCACTTGGACCAGATCTTCGACCTCATGGCCATCCGCGTGATCCTCGACCCCCAGATGCTGGGCAACGGCCAGTTCGAGCGTGAGGCCGACGAGAGCGAGAAGGCCATCTGCTACCGGGCGCTCGGCATCGTGCACAGCCTGTGGTCGCCGATCCCAGGGCGCTTCAAGGACTACGTCGCTGTGCCTAAGCCCAACGGCTATCGGTCCTTGCACACCACGGTCATCGGCCTGCTCGGCCAGCCCATCGAGGTGCAGATCCGCTCACGTGACATGCACGAGGTGGCCGAGTTCGGGGTGGCGGCCCACTGGGCCTACAAGCAGGGCATCGACGACGTCGACGAGGTGCAGAAGCGCCTGACCTGGATGCAGCAGCTGCTCGACGTCGACATATCGGCGGAGTCGGCCGGCGCCTTCGTCGACGCCGTGAAGACCGACCTGCTGGCCGAACGCGTCCTCGTCTTCACGCCTGCCGGCGACGTGGTCAACCTGCCGCGCGGCTCCACGCCGCTGGACTTCGCCTACCAGGTGCACACCGAGATCGGTCACCGCTGCGTCGGCGCGCGCGTCAACGGCGAGATCGTGCCCCTGTCCTACGCCCTGCAGACGGGCGACAGGGTGGAGGTGCTGACCAACCGCAGCCAGGCATACGGCCCGTCGCCCGATTGGCTGCAGATCGCCACCACCCGCTCGGCGCGGCAGAAGATCCGTCATTGGTTCCGCCTGCAGGAGCGGGCGGGCCTGCTCGAGGCCGGTCGCAAGCAGGTGGAGCGGGCGCTGCGGCGCAGGCAGTTGCCTGTGAACACCTTGCTCAGCAAGGGCAAGCTCGACGCCGCCGCCAAGGTGCTGCTCAAGGCCGACTCCGGTGACGACCTGCTGTTGGCCCTTGCCGCCAAGCGGCTGCAGATCAAGCAGGTGGTCGACGTGCTGGCGCCGGAGTCGGTGACCGCACCCAAGCCAAGCAGGCCGCAGACCCCACCGGTGCGCAAGAGCATCTCCGGCGTCTTCGTCGAGGGCATGGACGCACCGGCCAACCTGGCTCGCTGCTGCTCACCTGTGCGCGGGGACGAGGTGGTGGGCTACATCACCAGGGGGCGTGGGGTGTCGGTGCACAGGGTGGACTGCCCCAGCGTCAAGCACCTGATGAAGTCAGAGCCGGAGCGCTTCATCCAGGTCACCTGGGACCTGCCGTCCGGCGAGGTCTTCCCGGTGGACTTCGAGGTGCTGGCGGTGGACCGGCCCGGCCTGCTCAAGGACATCCTCGACGTCATCGGCGGCATGAACAAGAGCGCGTCAAGGGTGGCGGCCGACGTGCATGACAACGTCCGCGCGCGCATCATGTTCAGGGTGGACGTCAAGGATCAGGTCGAGATCGAGTTCATCAAGGACAACGTCGGCCGCGTGGCCGACGTGGCGAGGGTGTACAGGTCGAAGCCAGGGCTGAAGGCTTGAGCAGAAGCGGCCGCCTCGACCAGAGGCGGCCGCCCTACGCTGTGGAAGCCGCTGCCTGAGGTTAGTTCGGAGGCGACTGGATCAGGACCTGGATGGCGTCGGTCCCCACCATGCCGTCAGAGTCGGTGGCGGCCAGCCGCACCTCGTAGGCGAAGATGGACTGCCCGCCGGTGGCGTCGTAGAGGAAACGGATGACCAGCGTGTTGCCGGTGCCGCGGTCGCTGAAGCTGGCTTGGTCCTCGCGCCGGACCTGCCAGGTCAGGGCGCTGCCAGGGAGCAAACCGTCCTCGACGTCGCTGGCCGTGCCGCTGAACTCGACGTCGATGTAGCTGCCTGGTCCGCCATGGTCGAACCAGGTGAAGAGGCTGCCGTCCGCGGGGCCGGTGATCTGCGCGGTCGGCGGGGTACCTTGCTCGACGACGGTGATGGTCACCGAGTCTGTGGCCGCGCCGTAGCGCACGAAGATGGTGTGCGTACCTGCCCCCAGCTTGGTGAGGCTGTCAAGGCCCATGCCGACGATGGAACCCGTGTCGGGATCGCCCAGGCGCCAGATCACGGGGTAGAGGGGCTCGCTGATCTGAGGCTGGTCGTCGTCGATGACCGCGCGCAAGGGGATGTTGCCGCCTTCGATGTGGACGCTGCCCTCCAGGGGTTCGAGGATCGAGACCGACACGGCGCATATGGCTGGCGGGTCGGTCATCCCCAGGTCATGGACCACGACCCGCACGGTCTCGCTGGCGAAGGCGCCGGTCGGCGTGTGGACGGCGGTGGCCGTGACGTCGTGGACGCCGTCGCAGAAGGCGTGGCTGAGGCTGGCGCCGGAACCGGTGGAGCCGAAGGTGAAGGGGATGCCCGCGCGCTCGTATGACCACGAGACGATCACGTTGCCAAGGTCGCTGTACGACCCGAAGATGTCGGTCACCGCGTCGGCGCTGAAGAGCACAGGCACGCCTTCGTCGACGACGAAGCCAGGGGTGGGCGGAGGCCCTGGATCGGGCGATGTGATGGAGACGAACGGCAGGTCGCGTTCGGGGTAGATGCGCCGCACCGCGGCCATGTCCCGGTCGGAGAGCACGGTGGCCTGGCCGATGACGATGCCGGGCGGGATGGTCTGGATGGTGACGAGGCGCTGCCCCGGGTTGCTTGGATCCGGCTTGCCGAAGGCCCTTGGGCCATAGTGCATGATCGAGCCGTGGTCGTATGGACCGACGTCCCTGCCTTGGTCGAAGAGCGTGAAATTGCCTGCCATGTCTTCCTCGATGTTGTGGCTGAGGATGGTCACGTGCTGGTTCCGGTCGTTGCGCTGATGCTCGTGCTTGAGGCCGATGGCGTGCCCGATCTCGTGGATCACGGTGCCGACCCGAGTGCATCCGGCCTCGTCCAGTTGGATGACCTGACGCCCGCCGATCCGCCCGACGTCGGCCCTGCAGCGGTCGGCGCGGATCTCGAACTCGATGTAGTCGACTTCGTCGCTTCGTTGCACGAAGCGCAGGTTGCTGTTGGCCTCCCAGTGGGCGATGGCCGGATCGATGATGCTGCTGACGTAGCCGTCGCTGAAACTGTCGCTGATCACGAAAGGCACGAGGTAGGTGTATGGGGGGCCGCCTGGCGCGACCGGCCAGCGGGTGGACGCTCCCCTGACGACGAGCGAACGCGGGCCGACGGCGTCGCCCGCATCCAGGTCAGCCTCCCGGCCGATGATCATGTCGCCTTCGAGGATGAGGAGGCCGTCGTGCACCTCAACGGTGACCATGGAAGGCTGGTCGGCACCAGGGAAGAGGTACTCGATCTCGCGCATCTCGCCGATGGTGGTGGGCAGGAACTCGTCGTAGTCGTCGAGGGGCGGTGGCGGCCCCGAGCCTCGCAGGCAGGCCGTGGCGAACGTAGCCAGAAGGAGGAGGGCGGCGAGGGCACGCGCGAAGCGAAGGCGCTGCCCGACGGCGAGAGAGCCGAAGGTTGCGGGGCCGATGAGGCCCGGTGGCCGGTGGGCGTTCCTTCTGTTGTCCATGGGCGGAGCCTAGGGGAGGTGTCGTCAAAGGAGCGTCAAAGCAGCGCCCTGGATCTGCCCCGACTGGCGCCACGGAAGTGCCCCGCCAGAGATCCGCGGCACCTGACGATCACCCCTTAAGGCTGCTTCTTCCGACCTGACCTGGTTCGGGGGTCGCCACCGCGCGGTTCCGACGGGGCGGCGCAAGCCTACCACACCGCGTATCTACACGGTGCTACAGCGCGGCTCGAAGCGCAGCTGCCACGTGCTCCTGCGCCTCCTGGGCCAGGGTGGGGTAGATGGGCAGGGAGAGCACCTCGGCCGCCGCGGCGTGGGCGTGCAGGATCGTGCCGTCGACCCGGCCGCCGTAGCGCTCCAGCGTGTGGGGATAGTAGACGGTGGTGCTCACGCCCGCCGCCTGCAGCGCATCGGCGACACGGTCGCGGTGGCCGTCGGCGACGCGCACCGTGTACTGGTGGTAGACGTGCCCCGGCGAGGCCGGCGGCGTGGCCAGGCCGTCGATGCCCGTGAGCAGCCGGTCGTAACGGGCGGCCACCTGCCGCCTGGCCTGGGTCCAGGCTTCGAGGCGGCGCAGCTTGATCCGCAGGACGGCAGCCTGGATGGCGTCCAGCCGCGAGTTGTAGCCCAGCTCCTCGTGGTGGTAGCGCCGTTCACCGCCGTGGTTGCGCAGGCGCCGAGCACGCGCCGCCAGCTCGGGATCGTCGGTGCTAAGCAGGCCGCCGTCCCCATAGGCACCCAGGTTCTTCGTCGGGTAGAAGGAGAAGGCGCCGGTCTGGCCAAGGGCGCCGGCCGCCCGGCCGAGCAGGGTGGGGTCGGAGGCGGCGGTGGCGCTGCCAGGCAGCACCCGCGCCCCGAAGGCCTGGGCGGCATCCTCGATGATGGCGAGGCCGTGCTCGTCGGCCAGCCTTCGCATGGCGCCCATGTCGGCCAGCTCGCCGTAGATGTGCACGGGCAGGATGGCCTTGGTCCGGGGGCCGACAGCGGCCGCCACCGCCTCAGGATCGAGGAGGAAGCTATCAGGCAGCAGGTCGACGAAGACCGGCACTGCGCCGAGCAGCATCACCGTCTCGCTGGTGGCGAAGAAGCTGAAGGGGGTGGTGACGACCTCGTCGCCCGGCTCCACGCCGGCCAAGCGAAGGGCAATGAGCAGCGCGTCGGTGCCGGAGTTCAGCGCCACGGCGTGGGCCACGCCCAAGTACTCGGCCGCCTCCCCTTCGAAGGCCTCGACCTCTGGTCCGAGGATGAAACGACCCGAGTCAAGCACCCTGGCCAAGGCCGCGTCCAATTCCGGCCGCAGCTCGGCCAGCTCGGCGGCCAGGTCCAAGGCCGGCACATGCAGGATCGGGGTGGTCACGGGGACCATGCTAACCAACGGCGCGGCCCTGCTTCCCTCGGCCACCGCCGCCCACTCGGCTCAACGATCAGGGAAACCGTGCAACATGTGCGCCATTATGGTGTGATGTTCCGCGCTTGACGCCGGCTAGGCCGACGCAGGCACTCGGATCCAGAGCGGTCGAGGGACCTGGCCCCATGACACCGCAGCAACCAGCCTTCATGCAGGCGGGTGCTCATCCAGCCGCTGCTTCTCGGCGCGACGATCGTGCCATGGGCGGACCGATCGGAGGAGTTCAACGTGCAGGACGACCAGCCCCCATCCATGCAAGGCTTCGCCACCCAGCAGGTCCATGCGGGCACCAGCCCCGACCCTGTGACAGGCAGCCGCGCGCCCGCCATCCACCCGACCTCGGCCTTCGTGTTCCAAGACGCCCAGACGGCGGCCGACGTGTTCGCCGGGACGAAGCCAGGCAACCAATACGGCCGCATGCACAACCCCACCGTGCAGGCCTTCACCGACCGCATGGTGGCCTTGGAGGGCGGCGCCGCCGGCGTGGCCCTTTCCTCCGGGCAGGCGGCCAGCGCCTTCACCTTGCTTGCCTTGGCGCGGCCGGGTGCGCGGGTGGTGCTCTCACGCGAGGCCTTCGGCGGCACCTTCGCCCTGTTCCGCAAGTGGCTGGAGCCATGGGGGCTGGAGGCCACCATCGTGGCGCCCACCGCCGAAGCAGTGGCCCAGGCCATGGGCGACGACGTGGTGGCCGTGTGGGTGGAGACCATCGCCAACCCCAGCGGCACCGTGCCCGACCTGCCCGCGCTGGCTGAGGCCGCGCACGCTGGCGGCGCGCCGCTGGTGGTGGACAACACCTTCGGCGCAGGCGGCTACCTCTGCCGCCCCTTGGACCATGGCGCCGACGTGGTGGTGCACTCCGCCACCAAGTGGATCGGTGGCCACGGCACCTTCGTGGCTGGCGTGGTCATCGACGGCGGGCGCTTCGTGTTCGACCCGGTGCGCTTCCCCGCCTTCCATCAGGTCGACCCCAAGGGGCACACGCTGGTGGGGCGTCACGGCGCCACCGCCCTTGCAGCAAGGGTGCACGACCTCGGCCTGTTCACCGTTGGCGCCACCCTCTCACCCTTCGCTGCCTTCCAGGCGCTGCAGGGCCTGGAGACCCTGGACCTGCGGGTGCTGCGCATGAGCGAGCAGGCCATGAGCCTGGCCACCTGGCTGGAGACGCGGCCGGAGGTCTCGGCGGTGCGCTACCCAGGGCTGTCGAGCCATCCCAGCTTCGAGATCGCCAAACGGGTGCTGCGCAACGGCTTCGGTGGCGTGGTCAGCTTCGACCTGCACGATCAGGCCGCCGCCTTCCGCTTCCTCGACGCCCTGCAGCTCGTGTCGCTGCTGGCCAACATCGGTGACGCCAAGAGCGTGGCCGTCCACCCGTGGACCACCACCCACGCCGGCCTCGGTGACGCGCGGCCTGCAGCCGGCGTGCACGAAGGCACGGTGCGGCTCAGCGTAGGGCTGGAGGCGCTGGCCGACCTGCAGGCCGATCTGGCGGCAGCCCTGGCGGCGTCTGCTACGTGAGCAACGAAGGTCCACCGCCGGGCGGGCAGGGTGGGGCGGGTCGACGCCTCGTGCACGAGACCTGGGGTGCCCACGCCGCCCTGTTGGCGCGCAGCGACCACGGTCGCGACGGCAACGTCGGCATCGTCGAGGCGCGTTCGGCGGTGGTCGCCACGGCCGATGATCCGCTGCGGCTGGAGCATGGGGCGGTGTTGACCGAGGTCACCGTCGGATTCGAGACCTACGGCGAGCTGGACGCCACCGGCAGCAATGCTGTCCTGGTCTGCCACGCCCTCACCGGCTCACAGCATGCGGCCGGGCGGCATGGAGCGGACGAGGTGCCTGGCTGGTGGGACCCGCTCATCGGTCCCGGCAAGGCCATCGACACCCGCGAGCACTTCGTCGTCAGCAGCAACGTGCTGGGCGGTTGCTACGGCAGCACCGGCCCCACCTCGGTCGACCCGCGCAGTGGCGGGCCCTTCGGCCCTGCCTTCCCGCGCTTCACGGTGCGCGACATGGTGGAGGTGCAGCGGCGGCTGCTCGACCAGCTGGGCGTCAGCAGGCTGCGCGCCGTGATCGGCGGCAGCATGGGCGGCATGCAGGCGCTGGAGTGGGCGGCCATGCACCCAGAGCGGGTGGGCTCGTTGGTGGCCATCGCCATCGGTGCGCGCCATTCGGCCTGGGCCATCGGCCTGAACGAGGTCGCGCGCCGCGCCATCCGCGCCGACCCGCTCTACAGCGGCGGCCGCTACCCTGCCGGGCAGCAGCCGGAGACGGGCCTTGGCCTTGCGCGCGCCATCGCCATGCTCAGCTACCGCTCGCCCGACTCACTGGAGCAGAAGTTCGGCCGTGAGCGCAGGGCAGGGGAGGACGGCCTGGAGGCCAGCTTCCAGATCGCCTCCTACCTGGCCTACCAGGGGGTGAAGCTGGTGCAGCGCTTCGATGCCAACACCTACATCGGGCTGACGCTGGCCATGGACGATCACGACATCAGCCACGGCCGCGGCTCGCTGCGCGAGGTGCTTCGGCGCATGGACATGCCCGCCCTCGTCATGGGCATCCCAAGCGACGTGCTCTACCCGGAGTCGGAGCAGCGGCAGCTGGTGGAGGGCATGCCACAGGCCAGCTACCTGCGGCTTGTGTCGCAGCACGGCCACGACGCCTTCCTCATCGAGTTCCCGCAGGTGGCGGCTCAGTTGCGTAGGTTCATGAAAGAACGGGCGCCCCGCTGAAGCCCGCGGCCGGGTAGGTCGGCCGAGGTGCTGGCCGGCGCCTAGGCGGCCGTCGCCGGCTTGGAACCCGCCATGAGCAGACCCAGCCGCTCGGTGGTGGCCTCCGCCTGCGAGAGCTCCGCCATGATCTTGCCGTCGTACATGACCACGATGCGGTCGGCGACGCTCATGACCTCGTTGAGGTCGGCCGACACAAGCAGCACGGCAAGGCCGGCGTCGCGTGCGGCCAGCAAACGGCGGTGGATGAACTCGATGGCGCCGATGTCCACCCCACGGGTGGGTTGGGCGGCGATGAGCACCCGTGGCTCGCGTTCCAACTCCCGCGCCACCACCAGCTTCTGGGCGTTGCCGCCGGAGTAGCTGGATGCGGTGACCTCCGTGGCGGTCGGCCGCACGTCGTAGGCCTTGATGAGCCGCTTGGCATGGGCCTCGATGGCGCCGAGGTCGAGCAGGCCGATGGCGTTGGCGAAGGGTTCGCGGTGGTGGTCGCCCAGCACGGCGTTCCAGGCTGCCGTGTATGGCCGCACCAGGCCGCGCTCGTTGCGGTCCTCCGGCACGTGCGACACCCCAGCCATGCGTCGTCCACGGGCGCCCAGCTCGCTGACGTCCTTGCCGTCCAGCCACACGCTGCCGTCGTCTGGTCGCCGCAGGCCGGTGAGCACCTCCACCAGCTCGGTCTGGCCGTTGCCCTCGATGCCAGCAACGCCAACGATCTCGCCCGCCCGAAGGCTGAGGTTCACGTCGTCGAGCACCAGTTTGCGCTTCACCGGATGGAGAAGGCTGAGACCACGGGCCTCCATGCGCAGCTCACCGGGTTGGGCTTCCTTCTTCTCCACCCGCAGCAGCACCTCGCGGCCCACCATCATGGAGGCGAGCTGTTGCGGGTTGGTCTCGGCCTGCAGCACCGTGCCGATCATGCGACCGTCGCGCATGACGCTCATGCGATCGCAGACCTCCATGACCTCGTCGAGCTTGTGGGAGATGAACACCACCGCGTTGCCATCGGCAGCGAAGGAGCGCAGGAAGGCGAAGAGGGTGCGGGTCTCCTGCGGCGTGAGCACGGCGGTCGGCTCGTCCATGATGAGCACCCGCGCCTGCCGGTAGAGGGCCTTGAGCACCTCGACCTGTTGCTGCAGACCCACCGGCAACTCGTCGATGCGCGCGTCAGGGTCGAGATCGAAACCGAAGCGTTCGATCAGCTCGCGCGCCTTGCGCCTTGCGCCGCGCACGTCGAGGGCTGGACCGCGCCTTGGCTCGGAGCCGAGGACGATGTTCTCTGCCACGGTCAGGGTCTCGACCAGCATGAAGTGCTGGTGCACCATGCCGATGCCGAGGTCGATGGCGTCGCGGGCGCTGCGCAGCTGCACCTCGCGTCCGTCGACCAGGATGTTGCCTTCGTCGGCGGCCTGCAGACCGTAGAGCACCTTCATCAAGGTGCTCTTGCCTGCACCGTTCTCGCCGATGAGGGCGTGCACCTCGCCCCAGGCCACGTCGAAGTCCACGTGGTCGTTGGCCAGCACCAGCGGGAATCGCTTGACCACGTCGATCATCTGCACGGCCAAGGGCATGGCGGGATGCTATCACGCTCCCAGACGACGGTGAACGCGCCTTGGCGTGCTATGCTGCGTGACCCGGTCCAGCCGACCGGGCCGGTCTTCACGACCGGGGATCCCGGGATGGCGTAGCCCGGGAACCACCGTCCTTCGGTCACTGCCGGGGGCCGTCGCCATGGGGGCGACACGGTCTCGACGGGGTCTGCCGACGGCGAGGCTGCGCGTCGCGGACGCAGCTGGCCGCGTTACCAAGCTGCAAACGCCATAACTGGCAACCAGAACTACGCCCTCGCTGCCTAAGGGTTAAGCGACGTCGCCCGGAGGCCCCGCTCGTGGCCCGCCGGATCCGACGACCCAATACGAGCTAGCGAACCGGTGTGGAGCGTCCGCCGGTAAGCGAAACCTAGGCGCCTAATCGCACGGTGCGCCGGCCATCGAGCCTGCCGTGCGCCGACGACTGATCGATGGCTACACGCGTAGACGCCCGCTAGAGGGGGCTCCGGACGCGGGTTCGACTCCCGCCGCCTCCACCAAGACGCCAGCGCCCGCGAACCGCAAGCCGGTTCCGGGCGCTGGCCGTTGGCCTCGACGGCATCGTGTTGCCTTGACGGCAACCCGCGCCCTTCTGTCTCATGCATCGAGGAGCCGCCGTTCGAGCAG
Source organism: uncultured bacterium (assembly GCA_964465355.1). Taxonomy (GTDB): domain Bacteria; phylum Deinococcota; class Deinococci; order Deinococcales; family Trueperaceae; genus JAABTL01. The sequence goes on along the minus strand of CAYXJZ010000013.1, from coordinate 2,530 downwards.
CGTCTGGTACGAGCGGTTCACAGGCTCGATCAGGACAACGAGAAGCCTGTCGGCGTCGCGTCTGAACACGATCTTCAGGCCGTCGTCGGTCACGACCTGACGTTCGAGATGGCGGCCAAGGTACCTCAGCTCGGGCAGCGACTCGTCGCGCAGGCGGCCTGAGGAGATCCCTTCGAGCACCGAGCCGATCCGCTCCAAGCTTCGCGCTGCCGCGAGGTGCCCACCACGCGCGTAAGCAGCCGCGTACCACTCGTCGAGGTCGCGGGCCGCGCCGTCGGTCAGGAGCACCTGCATCAGCCTGGCTCCTTGAGCCAATGCCTGATGGCGCTCACCCGTCCACCATGTACGCCTCGATCGCCTCGTCTGCCGGTTCCAGCAAGCCTTCGCCGATCTGCCGATCGGCCAGGGACAGCAGCTTCAGGAGCGCGGCCGTCTCCTGCATCTGGTCGAAGGTGGAGATGTCGATCAACACGGCCTTGACCTCGCCGTTCTGGGTGACGAAGAGCGGCGCCTGGGTCACCACGAGGTCACGAAGCAACTCGGCGGCGTGGGCCTTCAGGTAGCTGATGGAGCGGACCTGCCCTGTCAATCGCATAGACCGAATATAGACCGAATACGGATCCGTACGCCAGTCAGCCGTCGGGGGAAGGTGTTAGTCTCGTCTGGCAACGTCAACCCAACGTAGGAGGGCCGTATGGCTGAGGTCGTGCTCGAGGGCATCTACAAGAGGTTCGGCAACGTCACCGCCGTCAGGGATTTCAACCTGCACATCCAGGACGAGGAGTTCATGGTCTTCGTCGGCCCCTCCGGCTGCGGCAAGACCACCACCTTGCGCATGATCGCCGGCCTGGAGGAGATCTCCGAGGGCACCTTGCGCATCGGCGACAAGGTGGTCAACGACGTCCCGCCCAAGGACCGCGACATCGCCATGGTCTTCCAGAACTACGCCCTGTACCCGCACATGAACGTGCACCAGAACATGTCCTTCGGCCTGCGCTTGCGCCGCACACCCAAGGCCGAGATCGAGCAGCGCGTCGGTGACGCCGCCAAGCTGCTGCAGATCGACCACCTGCTCGACCGCCGTCCGCGTGAGCTGTCCGGCGGCCAGCGCCAGCGCGTCGCCCTCGGCCGCGCCATCGTGCGCGAGCCCAAGGTCTTCTTGATGGACGAGCCGCTCTCCAACCTCGACGCCAAGCTGCGCGTCGAGATGCGCGCCTCCATCAGCAAGCTGCACCAACGCCTTGGCGTCACCACCGTCTACGTCACCCACGACCAGGTCGAGGCCATGACCATGGGCACCCGCATCGTGGTCATGAAGGACGGCCTCATCCAGCAGGTCGACAGCCCCATCAACCTCTACGACAAGCCGGTGAACAAGTTCGTGGCCGGCTTCATCGGCTCGCCCGCCATGAACTTCATGGTCGGCACCGTGCAGGGCGGCAAGCTCAGGAGCCCGCAGTTCGACCTGGCGCCGACCGGCGAGCTGGCCGACAAGCTGCGCGCCGCCGAGGGCAAGAAGGTCTACGTCGGCATCCGCCCAGAGAACCTCGACCTGCGCGGCTACAGCCAGGCCACCGAGGGCGAGAACATCATCAAGGCGCAGATCGAAGTGGTCGAGCCCCTCGGTGCCGAGACGCACATCATCGCCAGCGTCGGCGGCGATCAGACCGTCGTCGCCCGTGTCGACCCCCACGCGCGCGTGGCGGCAGGCGACCAGATCGAACTGGTGGCCGACCTGAACTTCCTCCACGCCTTCGACCTGGAGACCGAGGCCAACCTGCGCTACGCCTAGGTCTCCGACCCGGTGATCCCAGGTAGCTGCCTGCCGTGATCTTCGCGGCCCGCATCGAATCGACAAGCACGACGGAGAACGGTCTGTTCTCCGTCGTGCTCATTTGGCGCCAAGGCCAGGGGACTGCGTGTTACTCGACTCGCAGTGCCAGCTTCCCGACGTAGTGGTCCCGTAGCGCAAGGTGCGCGTCCTGGACTCGTTCCAGTGGGAAGGTTCGGGCGACATGGACCTCGAAGGAGCTTGCATCGATGAGCGCGTTCAGTCGATCGGTGGCGGCGCGGCGTCGATCTCCGTCGTAGTAGGACACCGTCGCACCCGGCGACGTTGCGAGCGCGGGCAGGACGCCGTTGGGCCAGGCGATCTGTCCCGAGTTCTTGATCGCGCGAAGGGACCTCTCGGCAGTCTCGCCTCCCGCGGTGACGATGGCTGCGTCCAGTCCGTTCGGCGCGAACTCGGACGCCGAGACCAAGACGTCGGCTCTGCGACCGTCGACCACGGCATCGGCGCCGAGACGTCGGGCCAGGGCAACGCCATCATCACCGGATACCACAGCCAGGACCCGGACACCCATGTGCAGTGCCAACTGCAGGGCCATGTGCCCGATACCCCCGCTGGCTCCGAAGACCATCAACGTCTCGCCGGGGCGCAGGCCGAGCAGGTCCAAGCCGCTCAGCGCGGTCAAGGCATCCCACGCCATCGCGCCAGCCTGTTCGGTCGGCAGCCGGTTGGGCACGTGCG